>JBBRZR010000536.1:0-3293 GCA_038236495.1 Burkholderiales bacterium
ATCAAAAAGGGCGCGGGGCTGACCGGCGAGGCGGTGCACTTCGAGCATGCGCTGTACGAGGGCTTTGCGCCGCACCGCGTGCCGGTGATGGTCGAGTGCCTGACCGACAACGTCAACCGCGCCGCGTCCGAGATGCGGGTGCTGTTCCGCAAGGGCCAATTGGGCACGTCCGGCTCGGTGGCCTGGGATTTTGACCATGTCGGCATGATCGAAGCCGAGCCCGCGACGGCTGGTGCCGACCCTGAGCTGGCCGCGATCGAGGCCGGCGCCCAGGATTTCGAGCCCGGCGAGGACGGCGTCACGGTGTTCCTGACCGACCCCGCCGACCTGGACCTGGTCAGCCGCGCGCTGCCCGCGCAAGGCTTCCAGGTGCTGTCGGCCAAGCTGGGCTACAAGCCCAAGAATCCGGTGGATCCGGCCAGCCTGGATGCCGAGCAGCTGGAGGAGGTGGAGACCTTCCTGGCTGCGCTGGACGCCAGTGAAGACGTGCAGCATGTGTTTGCCGGCCTTCAAGGCTGAGAGCCTGAGCGTCTTTCGTTCATGCCCGCTCATCACGCTCAAAGACGCCCAGTCGTCGTTGCAAATGCTCGCCATAGCCCGCTATGGCTGCGCTTTGCGCCTAGACCGGACGCCTTTCGAGCGCGCTGCTCGGTCGCGCCCGAAAAACTCTCAGGCTCCGAGTCCGTCTACCCCGATGCCCGATTGAGCCGTCCTGAAATGAGAATGCCATGACCGAAGCCGCCCCGCTGCCCCAGCAATCCGTCCAGCCTCCCTTGCCCGACCGCTTGTCGGTCGATCCGCGCAGCCCGCACCATGTCGCCGGCGTGTTCGAGCACGACATCGGCATCCGCTTCAATGGCCGCGACCGTGTCGATGTCGAGGAGTACTGCATCAGCGAGGGCTGGATCAAGGTGCCCGCAGGCAAGGCCGTGAACCGCAAGGGCCAGCCCATGACCTTGCAACTCAAGGGCAAGGTCGAAGCTTTTTACCGCTGAGCCGGCTGGCGCTGAGCCTGGCCGGGGGCACTGCGCTGCAGCGCCCCCGGCCAGGCTCGTTTGAGCTCCCTGTCCTTCCAGAACTTCGAGCCACCCACGGCCAGGCCTGCGGCCACGCCGTTTTTGGTCAGCGTGAAGGTTTCTGCGTCCTCCAGCGCCGTGGCGCGCGCCAACGCCGACTCGGTGGATGTCAGTGCATCGGCCTGCTGGCTGGCCCTTGCCGGCCGCAAACGCGCTGCCCGCCAGCAACAGCCGCAGTACGCCGATACCCCGCATCTGTTGAAAGCCGTGCGATAGCGCCTCGCTTTTGGCTTGCCTGGCAAGCCGGGTGGTCCCGGCGACCCGGCTGTCGGGTTGTGCCATAGGCGGCCTGGGTGGCCGCGCACCGGCACGCCGGGTCGCTGTAAACACAGGGAGTGCGGTGTTTGTTGCGCTGACTGGGCTAGCGCTGCAGTGCGGCCCGGATACGCAACACCGTGTCGTCCACCTTGGCCCGGGTCGACACCTCCAGCCCCAGCCCACGGGCGATGTGGTTGACCCGGGCCGGGTGCAGCGGCAGCCCGCCGGCATCGATCGCGGCGATCAGGTCCAGCGCGCGTTGACGCTCCGGGTTCGGGGCCGGCCGCGGTTTCAGCCAGGATTTCAGCCAAGCCAACAGCCGGGATAGGTAGGGTGGGGTCAAGGCGAGGTCTAGGCGGGTTGACGGTGGCACTGGGACACCGCGCAAAGGCTAACACCTGCCACCGGACAAGACCGAAGCAGGACCCTTTCGTGACGACGGCGCAGGCGCCGGTTCCTAGAGTTCAGGGTGTTGACGGCGGGATCTCCAGCCGCCTGCCACCGGCCAAGCGCCCACCCCTGAAGGACCCGATGCCATGACCCGATTCCTGTTGTCCATTGCCCTCTTGATGCAGATCGCCGCCTGCGGCCTGCCACCAGCCCAGCCCACCGCGCTGGACGCGCCGTCCGTGACGGCATCGGCCTGGCCGGCGCCGCAAGCGCCTTTTGATGCCACGCCGATCACGCCGGTCGAGAGCGTGGGCGCTGCGTCCAACGACTGATATGCCGATGCCCCGCCTCCCCCCCAAGCCGCTGAATGCCTGACATGACAACCCACATGACGCCTTGTACCGATCTGGCCGCCAACCCCCGCCGACCCCGTCCCGACGCCGGCCGCCGCTTGCGCAGCGCCGCCGCCGTGCTGGCCACCAGCGCGATGGCCGTCGCCGCCGCGCTGCTGCCCGCCCTGGCCGGCGCCACACCGCTGCCCGCCAGCTACACGGCGCTGCCGGACTTGGGCAACTACAGCAACCCGGGGGCCTGGGAGCACCACGCGCTGGATGTGAGCAGCCTGGTGGCCGGTGCCAGCGTGGCGCAGCTGAGTTTCGACCTGGCCAATGACCTGGAAGGCACGGGATCCACCGCCACCAACGCCCGCACCAACGCCCACCTGGGCTTTGCGTCCGATGCGGCGGCGTATTACCTGCACTTCGACTACTTCCGGCCGCTCGCCGACATCCTGGCCAATTCGTCGGCCCACCTGCGCGATGTGCAGTTGCTGGTCGATGGCCTGCTCTACCGCGACCAGTACGCCGCCTTCAACGGGCACCTCGGCGATGTGCTGCTGGGCACCGCCGGTGACGGCGATGCGGCGGCCTACAACATCCTGGGTCAAAGCGGCTTCGACGCCAGCACCTATGTGCTGACCGTGGACGCCGGCAACCGGGTGCCCGAGCCGGGCAGCCCGGCGTTGGTGCTGCTGGCCTTGCTCGCCGCGGTTGGCGCGACCCGTGCATCGCGCCGCGCTGGCGGCCGGTAACGCCCGCAGCACTGCCGTTCCTTTTTTCCGCGTCCGTCCGCAAACCCTGTCCGCCACCCTCATCCCCAACCCCTTATCGCCACCGCCATGAACCCACTCACCATCCAGGCCGTCCAGCAGAGCTGGTCCCAAGTCAAACCCATCGAAGTGCAGGCCGCCGCGCTGTTCTACCGCGAGCTGTTCACGCGCGACCCCGCACTCCAGCCGCTGTTCAGGGGTGACATGGCCGCCCAGGGCCACAAGCTGATGCAGATGATCGGCGCGGCGGTGGCCAAGCTGCACGACCTGCCCACGCTGCTGCCCGTGCTGCAGGCGCTGGGCCGGCGCCACCAGGGTTACGGGGTGGCCGACCGCCACTACGCCACCGTGGGTGCGGCGCTGTTGGCCACCCTGGCGCTGGGCCTGGGGCCGCACTTCACACCCCAGGTCGAAGCGGCCTGGACAGAGGTCTACACCCTGCTGGCCGGCGTGATGCAGAC
>JBBRZR010000537.1:0-3292 GCA_038236495.1 Burkholderiales bacterium
CCGCGCCATCGAGGTCACCCGCCTGTCGCGCCGGGTGCACCGCGCCGCCGCCGCGGCCGATCTGGCCACGCTGTGGCTGCGGCCGCACATGGTGTCGCGCCGGCTCAAGGCCGGCCAGGTGCTGTTTTCCAAGGGCGACACCGCCGAGCACCTGTTTTTGCTGGCCGATGGCCGCATGGAGCTGGCCGACATCGGCGAGCCGCTGGGCCTGGGCCACATCTTTGGCGAGGTGGCGCTGTTTTCACCCGACGGCTTGCGCACCCACACGCTGCGGTGTGTCACCGCTTGCACCGTGCTGGAGATCCACGAAAGCACGGTGCGCCAGCTGTTCTACCAGCACCCGGCGTTCGGCTTTCACCTGATCGAGCTGCTGGCGGCCAACTACAGCCGCAACCTGGTGCGGGCCGAACGCCGGCTGCTGGCGTTGACGGCGGTGACAGCCCGTGG
The DNA here is from genome assembly GCA_038236495.1 of Burkholderiales bacterium. Lineage (GTDB taxonomy): Bacteria > Pseudomonadota > Gammaproteobacteria > Burkholderiales > Burkholderiaceae_C > Pseudaquabacterium. The sequence goes on from JBBRZR010000537.1 coordinate 448, forward strand.
GCTGCCGGCTGAAACCCCGCCGGAACCGCCAGCCTCGCCGCCACAACGGCCATAACCGCCAGCCTGATGCTGCCGGCGCGCGGCGCTCAGCCTTGCGCGCACCGGCGATCGGCCGGGTGAAGGCGCCAGCCGTGGCGCACTACAGATTGCCCACGAACAGCCGCCGTAGGAACATCGTTTTGAAGCTGGTGGCCTCGTCCAGCCCCAGCCGCTCCAGGTAGGCGTGCGGCGCGTCCTTGCCGTCCCACAGGCTCTTGACGGCCAGGGTCACCAGTTCGACCGGGTGCTGGGTGACGCGCTTCATGCGCTTGAGTGCGGTCACGATGTGCATCTCGTCGGCCGTCATGTCGGTGCCGAACGGAAACGCCGGCAGCAGCCCGGCCTGGCTCCAGGGGTGCAATTTGGCGTCCAGCGCGGCGGGCAGGTTCTGGCAGTAGCGCGCCGCCAGCACATAGTCGGCCGGCAGCTTGCCGTGGGCTTGTGCCTCTTTGATGAGTTGCGGCTGGAAGCGCGAGTCGGCCACGGCGATCAACCGCCGCACCACCTCAGCGTCGGCCTGGCCACGCAGGTCGGCCACGCCGTATTCGGTGATCACGATATCGCGCAGGTGGCGTGGGATGGTGACGTTGCCGTAGCTCCAGACGATGCTGCTGCGCAAGCCGGCCTGGTTGTCGTGGGTGGCGCGCAGCATCAGGATGGAGCGGGCGTCCGGGATGGCATGGGCCATCGCCACGAAGTTGTACTGCCCGCCCACGCCCGACACCACCTCGCCCGACTCCAGCGCGTCACTGGCCGCCGCGCCCAGCAGCGTGACGATCATCGTCGTGTTCATGAAGCGCGCCTTGTGGCGCTGGGCTTTTTTAAGTGCGCCATCGCCGGACTTTTCGCTGTAGATCTGGTTGATGAAGTCGATGCGCGTCATGTCGATGTGCGCCAGCTCCTGTGGCGGCATGCTGCGCAGCCGCTCGTAAAAATCGTTCGGCCCCAGAAAAAATCCGCCGGTCATGAAGATGCCGCCGGCCAGCCTTGTGCCCAGCAGCAGCTTGGCAATGGCGTCGAAGGGGGCATCACCCGCCAGGTCGTTGAGCAGCGGCACGCCCTCCAGCATCAGGCTGTTGCCGTCTATGGTGACGCCGGGCTTGAAGATGCCGAAGCGGGTCAAGAAGCCGATATCGTCCACGGTGAGCGGGCTGTGGATGCGGCCGGCCTCCCACAAGGTGTGCAGCATCAGCGGGGTGACGGTCTCGTCAGCGATTGCTCCGCGGTTGAGCAAATGCTGCAGCACCGTGTCGGCAAACACCTCGCGGCGGATGATGCCGGCCTCGATCAGCTTGAGAAAGCCGTTGACAAACATCTCCGAGCAGCCGTACAGGCCGCGGTCGAAGCGGCCCAGCTCACGCCGGATTGCCGCGCCGCCCGGCGCCAGAGGCCCATCACCCAGGCCGTCCGGGCACAGGCTGGCCAGGATGGTCCGGTACTCGGTGCCGTGGTGATCCCGCACGATCAGGGCCTGCGCGATCGCGTCACCCAGCGAGCCGATGCCGATCTGCAAGGTGCCCCCGTCGGCCACCAGGCTGCTGGCATGCAGGCCGATGGCGTAGTCGGCGGTGCTGACCTTGGCGTTGGGCGGGCCGAACAACCGGTGCGTGGCGGCCGGGTCGGTGACGACGATGTCGTAGAGCCCGGGCAACACCTCGGCGCCATTGGGCATGAACGGCATCTGGTGGTTGACCACCGCCACCTTGAGCAGCGGCTGGCCCTCGGCTGCAAACTTCTCGAAGATCTCGAACGCCACGTCCGGGTTGCTGCTCATCGACAGCCGCCAGTCGTCGCCTTGGCCGCGCTCGGCCACCGCCTGCGCGATCACGTTCATGCCCTGCAGCAGCATGTCGCGGGCGACAAAGGTGTAGTTGGTCGAGATATGGTTTTGCTGCGCCACCGGGTTGCCCAGGTAGTCGCCTGTCTTCATGAAAAATTCGCACACGTTGATGTTGGCCGGCAGGCCAGCACCCCTGCCGTCCTTGACGTAGTCCAGATCGGGGTAGTCGCCAAACACCCGTTCGACCAGCGGCTCCAGGAAGTGCCGCTCCAGGTCACTCTTGCCGACCGGCTTTTCCAGTGACAGCGCGGTCACGATGGTCAGCCGGCGCAATGGGTTGGCCTTGATGCGGCGGTACAGCGCATTGACAAACGGGTTGGGCTTGCCGATGGCCAGCGGGATGCCGAGAACGATGTCGCCGGGCACGGCGTCGAGCACGGCGTCCACCGCCGCTTCGATGGAGGGAATCACGCGGGGCGGGGTCATGGTTTTGTCTCCTTCAGTCCATTTCGCCACCAAAGTTTCCCGCAGCGCCGCGTCTATTGCCTTGATGTCGGGCAAGAGTGGGTGGGGTCCGGCTGCTCGCGGCCAGCGCCTGCAGGCGGGTGGCAAAGCCGCTGCAAAACACACGTTCGCGGGGGGCCGGGCGCCCGTGTCGGTCAACCCGCCGGCCGGGCTTTGTGGTCGAATGGATCGAACTTTGCTGCCCGTGCCATGACGCCAAATTCACGCCCCGAGATGCCACCTGCCGACCCCGATGCAGTGGCCCAACAACGCCGCCATCGTTGGGCCTTGCTGGCGGCTGCCGGTGCTGCCGTGGGGGTTGGCGCGATGCTGGGCCAGGGCCTGGGCCAGACCCTGGCCGCCATGCTGCCGCAAGCCTGGCAGGCCGCCTCGGGCGCCTTGCTGGGTGCGGCGGTGGCCGCGCTGCTGGTGCCGGTGGGTGGCTGGGTGGCTCTGCGCATCGTCGCACCCAGCCAGCCGCGACGCACTGCGCTGGCGCCTGTGACGACACTCAAACCCGTC
>JBBRZR010000538.1:0-3281 GCA_038236495.1 Burkholderiales bacterium
ACGTTGGCCGCCATAGACCAGGTGGGTGTGGCAATCGACCAGCCCGGGCGTGACCAGCGCGCCGTCCAGACCGTGCTCGGCGTCCGGTTGCAGGCCGGCGGGCAGGTCGGTCTCGGCACCGACCCAGCGCAAGCTGTCGCCTTCGGTCAGCAGCGCGCCGCGGGGGATGCTGCCCCAGCCGCCGGGGCCTGCCAGCGTGGTCAGGTGGGCGTTGCGCCAGAGGGTGATCATGTTGAGGTGGATGAGGTTGTCGGGGCTTCGGGTCCAGGGGTCGCGCTGTCGTCGAGGTTGGCCCAGATCCACCAGGCGCGGGTTCGGTCCGCACCGTCGCCGGCAAAGGTCAAAGGGCCAGGCGACGGGCCAAACCACAGCAGCGACATCGGCGGCACGGCGTGGGTGCGACCATGTACCCGGCACTGGCCGGCCGCTGCCGCGAACAGGCCGCAGGGCGCGGTGTCGCCAGGCCAAGGCTGGTGGGGCACGACGCTTGCCAGGCCGCCCGCACAGCCACGCAGCATCAGGTTCAGGTCGCGGGTCGGGCCATCGATCAATCGGCATTCGGTGGGCGCATCGCCCGAAAAGCACAGCGGCGCACTGGCGGGTGTCAGGTGGTGCGGCTGGCCGGCGATGTGCAAGCTGACACCCACACCGTCCAGCACGACGAACCAGCGCTGCACACCTTCAAACCGCGAAAAAGGTCCGTCGGCCTGGATGTCGGCCACGCTCAGGCGCAAGCGCCAATCCGGCGCTGGCGGCCAGGCCAGCAGTTCTCGGGTGAGGCCGCCGCCGTTGCGCCAAGGCTGCGCCAAGACATCGTCGCAGCGGATCAACTGGGGCGTGCTCATCGGCTGAAGGCCCCCTCCAGCTGGTATCGCCCACCCGGATGCACCAGCCGCGCCAGCGTCACCGGCACACCCCGGCTGCTGGTGCGGCGTACCAGCACCAAGCAAGGGTCGGTGGCGGTTATACCCAGCAAGCCCGCTTCTTGCGCCGTCGCGGTGCTGGCCTCGATGGTGTACTGCGCGTCCCACCAGGGCGCCACCTGCAGCAGGTGCTGGGTGGGTGTGATCTGGCTGAAATCGACGCTCAGGTAGCCGGGCGACCAGGCGGGATTGACATAGCGGTCTTCACACTGCAGCGGCTGGCCGTTGTCGTGGTGAACGATCAGCGAGTGGTAGACCGGCGCACCCTCGGCCAGGCCGAGTTGTTGGGCGAGGGCCAGTGGGGCGGTCTCCTCACGCACCAGGTGCACCACGGCATGGTGGTGGTGGCCGCGGGCCTCGATCTCCTCGTGCAGGTCACGCACCGTCAGGGTGGACGACATCCGGTGCGCTTGCGCCGCAAAGGTGCCCACACCCTGCACCCGGTCGATGAAGCCCTCGGTTTGCAGCTCGCGCAGCGCCCGGTTCACTGTCATGCGGCTGACGCCGAACTGCGCCACCAGTGCGGCCTCGGACGGCATCAGCGTGCCGGGCGGCCAGCGGCCAAGTGAGAGATCGCCCATCAGGTGCTGCTTGACCAGGGCAAACGGCGCCAGGGCGGTCTTGCGGCGCGGGCTGGGAGGCGAACTCATGCGGGAATGGTACTTGCATGCGCCTGTCTAGACAAGTTGCGCTGCCGGCCTTGCCGATCAGTGCAAACCCCGATGTCAACCTGCTTGTCTGCGCTTGTCTAGACAAGTAGAGTTCAGCGTTATCGACTGACCTTGACGAGGCCTGCATGACCGATCTGTCCCAACCGACACTGCCCGCCGCTGTTGCTGATGACGCCACCGCCGTCGCCAGTTCGCCCAGCCCAGTCCGTCACGCCCAGCCCCGGGTGGTGCGCTCGCCACGTGGCACCACGATCGCCTGCCGCAGCTGGCTGACCGAAGCCGCCTACCGCATGCTGCAAAACAACCTCGACCCCGAGGTGGCCGAGAACCCCGAGGCGCTGGTGGTCTACGGCGGCATCGGCAAGGCGGCCCGCAACTGGGATTGTTTCGAGGCCATCCTGGCCAGCCTGAAAACGCTAGGCGATGACGAGACGCTGCTGGTGCAGTCGGGCAAGCCGGTGGGTGTGTTCCGCACCCATGTCGATGCACCGCGGGTGCTGATCGCCAACTCCAACCTGGTGCCCAAGTGGGCGACCTGGGAGCACTTCGACGAGCTCGACCGCAAGGGCTTGATGATGTACGGCCAAATGACGGCTGGCAGCTGGATCTACATCGGCAGCCAGGGCATCGTGCAGGGTACTTATGAGACCTTCGTCGAGGCCGGCCGCCAGCACTACCCTGTCAGCCCCTCGCCCGCCGCAGGCGGCGGTCGGTCCCCCGAGGGGACGGCGCCCGGCTTGGGGCGGCCCGGCGCTGGTGCGCGCGCAGGCCACTGGGACGGTCGTTGGATCCTCACCTCCGGTCTGGGCGGCATGGGCGGTGCGCAGCCGCTGGCCGCCACCTTTGCCGGGGCCTGCTCGCTCAACATCGAGTGCCAGCAAAGCCGTATCGACTTTCGGCTGCGCAGCCGCTACCTGGACGAGCAGGCCACCGACCTGGACGACGCGCTGGCCCGCATTGCCCGCTACACCGCCGAGAAAAAAGCGGTGTCTATCGGCCTGCTGGGCAACGCGGCCGACATCCTGCCCGAGTTGGTAAGGCGCGCGCGTTTGCCGCTGGACCAAGGGGGCATACGCCCCGACCTGGTGACCGACCAGACCTCCGCCCACGACCTGGTCAACGGCTACTTGCCCAGCGGCTGGACGGTGGACGGCTGGCGTGCCGCCCAGGCCGACGGCAGCCAACATGCCGCGCTGCGCCAGGCGGCGTCCCGCAGTTGCGCGTTGCATGTGCAGGCGATGCTGGACTTTCAAGCCCTGGGCGTGCCCACGGTGGACTACGGCAACAACATCCGCCAGGTCGCTTTGGATGCGGGCGTAAAAAACGCGTTCGACTTCCCGGGTTTTGTGCCGGCTTACGTGCGGCCGCTGTTCTGCCGTGGCCGGGGGCCGTTCCGTTGGGTGGCTTTGTCGGGTGACCCGGAGGACATCCGCAAGACAGACGCCAAGATGAAAGCGCTGTTCCCCGAGGATGCCCACTTGCACCGCTGGCTGGACATGGCGGCCGAGCGCATTGCCTTTCAGGGCTTGCCGGCGCGCATCTGCTGGATCGGGCTGGGCGAGCGCCACCGCGCCGGGCTGGCCTTCAACGCGATGGTCAAGTCGGGTGAGTTGAAGGCGCCTATCGTGATCGGCCGGGACCACCTCGACGCCGGCTCGGTCGCGTCACCCAACCGCGAGACCGAGGC
>JBBRZR010000539.1:0-3262 GCA_038236495.1 Burkholderiales bacterium
AAGATCGACGCCGACCCGGGCGGTGTTGATCAGGTTCAGCCGCGTCTGCAGCGCGATGCCGGATATCAGCAGCGGCCGGAAACCCGAGCGGCCGGCCGGCACCTGGTTGGCCGCGGCCAAGCCGCCCAGCGGCGTGTTGTCCGGCGCGATGCGAAAACTCGACGGTGGCGGGGGGCTGCGCTCCAGCGGGCTGGCGCAGCCGGCCAGGCCCGTCAGACCCATCAGGCCGATCAGGCCCAGCACCGCGAGTGTCGTCAAGGCCTCGAGGTGCGTTCTCAGGGCGCCCGTCTCCACCACCGCCGCCACACCCGCACCGGCGCTGGTCAGGGCGTTTGAAGCGGGTCGCCGTCCCATGGTCAATCGCTGCTCAGCGCAGCCGCAGGTCGTCGTCGCCGAAGCGGATGCCCAGCGGCTCGATCAGCAACTGCTTGTCGCCGGCCTCGACCGCGCCGGCCACCCGGGCGCCGATGCCCAGGCCCTGGGCGATGGCCACGGTGCGCGCGGCGTCAGCGGGTGCCACAAAGATGGCAAAACCAGCGCCCATGTTGAGCGTGCTGTAGGCCTCGCGGTCATCCTGCCCGGCATGGCGCTGGATGAACTGCAGCACCGGGCTGACCGGCGGCACGGTGTGGATGCGGTAGGTGAACTGGCCCGGGTGGCGCAACAATTTGCGCCAGCCGTGGCCGGTGATGTTGGCGCAGTAGTGCGGCACGATGCCGCCGGCCCACAGCGCCTCGGTCACCGGCGAGTACAGGGTGGTGGGCGCCAGCAGCGCCTCGCCGTAGCGCAGGCCGGGGTGGTTGATCGGGTCGATCTCGGTCAACCAGCCGCCGGGCAGGCGTTCCAGCAGCTTGCGCGCCAGGCTCAGGCCGTTGGCATGGATGCCGCTGGAATCGAGCAGCACGATGGCATCACCCGCGGCCAGCTTGTCGCCCACGCTCAAGCGTTCTTTCGGGTTGATCAGCCCGGTGCAGGATGCCGCCAGGTCGATGCGACCGGCCTCGACGATGCCGGCCAGCGCCGGGGTCTCGCCGCCGCCCCAGGCCACCTTGCAGGCGTCGCAGGCCGCCTTCCAGCCGGCGACCAGGGCTTGCGCACGCTCACCGTTGCCAAACCAGTCCGAGCCCCCCGCGGCCCAGTAGGCCTGCACCACCAGCGGTGTGGCGCCGACGGTGATCAGGTCGTTGACCGCCATCGCGATGGTGTCCTGCGCGATACCGGCATACCAGCTGCGGCCGGTGAGTGTGGCCATCTCATCGGCCACCAGTGCCTTGGAGCCCAGGCATTCGACGATCGACGCGATGTAGAACGGCCCTACATCCACCACGTAGGCCGATTCGCCGCGCGAGGCCAGGATTTCGCTGAAGCCGTGGCCGGCCAGGTGCACGGCCGTGGCCGCCGCCGCCCGCTGCGCACTGATCTTGAGTGGGTCGATCAGGTCGTAGTTGACTCCCGCCTGTTCGTAGCTGAGGGTGTCGGGGTTGGACGGGTGGGATGCCGGACGGGGCGGCGTTGACGAGGCACTCATGGCCTGGATTATCCGCGAGCCGCCTGGCGGCGAGGCGAGTTGCAACGCCAGCAACAGCACCTTCACCCTGCACCCTTGCCCGTCGCCGGCAGGGCCGTCCACGCCGGGCTGGCGGGCCGCTTGCGGCCGGGTCGGCCGGTAGAATGAAGCCATGAGTCACGTCGTCCTGGCCCGCAAATACCGGCCCCGCAGCTTTGATCAGATGGTGGGCCAGTCGCATGTGGTGCAGGCGCTGAGCAACGCGTTGACCAGCGGCCGCTTGCACCATGCCTACCTGTTTACCGGCACCCGGGGCATCGGCAAGACCACCGTCAGCCGCATCCTGGCCAAGAGCCTGAACTGCACCGGGCCCGACGGCAGCGGTGGCGTCACCGCCCACCCCTGCGGTGTCTGCCAGGCCTGCACCGAGATCGACGCCGACCGCTACATCGACTACATCGAGCTCGACGCCGCCAGCAACCGCAGCATCGACGAGATCCGCGACCTGATCGAGCGCGCGGCCTACAAGCCCAGCGTCGGCCGGTTCAAGGTGTTCATGATCGACGAGGCGCACCAGCTCACCAAGGACGCCTTCAACGCCCTGCTCAAGACGCTGGAGGAGCCGCCCGACTACCTCAAGTTCGTGCTGGCCACCACCGACCCCGAGAAGATGCTGCCGACGGTGCTGAGCCGCTGCCTGCAGTTCAACCTGCGGCCGATGGCGCCCGAGACGGTGCAGCAACACCTGCAGCAGGTGCTGCAGGCCGAGGGTGTGGCGGCGGACGCCGGCTCGCTGCGGCTGTTGTCGCGGGCGGCGCGGGGCTCGATGCGCGATGCGCTGTCGCTGACCGACCAGGCGATCGCGTTTGGTGCCGGCAGCCTGGACGAGGCCGGCGTGCGCAGCATGCTGGGCACGGTGGACCGCAGCCACGCCAGCGCGCTGGTCGGCGCGCTGACCCGTCGCGACGGCGCGGCGGTACTGGCCACGGTGGATGCGCTGCGCCAGTTCGGCCTGTCGGCCGCCGGCACGCTGGAAGAAATGGCGTCGCTGCTGCAGCAGATGGCGGTGGAGCAGGCGGTGCCCGGTGCGCTCGACGAGACCGATCCGGACACGCTGGGCGCCCGCACGCTGGCCGCTGATTTGCCCGCTGACGAGACCCAGCTGCTCTACAGCATCGTCGTGCATGGGCGCGCCGAGCTGAGCCTGCTGTCCGACGAGTACGCCGCGTTGACCATGGTGCTGTTGCGCTTGCTGGCCTTTGCGCCGGCCGGTTCGGCCCCGGCGGCGACCGGCGCAGCGCGTGCCGCGTCGCTGGTGGCGGCGCCGCGCGAGGCCCGCAGCACGGCGGCGGTGCGGCCGGCCGGGCTGCCCGCGCTCACGCCGCTGCCGCTGCCGGTGCCGGTGCCTGAGGCCAGCCCGGTCGGGGTGCGCACCGCTGGGGCCGTTGCGCCAACACCGCCTGCTGCGGCGCTGGTAACAGCGCGTTCACCGGCGCCGCTGACTGGGGCCGCCAACTTGGCAGCCAACGGTGCAGCGGACGGTGCAGCAACACGGGCCGCCCCTGGGCTGTCAGCTGTCGAAACGCCAATGCCAACGCCAACGCCCATGCCCATGCCCATGCGTTTCAGTCCGCCCGCGCCGGCGCGGGCGGTCAGCGCGCAAGAGCCGCCGCCCTGGATCGACGATGAGGTGCCGGACGAGCAAAGCCCGGCGGTCGCCCATGCCGACCGTGAGCCCGACAGCGCAGCGCCAGC
>JBBRZR010000540.1:0-3255 GCA_038236495.1 Burkholderiales bacterium
GCAGGCCCGCGCGGCCCTGCTCAAGGCCGCCTTTGCCGCCGCCGGTGGCCACCCGGAACGCGACTGGGTCAGCCTGGTGGTGGCCCGCATCGACCTGCACTGGGTCCACCACCGGGCACCGCCCGCGCACTGGACGCTGGCCTCGGCCGTCACCCACACCGGGCGCAGCTCGGCAGTGCTGCGGGTGGCGATGTTCGACGGCAAATCCCTGCAGGCGACGGCCGACTGCGTGATGGTCTATACCGATCCCGCCGGTGCACCCGGCGCCGCACCTTTGCCGCCCGCGCTGCGCGCCGCGCTGCAATCCTTCCACTGGTTTACCGGAGACACCCCATGCCCTTGACCTTCACCCGCAGCTGGACCGACGAAGACCTGGACCGCTGGCGCGACACCTGCTCGCGTTTTGTCCAGGATGAACTGCTGCCCGACGATGCCGCCGCACGCGAGCGTGGCAACGTCGGCATGGCGCTTTGGCGCAAGGCCGGCGCACTCGGCCTGCTGTGCACCGACATCCCCGAGACCTGGGGCGGCGGCGGTGGCGACTTTCGCCATGAGGCGGTGCTGTACGAGGAATGCGCCCGCCGCGGCATCAGCGGCTGGGGCAACTCGGTGCACACCATCGTCGCGCACTACTTTCTGAACCACGGCACCGAGGACCAGAGACAACGCTACCTGCCCCGCATGGCACGGGGTGAGCTGGTGGGCGCGATCGCGATGACCGAGCCCGGCGCCGGCAGCGATCTGCAAGGCATACGTACCCGGGCTGAAAAGCGCAGCGGTGCCAAGGGCGATGAGTTTGTGATCAACGGCAGCAAAACCTTCATCACCAACGGCTTGCTGGCCGGCGTGGTGCTGGTGGTCTGCAAGACCGACCCGACCCAGGGCGCACGCGGCACCTCGATCCTGATCGTCGAGACCGAAGGCTGCACGGGGTTCCGGGTCGGCCGGGTGCTGGACAAGCTGGGCATGAAATCGCAGGACACGTCGGAGCTGTTTTTCGACGATGTCACCGTGTCGGCGGCCAACCTGTTGGGCGGCGCGGTGGGCCAGGGCTTTTACCAGCTGATGGGCGACTTGCCGTATGAGCGGCTGATCATCGGCATCACCGCGCTGGCCGGCATGGAGGGCGCCTACCTGGCCACGCTGGACTATGTGCGCGAGCGCAAGGCCTTTGGCAAACCCATCGCCGACCTGCAGAACACCCGCTTCAAGCTGGCCGAGGTGGCGACGCAAATCCAGGTCGGCCGGGCCTTCATCGACCGCTGCGTCGAGCAACTGGTGGCCGGCAAGCTCGACACCGCCACCGCGTCGATGGCCAAGCTCTGGGCCAGCGAGACCCAAGGCAAGGTCTTGGACGAATGCCTGCAACTGTTTGGTGGCTACGGATTCATGAACGAGTACCTGATCGCCCGCATGTACGCCGACGCCCGGGTGCAGCGCATCTACGGCGGCACGAGTGAAATCATGAAAGAAGTCATCTCCAGGGCCTTGTGATGACCACCGACCTTGAAACCCCGCTGCTGATCGACGAGTGCGACGGCGTGGCCTGGCTGACGATGAACCGGCCCGAGCGCCTGAACGCGATGAACCCGGCGCTGGTCGATGCGCTGCGCCTCTACTTCCAGGCACTGCCACGCCGCAAGGACCTGCGTGTGGTGGTGCTGCAAGGCGCCGGCCGGGCCTACTGCGCCGGGCTGGACCTGAAGCACACCGCGGACATCATGGGCAGCGGCCAGGCCAAGACGCTGGACGACAGCCTGGCCACGCAGTACAGCATCAAGGACATCATGCTGGCAATGCGGCGCTGCCCGCAGCCGGTCATCAGCGTGGTGCAAGGCTCGGCCAGTGGTGGCGGCCTGGCGCTGGCGCTGGCCAGCGACATCCGCATCGCCACGCCTGAGGCCCGCTTCAACGCCGCCTTCATCAAGATCGGACTGACTGGCTGCGACATGGGCGTGAGCTACTTCCTGCCGCGCATGGTGGGCGCGTCGGTGGCGGCCGAGATGCTGATGACCGGCCGTTTCATGAGCGCCCAGCGCGCCTACCAGCTCGGCCTGGTCAGCTGCGTCGCACCCTGGGACGAGCTGCAAGTGGAGGCCCGCAACCTGGCCCAGGAGATGTTGAACGCCACGCCGCTCGGCCTGAGCCTGACCAAGGAGGCGCTGGGCCACGCCATCGACGGCAACAGCATGGAGGCTGTGATGGCGATGGAAGACCGCAACCAGATGCTGGCCACGCGCGACGGCAACTTCAAGGAGGGGCTGACCGCGTTTCTGGAAAAGCGCGCGCCACGCTACGACTCCGCATGAAAGCCATGCGCCCCTGGTCCGCGCCTGCCGTCGCTATGGGCTGGCCGCTGCCCTCGGCCCCAGCCTGGCCGCACGTTGGCGACAGCAAGCGGGTGTTGGCGCTGCAAGAATCAAGTATTGACTGCCCGGGAGACAAGTGATGAATGACCGCGTCCGCATCGAGATCGATACCCACGGCGTCGCCGATGTCTGCCTGGTGCGCGGCGACAAGATGAACGCGCTCGACTTCGAGATGTTCGACGCGCTGGCCGCCACTATTACCCGGCTCAAGACCGAGCCCGGCCTGCGGGTGGTGGTGCTGCACGGCGAGGGCAAGGCCTTTTGTGCCGGGCTGGACATGGGCCGCATGGCCAAGATCAGCGCCGGCGAGCCCGGCGGCACGCGCGACCTGCGGCCACGCACCCACGGCATCGCCAACTCGCCGCAGTTTTTGGGCTTGGGCTGGCGCGAGCTGCCGGTGCCGGTGATCGCCGCGGTGCACGGCGTGGCGTTTGGCGGCGGCCTGCAACTGGCGCTGGGCGCCGACATCCGGCTGGTCACCGCGGATGTCAAGATGAGCGTGATGGAGATCAAGTGGGGCCTGGTGCCCGACATGGCCGGCGTGGCGCTGATGCGCGGCCTGGTGCGTGATGACCACGCCCGCGAGCTTTGCTACACCGGCCGGGTGGTGCTGGGCGACGAGGCGGTGACGCTGGGCCTGGCCACCCGGGTCTGCGCCGACCCGCTGGCCGAGGCCTTGGCGATGGCCCAGGCGATGGCCCAGCGCAGCCCCAGCGCGCTGCGGGCCAACAAGCGCTTGATGAACCTGGCCGGCCGCACGCTGGACGAGTCCGCTGCTGCGCTGCTGATGGCCGAATCGGTGGAGCAGGTGGCCTTGATGGGTGCCGCCCACCAACTCGAAGCGGTGCGCGCCAACCTGGAAAAGCGCGCGCCGGTGTTTGCCGAC
>JBBRZR010000541.1:0-3251 GCA_038236495.1 Burkholderiales bacterium
CATCAGCACACACAGCACCACGCCCCAGAAGTCGATGCGCGAGTTTCGAAAAAACACCAGCAGCAGCGAGAAGCTGATGCTCACCACCAGCTGCAGCAAAAACAGCGGCAGCGCGAGCTGCAGGCTGACGCCCATGCGGGTGGCCACCTCGTGGCCGATGTCGGTGGAGCGGGCCGAATCACTGCGGCCAAAGTCCAGCACCAGCAGCGAGACCGAGCGCTCCCACAGCACCGTGCGCTTGATTTTCTCGACGCCGGTGGCGGCCTCGTTCCAATACAGCGGCCGGTCGTAGCCGCGCTCGGACTTCCATTTTTCGATCTGCTCCTGCGTCACCCGTTTGCCGCCGATGTTCAGCCGGGCCATGTCGTCGGGCGTGTTGACGGTGAAGAACAGAAAGAAGGTGAGCAGGTTGACCCCGATCAGGATCAGGATGCCGTAACCAAACCGGCGCAGGATGTAGTTGAACATCGTCAGGTTCCGGGACTCAAGGCTTGGGGGCCGATGCGGGCAGCGCCGCTGCGGGCGTCAACCTGAAACGCCGGGCCGTGGCGGTCTCGCGGGCCTTGAAGCTGCGCCGCGCCACCCAGACCAAGGCCGCCAGCGCCAGCCCCAGCAGCGCCATCGGCCACAGCACCGGGGCGTTCCATTCGGCCTGTTTGGCGGCGCGCAGTTGGGGGTCGAGCTTGTAGTACTTGGCCATGTCGCGGATCAGGATGCTGGGCTTGCCGTTGCTCACCCACTGCTGAAAAGCCAGACCGCCGTACGGAAAGTAGCCAAAGCTCCAGGGTGAATCCTGCTGCACCAGCGTCACCATCTGGTCGATCACCGCCTGTTTGGCCGGGCCGTCGTCCAGCGCCTGCAACTGGCGGTACAGCGCGTCGTACTCGGGGTTGTCGTAGTTGGCGTAGTTGTCGCCCTGGTGTTTGCTGCGGCCGATCGGGCCGTACATCAGGAACAGGAAGTTCTCGGCATCCGGGTAGTCGGCCAGCCAGCCGCCCCAAAATATCTGGTGCTTGCCGCGCAGGGTCTTGTCCTGGTACTGGTTGAAGTCGGTGGCGCGCACCTCCAACTGCACCCCCAGCTTGGCGTACTGCTTGACCATCCAGTCGTTTTCGCTCTTGCCTTCGGGCGTCAATGAGCGCTGGTAGTCGTAGTTCAGCACCAGCGGCTTGCCGCTGAGCGCATCGCGCCCGCCGGGGTAACCGGCCTCGGCCAGCAGCGCACGGGCGTCCTCGATGGGGCGACGCACCACCTTGCCGTCCACCAACCGGTGGGTGACCGGGTTGAAGAAGCCGGGCTGGCCCTCACGCGAGCCGAACAAGCCTGGCGGCACCGGCCCATGCCCGGCCACGCCGCCTTTGTGCTTGAAGATGCGGCCGTAGCCCTCCTCCCAGTCGATGGCGATCGCGATGGCCTGACGCAGCTTGCGGTTCTTGGCCTGCTGCTCGGGTGTGTCGCCACGGCCCACCACCGGGTCGAGCATGTTGAAGCCCATGTACCAGCTGCTGATGTCGGTCATCAGCGGAAACTTGTAGCCGCGCTCGTCGAACAGTTTTTTCACCGCGTCCGAATCGTCGGCATCGTTGCGGAAGTCCACCCCCCATTCGGGCCGCTCGATCTCGGGCACGTCCAGGTAGCCCTGGCGGAACTTCTCCTTGCGCGAGACCTTCTCTTTCTCGATCGTCACGTAGAGCGTGTCGATGAAGGGCATGGTCTTGCCGCAGTCGACCAGCAGGCCGTCCTCCTTGTCGCCGGGCATGCCCTCGCAGGGGTAGGGCTCACCGCGGAAGTTGGGGTTGCGCTTCATCACGTGGCGGCGGTCGCGCACGAAGTCGACCATCATGTACGGCCCGGTGCCCACCGGCCACTGGTTGAGCGACAGGCCGTTCTCGTTCATGCCGGGCTGGGCGTAGAAGGCGTCGGCCTCCCAGGGCACCGGCGCCATGAAGGGCATGGCCATCCAGTAGCTCCACTGCGGGTACTTGCCCTTGAGCCGCACGCGGTAGGTGTATCTGTCGAGCACCGTGGCGCCGGCCAGCGGCCACTTTCGGAAGTCGAGAAACGGCTTGTCGCGCACGTCCTTGGGCAGGCCGGCCAGCAGTTTGGCGTCTTCGCGCTTGACGGTCTCGGCATAGTCGCGCAGGCCGATCAGGTAGTCGGCAAACACCGCAAACACTGGCGCTTCGATGCGGGTGGTGGCGTGGCGTTTGAGTGCGTAGACAAAGTCGTCGGCCACCAGCTCACGCGTGCCTTGGTGCTCGAAGGCCAGCGGTGAGCGCTTGTCACCCAACTGGCCGGGCGCCAGGCTCAGGTAGCGCGGCTTGCCTTGATCGTCCAGCGCAAACGCCGGGTGCGGCTGGTAGCGGATGCCGGGCTTGATCTTGACGTCGTAGACGCTCTCGGCGATCTGGTCGGCGGGCGCGTCATCGGGCAGCGGCTGGCCGGCCTTGTCCAGGTAGCGCGGCTTGACCACCGCGGCCGCTGATTTGGGGATCAGCGTGTACGGCCGCTTGAGGTAGTGGTAGCCGTAGGGCGGCTCGTAGATCTGGAAGGTGTAGGCCGACTCGGGGTTGGAGTAGGACGCGGTCGGGTCCAGGTAGCGCGGCGAGCGCTCATCGAACGAATAGAACATGGTGTTCTCGCGTTCGGCACCGGCCGGGTAAGGGCTGTTGTTGCAGCCGGCCAGCAGCAGACAGGCGGTGGCCAGCAGCGCGAGGCATCGCCGGACAACAGAGGAATCGGTCAATCGCTTGCCGCGCATGCGGACACTCCTGGTACGAGGGTGCTGCCGGGGCCGGATGTGACCACCGCAGACTGCCATGAACGACAGCGCCTCGGCAGGGGCCGCTTGTGGCCGACCCTATCGAGGCGATGACATCATTCTAGGGGGCTGCGGGTGGCGGGCCGCTGGGGGTTTCAACCCATGGGCGATGGCGATGCGCAGCCGGCCTACCAGCCGATCAGCACATCGCGGCCCTGCACCACCAGTTGCACGCGCACGCCCACCGGCAGCATCACTTTGGTGGGCACATGACCAAACGGCAGGCCGGTCAGGATAGGCGTGCTGCAGACGCTGCGCAGGTGCGCAATGGCGGACTTGAGGGTGTAGCCGCGGTCCAGGGGGCTCTTGCGCCAGTCGCTGAAGGCCCCCAGCAACACCGCCTTCTGCCGTTGCAGCACGCCCGCTTGTTGCAACTGCAGCAGCATGCGTTCAATCCGGTAAGGCGGCTCGTTGACGTCTTCGAGGAACA
>JBBRZR010000542.1:0-3228 GCA_038236495.1 Burkholderiales bacterium
CGGCAGGTCAAGGACTTGCCGCTGGAGCTGACGCTGGACGACTCGATGGCGATGAGCCCGGCCCTGCGGTTGTCGACCGTGAGCCAGGTGATCGTTGGCGCCCGCGTCAGCAAGAGCGGCAATGCCATGCCTCAACCCGGTGATCTGCAAGGCCTGACACCGGCGGTGGCCGTCGGCGCACGTGGGCTGCAGTTGCAGATTGCCGACGTGCTGCCCTGATCCTGCCGCACACCCGCAACACGTCCAGCCCCCGGCCCAGCCGTCGAAGGAGACTGTCTTGAACCCGTTGAGCCCCGACGTCCCCTACAGCGCCGCACCCGGACTGTCCCCCGGCATGCCATCCACCCCGCCATCCATCGAACCCAGCCCGTTGTCCACCTGCGACCTGTGCGATGTGCATAAACACGACAGCTCCGGGGCATTTCGGGTACTGCCGCCCGGCTTTCTGGCGTTTGGCGGCCGCCTCGCCTTTGCCGGGCCGGTGAGCACCGTCAAATGCCATGAGGACAACACCTCCGTCAAGGCGGCTGTCGAATCGCCCGGCCACGGCCGGGTACTGGTGGTCGATGGCGGCGGATCGCTGCGCCACGCGCTGGTGGGCGGCAACCTGGCGGCTGCGGCCGTCCGCAATGGTTGGGCCGGTCTGGTGGTGGACGGCTGCGTGCGTGACGTGGCTGAACTGGCGGCCCTGGACATCGGCATCCGGGCCCTGGCCGCCATGCCGTTGCCCACCGACCGGCGCCATGCCGGCCTGGTCGATGTGCCGGTGCAGGTGCAAGGCGTGGCCGTGCGGCCCGGCGACTGGCTGGTGGCCGATGCCGATGGCATCGTCGTGATGAAAGCCGCGGCAGCGTCATGAAAGCGGTGCTGGCTCGCGCGCTGAGGGTCTTGCGTCCGTCTGTCGGCGCGCCTGTCAGCGCGTCTGGCAGCGCGTCCGGCAGCACCTCGGACCACGCGTCCGGCTCCGCGCCCGCAGCGCCGCCCGACGCGGTGTCCCGCACCGCTGAGCGCTGCCGCAAACGGGTGACGCAGCGCGCCTTGCTGGCAGCGGGCGTGGCGATGGTGCCGCTGCCCGGTGTCGACTGGATCACCGATATTGGCCTGCTGGTCAAGCTGCTGCCCGAGATCACCACCGCTTTTGGCCTGAGCCCGGCCCAGGTCGAACGCATGGCGCCCGAGCGCCGGGTGGTGGTCTACAAGGCGATCTCGGCCGGCAGCAGCCTGGTGCTGGGGCGGATCGTCACCCGCGAGTTGGTGATGGCCGTGCTCAAGACCGTCGGCCTGCGCCTGAGCACCCAGCAGGCCGCCAAATATTTGCCGGTGGCGGGGCAGGTGGTTTCGGCGGCGCTGACCTTCTCGGCGCTCAAATACGTTTGCGAACAGCACATCCGGCAGTGCGAGGCAGTGGCGCGCCAACTGCTGCTCAGCGCCCCGGTGCCCGCGCCGGGCTAGAATGCGCAGCTTCGGGGTGTAGCGCAGCCTGGTAGCGCATCTGGTTTGGGACCAGAGGGTCGAAGGTTCGAATCCTTTCACCCCGACCACACAAAAGTAGCCTGTCGTCAGACAGGGTGCCGCAGCAACCAAAAGGGCCACGCAACCGCGTGGCCCTTTTTTGTCGGCGCAGCGATCAGGCCTTGCGGCGCGCCGCCACCAGGCCCAGCAGCGCGATGCCCACCAGGCCGAAGGTGGCTGGCTCGGGCACGTTGTTGCCACCACCGCTGTCGGGGGTGCGCGGCACCTCGGTGAAGGCCACGAAGTCCTGCGTCGTGCTGCTGTACAGCCGGGTGGCATTGAAGGATCTGGCCGCGTTGATGTCCGCTGCGGCGGTCAGCCAGTCGTTGGCCATCGTGCGCTGCAGCGTGCTGGCGCCGGCAGTGAGCTGGAACGAACCGGTCAGGATATCGAGCTTGCTTCCGGTTTCGGTGACGATCTCCCAGACCGCCAGCTGGAACGCGGCGCTTTCGTCCGTCGTGTCCACGTTTGGCCCGGCCAGTGTGTAGAGCTTGCCCAGCAGGTCGGCCTGCCGAATCGTGAAGCCATGGGCCGAGCCGGTGGCCACTTCGGTGTAGGCGTAGTTGGTGTTCCAGCTGAAGCTTTGCGCCAGATCGGTGCAGTAGGTCAGGAACGAGGTGGTCGCGCCGTTGCGGGTCATCAGGCCCGCCAATTCACCGTCACCGATGGTGCCGCTGGTGGCGTTGGTGCTCACGGCGGCGTAGCCGTAGGCAAAGCCGGTCATGCGCAGGGTCATGTCGGCGGAGACCGGGCCTGCCGATGCGGCGTTGGCGGTCAACAGGGCGGCCAGGGCGAGAGCGGTGCGGAGCATGGGGTTCAACCTTTGTTTTCGAAATGGGTGCACGCGGTTTGGCGTGCGGTACCCACACGTTAAACAAGCATGTCGGCACGGCGTCCCCCTCGAACCAGTGGCTGGGCCTGCGTGGCGTCGCAAAGCGTGACGCTATGCCCAGAAGGGCAGCGGCTTGCCAAGATGGTTGCGGCGGGGAGACCACACCAGCCGGCCAGCGGCCGGCCCTGGACGCCCGCGGTGTCTGAGACCTCGAACTTGCCGCCCGACACCTCGATGCTGAAGTTGACCACCCCCTTGCGCTGCCAGCCGGGCTGCAGGGCCTTGACCCAGGCCGGGTCAGTGGGATGGTCATTGAGCACGTCCACCGATGACGGCATGCGCTGGAACAAGAGCAAGTCCTTCGCGCCCGCGCCCAGGATCGTGCCCGCCGCGCTAAAACAGCCGACGGAGCCCGCCTGCGCCCCATAACCGGGCGGCGTGCGGCGGCGCATGCCGGCGGCCTGCCCCGTTCTTCGGCCTTGAGAGGATCGTGATTGACGCCGATCAGGCCAGCCGCAACACGGTGGCCAGCAGCAGCGCGGCGACGATGTTGTGCGCCAATGCCGCTGTGATCGGCAGTGCCGTGGCGGTCATCAGCAGCCCGAGCGCAACCTGCAAGATCAGCAGCACCAACAGTGATGCGCCTTCGCGCTGTTGCCCGCCGCGCAGTGCGGCCCAGCCCAGCGGCGCCAGCACGGCCAGCACCAGCACGGCGCCAGCCCGGTGCAGTAGTTGGGCAAGGACGCCGTCCGGGTTCATCGGCAGCGGCGTGGCGTCGAACACCGGTTCGCGCCAAGGATCGAGCACCCGCCACGGCCAACCGGCGGTGTCGGCCGCGGCCAAGCAGTCGCCGATGCCCGCGCAGCTCAGCCCGGCATAGGACG
>JBBRZR010000543.1:0-3222 GCA_038236495.1 Burkholderiales bacterium
CTCAGCCGCGACGGCGCACCACGAGCCCCAGCAATGCCAGGCCGCCGAGCATCAATGCCCCCGTTTCGGGCTCCAGGACGGCCGCCGAGATCGTGAAGACTTCGATTTGCCCGACGGAGATCGCGACGGAGCCGAAGTCTGGGTAGGTCACGAGGCTGCGACCGTAGTCACCGTCTGCCCCATAGCTGAAGAAGATGCCGTAGCCAGAATTGAGTGATCCAGCCACAGCCAAGTCTTGACCCCCGCCGAAGGTTGGCCCGAACGAGGGATGGTTAAGCGTTTGATATTTGCCTCTGTCCGACGTTGAGGCATCCTTTCGTTGATCGAACTTGAGGTTTTGAGTGAGGTTGAAGACAAACGCAGTTCGATCAACGTCAAGCGGCGGGATGTTGTAGCTGTAGAACCTGAACCAACTCTGCGGGTTGTAGCCGCCCACGATGACAGACTTGTCGAACGGCTTTCCGGTGGGATCGCTCAGAAACTCGATGATCGAGAAAGTCGCGCCCTTGCCGTCGGCTGCAGCGTGGAAGTCGACGCTGGTGCTGCCCGGTGCCTTGTCGAAGACGTTGGTCAGCGTCAATGGCCCCTGGCCGAGCCAGCTCTCGAGCTGGTTTGCCGATGCTGCGGATAGCAGGTCACTGCCCCCGACGACCGTGGCGGCCGAAGCGATGGCAGGCAGAAACGCGGCGGCAACAGCCGCCGCAGCACAGGACGACACAATGCGCAGAGATTTCAAGGGGGCTCCTCATCGGGGTTGTTGTTGAGCACCACAAGAAGCAACGCTGCGGCCTGATTTTCAATTTTCCTTGGGGGGGCTTCGTCAATTCCCTGAATGAAGGGCTGCTGCGCTTCAACGCCGCACTGGTTCCAGCACCAGGACGTCGCCGCCTGCTTTATGTCACTGCGCCGCTCACCCAACGCGCTGGGCCACCAACACTGTTGCGCCTGCGTTGGCTTGAATACTCAGCACGCACAGCGGCTGGCGTAGCGCCGGGGCGGGTTGGCGTGTCCCGCGCAGGTCAAAAAGGGAGGGCCGGCGCCTTTCCGGCCCGGAATGACACGGAGCGGGGCACCCCAGCCCGACGCGGCGCGGTGGCACAACATCCACGAGCGGCAGGTCAAACACAGTGGCCTACCTGCAAAGTTGCCGCCGCCAGCCCCGACGCGGTAGGCTCAGGGTATGGACCCTCTCCACCAGGTCAGTGATCTGCAAAGTCTGTTGCTGACGCAGGCTGCGATTGATGCCTTGATTCAACAGCCTGCGCTGGCCGGCGCGGTACGGTCTACGCTGGATCACTGGGACCGCGTGGCACCACCCGACTCCCAGCCGCTGCGCGACGAATGGCGTGACATTTTGCTGAACCGGCAGTTCGACCGCGCACTCGCGTTGACTGACCGCGGGCAACAGTTGCGGCAGGCCTCACCACTGGGCCGAGCGCTGTCGCCCACCAAACGGCTGGAGATCATCCGATCATGCAAAGGTCGCAGCTCGAACACCTGATACGGGCAGCTGCCGAGATCACGAACCAATACGAGTTCGTGGTCATCGGCAGCCAGTCCATCGTCGGCGCCATCGACCAGCCACCGGCCGAATGCATGCTGTCGATGGAGGCGGACATCTATCCGCTGCTCGCACCCGAGCTGGCCGATCTGATCGACGGCAGCATCGGTGAGTTGTCGTTCTTCCACGACCACTTCGGCTACTACGCGCAAGGCGTGGGTCCCGAAACGGCGCACCTGCCGAAGGGCTGGAAAGACCGCCTGATTCGGCTGCAGACGCCCGCCACCAACGGGCGCATTGCCTATTGCCTTGATCCGGTGGATCTGTTTGTGTCGAAAGCCTGCGCCGCGCGCGAAAAGGACCTCGCTTTCAACCGGGCCCTGCTGTCGCACGGGGTAGTGAGGCTTGACGAGGTGCTGGCAAGGGCCGAGCAACTCGAAGACCCGGCCGAGGCGCGGCGGGTCGCCGCGTGGGTACACCGGCTGGGCGCTTGGCAGCCACCTCCCACGACTTGACCTCACGGCGCTGATTTCCAAAAACGCTCGCCTGCTGCCCCCGTTGCCAGCTGCGCAGACTTGAAAACTCAGCACGCACTGCAACAGGAATAGCGCCGGGACGGGCTGGTGTGTCCCGCGCAGGTAAAGAAGGGAGGGCCGGCGTCCTTCCGGCCCGGAATGACACGGAGCGGGGCACGCCAGCCCGGCGCGGCGCGGTCGCACAACACCCGCCAGCGTCAAGACTCAGGGGCAGCTGCAACGCGCCGCAACGAGCCGTTTGCCCCACTACGCCCGCGCCAGCACCGGCCCCAGCGCCACCCCGGTGTGCGTGCCCCGCGCCACCAGCAACTCCGGTGGCCCGGCACACACCACTTTGCCCCCCGCCGTGCCGCCCTCCGGCCCCAGGTCGATCACCCAGTCGGCCTCGGCGATGACGTCCAGGTCGTGCTCGATCACCACCACGCTGTGGCCGCCCACCACCAGCCGGTGCAGGACGCGGATCAGGCGTTCCACATCGGCCATGTGCAGGCCCACGGTCGGCTCGTCCAGCACGTACAGCGTGTGCGGCGGCTTTTGGCCACGGCGGGTGATGTCGTCGCGCACCTTGCTGAGTTCGGTCACCAGCTTGATGCGTTGGGCCTCGCCGCCCGACAGCGTGGGCGAGGGCTGGCCCAGCGTCAAATAGCCCAGGCCGACATCCTTGAGCAGTTGCAAGGGGTGGGCAATCGACGGCATCGAGGCGAAAAATTCGACCGCCTCATCCACCTCCATGCGCAGCACGTCGCCGATGCTCTTGCCGCGCCAGCTCACCGCCAGGGTTTCGGGGTTGAAGCGCTGGCCGTGGCAGGCGTCGCAGGGCACTTTCACATCGGGCAAGAAGCTCATCTCGATGGTGCGCACGCCCTGCCCCTCACAGGACGGGCAGCGGCCATCGCCGGTGTTGAAGCTGAACCGCGCCGCCGCATAGCCCCGCGCCTTGGCCTCCAGCGTCTCGGTGAACAGCTTGCGGATCTGGTCCCAGAAACCGATGTAGGTGGCTGGGCAACTGCGCGGGGTTTTGCCGATCGGCGTCTGGTCCACCTCCAGCACCCGGTCGATGGCCTCAAAGCCGGTGATGCCGGTGCAGCCCACCAGCTGCGGCAGCACACCCGCGGCCAGCGCATCGCGGCCGGCCTTGCTGACTTTGGTTTGGACGATCGCCTGCACATTGGCCAGCAGCACATC
>JBBRZR010000544.1:0-3183 GCA_038236495.1 Burkholderiales bacterium
GCCGTTCTTGAAGCCGATCGGTGCCGACAGGCCCGAGGCCAGCTCGCGGTGCACCTGGCTCTCGGTCGTGCGGGCACCGATCGCGCCCCAGGCGATCAGGTCGCCGATGTACTGTGGGCTGATGACGTCGAGAAACTCCACCCCGGCCGGTACGCCCAGCCGGTTGATGTCGACGAGCAACTGGCGGGCGATGCGCAGGCCCTCGTGGATGCGGTAGCTCTCGTCGAGGTAGGGGTCGTTGATCAGGCCCTTCCAGCCGACGGTGGTGCGGGGTTTTTCAAAATAGACCCGCATCACGATCTCCAGCGTGTCGGCGTACTTTTCGCGCTCGACCTTCAGCTTGCGCGCGTAGTCCAGCGCGGCCGCCGGGTCGTGGATGGAGCACGGGCCGATCACCACCAGCAGCCGGTCGTCCTTGCCGTCCAGGATGTGGCGCACGTTGCGGCGGGTGGCGGCCACCAGTGTCTCTACCGGCGTGCCGGCGATCGGGAAGAACCGGATCAGGTGCTCGGGCGGCGGCAGCGGGGTCACCTCCTCGATGCGCTGGTCGTCGGTCTCGCTGGTTTTTTCGCTCAGGCTGTAGCCAAAGCCCGGCTCGCTGCCCGGGTGGGCGGCGCTGGGGTGGCTGGGCGATTTGGGGGCCATGGTCTGCTCCTGGGGGCTGAAAGTGGGGACGAAAAAAAACCGCCGGGGCTGCCGGCGGTGGGTTTGTTCGGGTCGCGTTTTGCTTACGCGCGATTGCCTCTCAAGCCGCCGGTCAGGGGCGAGAACCAAAAATACGCAAAGAAAAATCGCGGAGAACACATGGGGCGAAATGTAGCACGCAGCCGCTGACAGCCGGGTGACCGCCGGGTGACAGGCGCTCAGCCGGCGCTGGCCTCGAAGCCCGCTGCCCGCAGCCGGTCCACCACCTCGCGCACATGCGCCGGGTTGCGGGTCTGCAGCACCAGTTCCACGTCCACGCTTTGCACCGACAGCGACGAAAACGCGCGCTGGTGGTGCACCTCGTCGATGTTGGCGCCGGCCTCGGCCACGATGGTGGTGATGCGGGCCAGCACGCCGGGCGCGTCGCGCGCGCCGACGCGGATGCGCGCCAGCCGGCCGGCACGCACCATGCCGCGCTCGATGATCGACGCCAGCAGCAGCGGGTCGATGTTGCCGCCGCACAGCACCAGGCCGACCTTCTTGCCTTGGTAGCGCGCCGGTTCTTTCAGCAGTGCGGCCAGGCCGGCCGCGCCCGCACCTTCGACCAGGGTTTTTTCGATCTCCAGCAGCATCAACACCGCCTGCTCGATGTCGCCCTCGTCCACCAGCACCACGTCGTCGACCTGCTCAGTGACGATGCGGCGGGTGATCTGCCCGGGTTGGGCCACCGCAATGCCCTCGGCGATGGTGCTGGCGCCTATCGGCAGCTGGGTGCCCTTGACCAGGTTGAACATCGCCGGAAAGCGGGTGGCTTGTACGCCGATGATCTCGATGTCCGGCCGCAGCGCCCGAGCCGCCACACTGATGCCGCTGATCAGCCCGCCGCCGCCAATCGCGATCACCAGCGTGTCCAGGTCGGGCTGCAGCCGCAGCATCTCCAGGCCGAGGGTGCCCTGGCCGGCGATCACCAGCGGATCGTCGAAGGGGTGGATGAAGGTCAGGCCCTGTGCGGCCGCCAGCGTCAGCGCATGCGCGCGTGCCTCGTCGAAGCCGTTGCCGTGCAGCACCACCTCGGCACAGAAGCCCCGGGTGCGCTCGACCTTGACGGTGGGCGTGAGCACCGGCATCACGATCACCGCGCGCAGCCCCAGCCGTTGCGCGTGGTGGGCAACGCCCTGGGCGTGGTTGCCGGCCGAGGCTGCGATCACGCCGCGCACCGGCACGCCGGACTCCACCAGCGCCGCCAACTTGTTGAGCGCACCGCGCTCCTTGAAGGACGCGGTGAACTGCAGGTTTTCGAACTTCAGGAACACTTGTGCGCCGGTGATTTGCGACAGCGTCTTCGATTCGACAAACGGCGTGTCGAGCACATGGCTGCCGAGCCGCGCGGCGGCTTGCTCGATCTCGCCCAGCGTGACGTCGGTCAGCGGTGCAATCGCCTCGCCCCTCAAGCAACCGCCGCGACAACGGTTTTGCCGGCAAGGGCCTTGCTGCCGGGGACGGCCATCACGCTGTGCCACCCTGGGCGCTGCCGCCAACAGACCCTGGAAATCAACCGACCCATGTTGCGACCCCTCCTTGCCCTGTCCTGCGCCGCGGTGGCGGCGGCTGCCACGGTGGCTGCGGCCCAGCCTGCGCCGGCCGATGACGATGCCCTGATTGCCCGGGTCGTCGCCGATCTTCCGGGCGCGATTGTTACCCTGCCGATATCAGCCAGGCCGTGACAGGCGCGCAGGCGTCCGTCCTGGTCACGCCGCGCCAGTTGCTCAGCCACACGGCAGGACTGTCGGTGCCGGGCTTCCCGGGCTTTGCGGCGGGCTAGCCGGTGCCCACGTAGCTCAGGCGCCCGACTGATGCCGCCCGGCCCAATTTCAGGCCGTGCCACCTACCGTCAGGCCGTCGATGCGCAGTGTCGGCTGGCCCACGCCCACCGGCACGCTCTGGCCCTCTTTGCCGCACACGCCCACACCCGAGTCGAGCGCCAGGTCGTTGCCGATCATCTTGACGCGTGTCAGCGCGTCCGGCCCGTTGCCGATGATGGTGGCGCCCTTGACCGGGTACAGGATCTTGCCGTTTTCAACCCAGTAAGCCTCGCTGGCCGAAAACACGAACTTGCCGCTGGTGATGTCGACCTGTCCGCCGCCAAAGTTGGTGGCATACAGCCCACGCTTGATGCTGCCGACGATCTCGTCCTTGGTCTTGTCGCCATTGAGCATGTAGGTGTTGGTCATGCGCGGCATCGGCACGTGAGCGTAGCTCTCGCGGCGGCCGTTGCCGGTGGGCTTGACGCCCATCAGCCGGGCGTTCATCGAGTCCTGGATGTAGCTCTTGAGGATGCCGTCCTCGATCAACACGTTGCGCTGGCTGGCGTGGCCCTCGTCATCGACGTTGAGCGAGCCGCGCCGGTCCGGCAAGGTGCCGTCGTCCAGCACGGTGACACCCTTGGCCGCCACCCGCTGGCCGATGCGCCCGGCAAAGGCCGACGAGCCCTTGCGGTTGAAGTCGCCCTCCAGGCCGTGGCCGATGGCCTCGTGCAGC
>JBBRZR010000545.1:0-3175 GCA_038236495.1 Burkholderiales bacterium
GATCGCTGCGGTGGCCGGTTTTGCGCTGGGCGGCGGCTGCGAGCTGGCGATGATGTGCGACATCGTGATCGCCGCCGATACCGCCAAGTTTGGCCAGCCCGAGATCAAGCTGGGCATCATCCCCGGCGCCGGCGGCACCCAGCGCCTGCCACGCGCCATCGGCAAGGCCAAGGCGATGGACCTGGTGCTGACCGCACGCATGATGGACGCGGCAGAAGCCGAGCGCGCCGGCCTGGTGTCACGGGTGGTGCCGGCCGATAAATTGCTGGACGAGGCGCTGGGCGCTGCGGCTGCCATTTGCGGTTTGGGCGTGACCAGCATCCTGGCCGCCAAGGAGTGCATCAACCGGGCTTACGAGGGCAACCTGAACGACGGCATCCTGGTCGAGCGGCGCTTGTTCCATGCGCTGTTTGGCACCGCCGACCAAAAAGAGGGCATGGACGCCTTCTTGAACAAGCGCAAGGCGGCCTTCAAGCGCGGCTGAACCGGCTCTCCATCGGGCCTGTTGGTCCGGGGTCCGCCCGGACCGACCGGCCGCACGGCGTCAGGGCACCAGCCACTGGCCGTAGCCGGCCGCGTCAAAGGATGCCCGGCGATGGCCGTCGACATGCAGCTCCAGCCAGTCGATGGCCTGCACCTGGGCGGTGACGACAGCAAACTGCTCGCGGCTGGCGCGTTCCGGCAGGTAGCGCTCCACCGGCGTGCCGGGCGGCAGCGGTGACAGGTAGTCATGCGCCGCCGGGGTCATCTTCAGCCGCGCCCAGCGCGACGACACCGTCAGCCCGCTGGTCTCGACCTCCAGCAGCACCCGCAGCCGCAGCTGCCAGCCCAGGCGCTCGCACCAGACCATCAGCGTGGCGGCGGGCTGGGCCTGGATCTGGCGCACCTTGGGGGAGCGCGCGTCGGTGAAAAACACCAGCGTGCGCTGATCGGCCTGCACCTCGCGCAGCACCACGGTGCGCAGGTCGGCGCAGTCACCGTCCACCGTGGCCAAGGCCATCCGGCGGAAGGCATGGCCCCGTTGGGTCACGGCCAGGGCCAGCTCCAGCCAGCAGGATTGGTGCACCAGCGCCAGGGTTTCGATTCGGGTGTTCATCGTGGGGGCTCCTGGTGGCTGCGGGGGGTCAGGCTGGCGGTTAGGCTTCCCGGCGCAGCGCCGGGAACAGGATCACGTCGCGGATGCTGGGGCTGTCGGTCAGCAGCATCACCAGCCGGTCGAGGCCGACGCCGCAGCCGCCGGTGGGCGGCATGCCGTATTCGAGTGCGCGGATGAAGTCGGCATCAAAGTACATCGCCTCCTCGTCACCGGCGGCCTTGTTGGCCACCTGGGCCTGGAAGCGCGCGGCCTGGTCCTCGGCGTCGTTCAGCTCCGAAAATCCGTTGCCAAATTCGCGGCCGGTGATGAACAGCTCAAAGCGCTCGGTGATCGACGGGTCGGCGTCGGACGCACGCGCCAGCGGGCTGACCGCTACCGGATAGTCGATGATGAAGGTGGGCTGCCAGAGCTGCTCCTCGACCACCGCCTCAAACAGGCCAAACTGCAGCGCCGACAGGCCCCAGTGCGCTGGCGGCTCGACGCCTTGCTGGCGCAGGCGGGTGTGCAGCACCGCAGCGTCCACCGATTCGGCCTCGGTAAGGCCAGCAAAGCGCACCAGCGATTGCTGCACCGACAACCGGGCAAAGGGCTCGTCCAGCGCCACCGGTTTGCCGGCGTAGCTGAGCTGGGCCGAGCCGGTAGCGGCCACGGCGGCATGGCGCAGCAGCAACTCGGTGAAGTCCATCAGGTCGTGGTGGTTCCAGTAGGCCGCATAAAACTCCATCATCGTGAACTCGGGGTTGTGGCGTACCGAAATCCCCTCGTTGCGAAAGCTGCGGTTGATCTCGAACACCCGCTCGAAGCCGCCCACCACCAGGCGCTTGAGGTACAACTCCGGCGCGATGCGCAGGAACATCTGCTGGTCCAGCGCGTTGTGGTGGGTGATGAAAGGCTTGGCATTGGCGCCGCCCGGGATCGGGTGCAGCATCGGCGTCTCCACTTCCAAGAAGCCGTTGTCCACCATGAAGCTGCGGATCGAGCTGACCGCCTTGCTGCGTGCCACAAAACGCTCTCGCGCGGTCTCGTCGGCGATCAGGTCGACATAGCGCTGGCGGTACTTTTGCTCCTGGTCGGCCATGCCGTGGAACTTGTCGGGCAGCGGCCGCAGGCTTTTGGTCAGCAAGCGCAGGGCCGTGACCTTGACCGACAGCTCGCCGGTGCGGGTCTTGAACAAAATGCCCTCGGCCCCCAGGATGTCGCCCAGGTCGTTGTGCTTGAAGGCGTCGTAAGCCGCCTCGCCCAGCGCATCGCGGCTGATGAACAGCTGGATGCGGCCATGGCCCTCGCTGCCCTTGGGGCCCAACGAGCCGTCTTGCAGCGTGGCAAAGCTGGCCTTGCCCATCACCCGCTTGAGCATCATGCGGCCGGCCACCACCACGGTGATGGCCTGCGGCTCCAGCTCGGCGTTGTCGAGCGCACCGTACTGCTGCTGCAACGCGGACGCCTGGTGGCGCGGCTTGAAGTCATTGGGGAACACCGCCAGCCCGGCCGCCTTGGCCTGGGCGCGCAGGCCGGCCAGCTTTTCACGCCGCTCGGTGGTCAGCTTGTTGTCGTCTTCGTGGTCGGGCAGGGCGGTGTCGTG
Organism: Burkholderiales bacterium; assembly: GCA_038236495.1. Classification (GTDB taxonomy): domain Bacteria; phylum Pseudomonadota; class Gammaproteobacteria; order Burkholderiales; family Burkholderiaceae_C; genus Pseudaquabacterium. The sequence goes on from JBBRZR010000545.1 coordinate 2,679, forward strand.
GGTCATGGGGGGCCGGGCTGAGGTGCTGGGGGCAAACTGCAAATTGTAGGCAGTGCCGGCGGTCGTGCCGTGCGTGGGCCCCGGCGCCTGGCGGCCACCCGGTTGCCGGAATGCCCTGCGCGATAATCCGGTCATCCTGACCGCTGGTCACCCGCCCCTGGACCGTCCCGGCTGCCGGGCGTCTGCCGGTGCTTCGGTCGGCACCCCTCCAGTTCCCCCTCCAGTTCCCCCCCCCGGTTCCTCCGCCGCCCGGCACCCGATGTCCATGCACCTGAACCCGCCCGCCATCACCGACCGCAAAGTCCGCTTTGCGCTGGCCGGCTGCGGCCGCATCGCTGCCAACCACATGGACTCGTTCGTCCGCCACGCCGACCGCGCCGAGCTGGTGGCCGTCTGCGACATCGACCCCGCCGCGCTGGCCGCCGCCGTCAGCCGCACCGGTGCGCGGGGCTTCTCGCACTACCACGCGATGCTGGCCCAGGCCGGCGCCGCCGATC
>JBBRZR010000546.1:0-3167 GCA_038236495.1 Burkholderiales bacterium
TACGCGGCGCAGATCGGCACCATGGCCGTGACCGAGGAGATCGACGCACTGCGCACACTGGGCGTATCGCCGCAAGAGTTGCTGGTCTTGCCCAAGATCATCGCGCTGGTGATCACGCTGCCGCTGCTGACCGTGTTTGCCGACGTGCTGGGCGTGTTCGGTGGCATGGTGATGGCGCGCGCGCAGCTGGACGTGGGCTTTGCGGACTTTCTCGACCGCTTTTTCAAAGCCGTCAGCGCCACCTCCTACCTCACCGGCATCGGCAAGGCGCCGGTGTTTGCCGCCATCATCGCCACCATCGGCTGCTACCAGGGCATGCGCACCCGCGGCGGCGCCGACAGCGTGGGCCTGCAAACCACCCGCAGCGTGGTGCAGGCGATCTTTGGCGTGATCGTCGCGGACGCGCTGTTCTCGGTGGCCTTCAGCGTGCTGGACTTGTGAAATGAGCGCCCAGATCGCCACCGGCGCCGACGCCAGCGCCAGCGCCAGCGCCAACGCCAACGCCAACGCCAGCACCGACGCCGACGCCGACGCCGACGCCGACAACGTGATCGAGTTGAGCCAGGTGTCCACCCGATTTGGCGAGCACATGGTGCACGACGGGCTGGATTTAACCGTGCGCCGGGCGGAGATCTTCGCCCTGATCGGCGGCAGCGGCTCGGGCAAATCCACGCTGCTGCGCGAGATGATCCTGCTGCACCGCCCCGATGCCGGCCAGATCCGGGTGCTGGGCCAGGACGTGCTGACACTGGACGCCGCACAGGCCGTGGCCTTGTGCCAGCGCTGGGGGGTGATGTTTCAGCACGGCGGCCTGTTCGGCTCGCTCACCGTGCTGGAAAACGTCGGCCTGCCGCTGCGCGAGCACACCGGGCTGGACGACCCGCTGATCGACCAGATCGCCGGCTGGAAGCTCGGCCTGGCCGGCCTGGCGCCCGAGGTCGGTGCGCTCTACCCGGCAGAGCTCAGCGGCGGCATGGTCAAACGCGCCGCGCTGGCCCGCGCGCTGGCGCTGGACCCCGAGTTGCTGTTTCTCGACGAGCCCACCGCCGGGCTCGACCCAGTCAGCGCCACCGGCGTGGATACGCTGGTGCGGCAGCTGCGCGACCTGTTCGGCCTGACGATCGTGATGATCACCCACGACCTCGACACCCTGTGGCAAGTGGCTGACCGGGTGGCCGTGCTGGCCGACGGCAAGGTGCAGGCCGTGGGATCGATGGCCGAGCTGGCGCAGCGCGACGAGCCCGCCATCCGGCAGTTCTTCGACGGCCCGCGCGGCCGGGCAGCGCAGGCTGGCGCAACGACAGCCCACCCACCCCGGGAGACATCATCGACACCAAGGTGAACTTCGCCGTGGTCGGCGCGTTTGTGCTGGCCTTGGGCACGCTGCTGATCGCTGGCGTGCTGTGGCTGGCAGCGGGCGGCGCCACGCGCAGCGCGGAAGATCTGTACCTGGCGATCGAGGACGAGTCGGTGGCCGGCCTCAACCTGAACGCGCCGGTCAAGTACAACGGTGTGGACGTGGGCAAGGTGCGCAGCATCGCACTCGACCCCGCCAATCCAGACCGGGTGCGGCTGGTGTTTGCGATCGAGCGCGGCACGCCGATCAAGGTGGACACCGTGGCGGTGCTCAAGACCCAGGGCCTGACCGGCATCGCCTATGTCGAACTGGCCGGCGGCGCCCGCGACGCCGCGCCGCTGGTGGCCAGCGCCGAGGGCGAGTTGCCGCAGATCCGCACCAAGCCCTCGCTCAGCGCCCGGCTGGAAAACGTGCTGACCCATGTGCTGACCCAGCTCGACTCCACCTCGAACAACCTCAACGCCATCCTCAGCGACGCCAACAAGGCCGCGCTCAGCCAGACCCTGGCCAACAGCGCACAGGCCACGCAGACACTGGCCGCGCTGCTGGCCAAAAACAGTGGCGCGCTAGACCGCACCTTTGCCAACGCCGCATTGGCGGCGGACCGCAGCGCCCAGGCCAGCGCACAGATAGCGCCGGTGCTGGACCGCATCGGCCGCGGCGCCGACGCGGTGGAGCGTCTGGGCACGACCGCCGCGCAAGCCAGCGACGACGCCGGCAAGGCCGTGGTCAAGGTGACGGGCGACCTGCAGCGCCTGACGGCCGAGACCCTGCCCGACCTGCAACGCCTGATGGGCGAATTGGCGGTGCTGTCCGGCTCGTTGCGGCGCCTGGCCGAGCAGACCGAACGCAGCCCGTCCAGCCTGTTGTTAGGCCGCAGCCCCGTGCCCGCCGGGCCGGGCGAGTCCACCCCTGGAGACCCCCCGCGATGAGCCACCTCAACGGCTTGCAGGCCCCTCGCCGGGCCGGCGCTGCCCGCGCCACCACCGCGGTCGTGGTGCTGCTGCTGGCGCTGGTCAGCGGCTGTGCCGATTTGCTGCCCAAGCCCACCGCCCCGCCCAACTTTCACACGCTGGATGCATGGTCCAAAGGGCCTGGCCCCGCGACAAACGCCAGCGCCGCCGCGGGCCCGACGCTGGTCGTGACCGCACCCCGCGCCGCGGCCGGGCTGGACAGCCGCCGCATGCTTTACGTGCGCGAGGCCCACCGGCTCGAATACTTTGCGTACAACGAGTGGGTGGACACCCCGTCCCACATGCTGACACCGCTGATCGTGGCCGCGCTGGAGCAGACCGGCAGCTTCGGCGCGGTGGTGAGCGCACCGGGCAGCGTCGATGCCAGCCTGCGACTGGACACCGAGGTCCTGCGGCTGCAGCAATCATTCGGCACCGGCCCCAGCCAACTGCGCTTCACGCTGCGGGCCCATTTGGTGGACAGCCGCACCCGCCGGGTACTGGCCTGGCGAGAGTTCGACCAGACCGTGGCCGCGGCCAGCGACGACCCACGCGGCGGCGTGGCCGCGGCCAACACCGCGGTGCAAGCGGTACTGGGCCAACTGGCGAGCTTCTGCGCCGAGGCCAGCCGGGCGTTGCCACTGGCGGCCAAGGCGCCCTGACGCACGCGTTGGGCACAGCACGCCAGCTGGCCGCTTGCGGCTCGTTGCTGACTTTGGTTTTTGCGCCTGAAACTTGCCGTTCGTGGGTGAGGTGCGACCGCACCGCGCCGGGCTGGCGTGCCCCGCTCCGTGTCATTCCGGGCCGGAAAAGCACCGGCCCTCCCTTCTTTACCTGCGCGGGACACGCCAGCCCGA
>JBBRZR010000547.1:0-3139 GCA_038236495.1 Burkholderiales bacterium
CGCACCAGGAAATGTCGAACCGGCTGGGCTGCTCGCGCGAGATGGTCAGCCGGCTGATGAAGGACCTGGAGCGTGGCGGCTATGTCTCGGTGCTGGACGCCCGCATCGTGCTGAGCAGGCCGCTGCCGCAGCGCTGGTAGCGCACGCTGTGGCGGCCAGCCCGCGGCCGCCACAGCGTACTTTTAAGCGCGTCAAGCGCTGTCAGGCACCGGGCGGGCCGAAGCGGCGGTCCGGTTTGTCGGCCTGCGCGTACAGCGGGTCAACCCGCGGCAGGCGGCCCTGGATATCGCGGATGCGGCTGTCGCCCGAGGGGTGGGTGCTGAGCCACTGCGGCGGCGCGCCCTTGTTGGCCGACAGCATTTTTTGCCACAACGTCACGCCGGCCGCCGGCCGGTAGCCGGCCTTGGCCGCCAGCACCAGGCCCAGCGCGTCGGCCTGCGATTCATCGTCGCGCGAGAAGCGCAGCGTCAGCAACTGGCCGCCCATGTCGGCCAGCGAGCGGCCGGCCCCGCCCAGGCCCAGCAACGCCGAGCCCAGCTCGATCACGCCGCGGGTGGCCATGGTCTTGCCCATGCGGGCGCGGGCATGCTCCAGCAGCGCGTGGGCCACCTCGTGGCCCATGATGATCGCCACCTCGTCGTCGTCCAGCCGCAGCTGGGTCAGGATGCCGTTGTAAAAACAGATCTTGCCGCCGGGCATGCAAAAAGCGTTGAGCTCCTTGGAGCCGATCAGGTTGACATCCCAGCGCCACTGCGCCGACCGGGGGTTGCAGCCGGCGGTGAACGGGATGATGCGCTTGGCGATGTAGCGCAGGCGCTGCAACTGGCCGTTGTCGGCCGGGGCCAGGGCGTTCTGCTGGCTGGCCTGCTGCAGCATCTGCCGGTACTGCTGGCCGGCGGCCTGCTCGACCTGGTCGGCCGACACCACCTGGGTGAAGGTCGAGCGCTGGCATTCGCTGTCCGGTGCGGCGTTGGCCTGGGCCGGATCGGCTTGCTGGGCCTGCACCGCAGCGCCCCAGCCGCCCAGCGCGGCCAGCGCACCGCCGCCGATCAGCGCGCCGCCCAGCCGGCGCCGGGCGTGCAGCACGCAGCCGCAGGGCCCGCGGCGCACCAGCTCGGGCAGGGGCACGCAGGCGTGGGTGTTGAACTCGGGGCGGGACGGCAAGGTCATCGGTAGGGGTTCGCGGCGAAGGTTGGGCGGGTTGCAGGGACAGGGACAGGGACAGGGACAGGGACAGCGGCACGGGTTGGGCGCAGTGCGGGACTGGGCAGGCCGCGCTCAATCGTCGATCGGCGCATCTGGCGGCACCTCCAGCCGCCGCACGCTGGCCCGCATGACCCACAGCATGCCCAACGCCGGCAGTGCCAGCACGGTGGACACGATAAAAAAGTCCGGCCAGCCGATAGACGCCGCCAGCACCCCGGCCAGCGGCCCGACCCAGACCCGGCCGACCGAGGCAAACGCGCTGAGCATTGCAAACTGGGTGGCGGTGAAGCGCTGCTGGGTCAGGCTCATCAAAAACGCCAAAAACGCCGCCGTGCCCATGCCGCCCGACAGGTTCTCGAAAGCGATCACCATCAGCAAACCACCGTCCACCGGCGTGGCATGGGTCAGCGACACAAAACCCCAGTCGAAGGCCGGGATCAGCAGGCCCGGCAGGCTGCCCTTGCCGTGCACCGCCAGCCACCAGAACCCCAGGTTGCTGGCGGCCTGCAGGATGCCGAACAGCATCAACGCGCGCCACAAGCCCAGCCGCAGCATCAGCAGGCCGCCCAGCAGGGCGCCGCCCAGCGTCAGCCACAAGCCGATGATCTTGTTGACCACGCCGACCTCGGCCGACGCAAAGGCCATCGCCTGCAGCAAGAACGGCGTCATCAGCGCGCCGGCAAACGCATCACCCAGCTTGTAGAACACGATGAACAGCAGGAACAGCGGCGCGCCCGGCTGCGAGAAGTAGCCGCGCATCCCGCCCAGCAAGGTCTCGAAACGGGCCCGCCGCGCCGCCCAGGCCGCCAGCGGCAACGTGAAGCCCAGGCCGATCAGCAGCGCCAGCAAATCAATCCAGCGCGATTGCAGCGCCGGCGCCAGCGCGCCGCCCGCCAGCCACGGCCCCAGCAGCGCCTTGGCCAGCGGCGTGAAGACATACAGCGTGGCGAGATAGCCCACCGCCACCGCCAGCACCACCGCGGCAAAGCCCAGCAGGTCGTTGCGGGCCGAGGGCAATGGCGTGCTGCGGGCGCCGGCTTGGTCGGCCGGCGGCCGCAGCCGCGGCAGCGCCAGCGCCGAGAACACCGCCGCGCCAGCCATGATCCCGGCCATCAGCCGGTAGACCTGCGGCCAGGTCCAGCCGCTGCCCTGGGCGGCGTCGGTCCAGATCAGCGCCACACCACCTGACAGGATCATCGCCAGCCGGTAGCCCAGCACATTGAGCGATGCACCCAGGCCGCGCTGCGCGGGTTGCAGCAGGTCGGTGCGGTAGGCGTCGATCACCACGTCCTGCGAGGCCGATACAAATGCCACCAACAGCGCCAGCAGCGCAAAGGCCTGCAGTGCGCCCTGGGGCGGCGTGGCGGCCAGCGCCCACAGCGCTGCGGCCAGGCCCAGTTGGGTGACCACCAGCCAGCCGCGGCGCCGGCCCAGCGCGGGCAGCAGCTCGAAGCGGTCCATCAGCGGCGCCCACAGGAACTTGAAGGTGTAGGGCAGGCCGACCAGGCTTAAAAAGCCGATGGTGGCGATGTCCACCCCCTCGCCGCTGAGCCAGGCCTGCAACGCCTGGCCGGTCAGCGCCAGCGGCAGGCCCGAGGCAAAGCCCAGCACCGCCACCACCACCAGCGCGTAGCGGCTGGCCCAGGTGCGGGATGGGCGGGATGGGCGGGATGGGCGGGTCGGGCCGGGTGCTGCCGGCAACGCGGTGACGGTGGGCGTACTCAAGATCGGGCTGCCACGGCGCTCAGGCACGCCGGGCGCGGGCCGTGGCCTCTGGCGGCGCGTCGGCGGCCGGCCGCTGTTCGGTCAGGATGTGCGCAATCAGCGCGTCCTTCTCGACCCACTGCTGCTCGACCCAGGCACTCAGGCGCTGCCGGTAGGCCTTGTCGCCCACCGGGTCACTGCCCAGCAGGTCCGCCGGGATCTCGCGCCG
>JBBRZR010000548.1:0-3129 GCA_038236495.1 Burkholderiales bacterium
GATCGCCCACCTGGCCAAGACCCGCAACGTGCGTGCCGGCTCGGTGGTCGGCTCGGGCACGGTCAGCAATGCCGATGCCGCCAAAGGCTGGCATTGCATCGTCGAGCAGCGGGCCATCGAGACGGTGCCGCACGGTGAGCCGCGCACGCCCTATCTGGTGACCGGCGACACGGTGCGGATCGAGATGACCGGCCCGGGCGGCCTGAGCGTGTTCGGTGCGATCGAGCAGCGCGTGGCCGGGCCGCTGGAGGTGTCCGCGCCGCCGGCCGACGCCGATGCGGTGTAGGCCGGCGCGGCGCCAGGGTCAGGGCGCCGCCTGCAGGTGCTGGGCCAGAAAGCGCGCCATGCGGCGCGCAAAGTCGAAACGGTTCTCGGGCCGCAGCCAGCCGTGGCCCTCGTCGGGGTAAACCACCCATTCCGGCTCCTGGCCGGCGGCCTGCATTGCGCTGCGCAACCTTTCGCCGTGCTGGATAGGCACACGCCGATCCAGCTGGCCATAGGCCAGCAGCAGCGGTTTGCGGAGCTGCGCGGCCTGGGCCAACGGTGAGTTGGCGTTGAGCATCGCCGCGTCGGTCACAGGATCGCCGATCAATTGGGGCAAGGTGTAGTGCCGAGACTCGTCGCTGATGTCGGAGACCCAGGACCATTCGAACATCAGCTGCGGTTCAGTCACCCCGACCCAGGCCACGCCGCAGCGGTAGAGCTCGGGATGGCGCACCAGACCCATCAACGTGGCATAGCCGCCGTAGCTGGCGCCGGCGATACAGACACGCTGGGGATCGACCCAGCCCTGACCCACCGCCCACTGCAACGCATCGGCGACGTCGTCCTGCATCGCCTGGCCCCACTGCTTGAAGCCGGCACGGAAAAGCCGATCGCCATAGCCGGTGCTGCCCCGGAACTCAGGCTCGATCACCACATAACCCCGCGAGGCCAGGAACTGCGCGTCGTCATGCCAGGCCCACTCGCCACCCCGAACCCAAGGCCCGCCGTGCACCAGCACCACGGCCGGGCGGGGTGCTGGCTTTACCGCCGCTTTGGGTCCGGCCGGCAAGGTGACCCAGACCGGGATCTCCAGCCCGTCGCGCGCCTTGAAACGGTAGAAATCGAGCGTGGCCATGGCGCGCGGCTCGATGTCCTTGCGCACCGCTCCCACGCGCTGCCACAGCTCGCCTGCGGCCTGGTAGACCCAGAACTGGCCCGGGTCCTGGTCCGACCACGACTGCACCAGCACCACCGCATCAGCGCTGTAACAGGCTCGGCAACTGATGCGGTTGGTGTGGCCCGGCAGCTTGTCATCGACCAATTTCTGCAGGCGGGTCAGACGCGCGTCAAACCAGACCGTGGTTTCGCCATCGGTCAGCACCCGCACGCCGAGCGCGACTGCCGTTGACCGGCCCGACAGATCGAGGTCATGCACCAGCCCGCCGTGGAAATCGAAACCCGGCGTGCGCACCAGCGCCTCGGCCTCGGGCTTGCCGGTGGCAAAGTCGAACCGTCTGAGCTCGCTGGTATGTGCCGGCCCGGCGCCGGCGACGGTGACATAGAGCTTGCCGGCCGCATCCACCTGATTGGGCGTGAACTTGCGCGACAGCGCCGGAAACCGGTCCAGCACAGCCCAGCTGTCGGTACCCGGCGCCCGCCAGAACACCGACACCTGGCCCGCGCGGCGCGACTCCCCCACCCGAGGCTCGCCCTGCGGGTCGAACCACCAGCGGGTCACGCCATCGGGCATGCCCACGGCCAGGGACTGGGTGCGGCCGGTCAGCACATTGAGCTTGAGCGGCAGCACCGCCTGCAGTTCACCCGCCCCGTCGTGCTTGAATTTGCCCACCACGACCTCGCCACCGCCGCCCAGCGGCACCATCAACAAGGCGTGGTTGGCATCCAGCGGTTCACGCACTGAAGGGCTGCTGTCGCCCACGACAAAGTCCCGGTTGGTGCGCACCAGCAACCGGGGCCGCGCACCGTCCAGACCGACGGACAGCAAGCCCGGGCCCCAGCGTTGGTCACCCCCGCCAGCGTCCAGCTCGATCAGGTTGAACACCAGCCGCTCGTCGTTGACCCAGGCAAAGCTGCGCACATCGGTGCTGCCGTAGTACGCGACGATCTTGGGCGGCGCACCGCCGGCCAGGTCGAACACCGCCAGCGCCACCCGCCCCGCCTGGTTGACGCTGACCGCCAGGTGCTTGCCCGACGGCGACAGCCGGGCCGCGCCGATGTCGGCATGGCGGTAGAACATCTCCACCGGCAGCAGCGCCGGGCCGTCCAACGGTGAGGCGGCGGCCGGCTGGACCGTGCCCGTGCCAACGGGCTGGCCACTGGCGGCGCCCGGCGCAAACATCAATGAAAACGCCAGTGAAAACGTCAGCGCGACAGCTGCGGCCCAGCGGGGCCAGACCGCCCCACCTGCGGCCCTGCCTGCGCCAGTCTCCGGCTTGTGCATGACCCGTGCCTGCATGACCTGCTTGTGCATGATTTCATCTCTCGTTTTCAGTCAAGACCGTGCCGGTGGGCTGCCACCCTACGGGATGCCGCCCGACGCCGAACCCGTCCGTGCGCGCCCGCAGAGACGGCGGCGCAGAGCCGGCTTGCCGCGTGTCGAAGCTGCCGGATCGCGCGCCCCGCCCATCACACCACAAGCCAGGACGAAGCACCATGCGCCAACCCGACACCTGCGTCGCCAAGATGAAACGCCAGCGCGGCGGGTTGATCGCCAGGATGACCGCGCTGCAAGCCCAGGCCCGGGTGAGGCGTCACGCCCGCCATGACACCGAGGCCGGGCTGCCGCTTGTGGGGGCGGTGTGGGGCGGTCCCGATTCGTGGCATCGTGCAGGCATGACGGACTTTCCGCGCACGCTCAAGCACATCACTTTCTGGCTGGTGCTGGGCACCGCCGTGTTCCTGGCGATGCAGGCCTGGCAAGCCCGACAGCGGCAGAGCCAGTTCACAGCGACCGGTGGCATGGTCGAGTTGCGGCGGGCACCGGACGGGCATTTTCACTGGCCCGGCCGCATCAACGGTGTGGCGGTGGAGTTTCTGGTCGATACCGGCGCCACCGGCAGCGCGCTGCCCCAGGCGCTGGCCCAGGCCGCCGGACTGGTGCCCGAGCGCCGTGTGCAATCGTCC
>JBBRZR010000549.1:0-3127 GCA_038236495.1 Burkholderiales bacterium
GCGCCGCTGCCGGTACCGGGCCAGTCCACGGTGACGGTACAGGCCCGCTCTCGGCTGCTGGCGGTGCATCCGCGGGGCAAGGGCAGTGCTTTTACCGAGTTCGAGACCGAGGTGGTGGACGCCGACGGTCAGGCCTGCATGCGCATCACCACCGGCGTCTTCCAGCGCGGCGTGGCGGCGATTGGCGATATCGAGCCTTTCGAGGGCTGCGGCGTCAGCCGGTCCGCCAAGTCCAGCCCACCCGAACGCGCGCCCGATGTCGAGCGGGTGGCAGCGATTGCCCTCAACCAGGCCCAGCTCTACCGCTTGTCGGGCGACTACAACCCGCTGCACATCGACCCGGCCGCCGCGCGTTTCGGCGGCTTCGACGCGCCCATCCTGCATGGCCTGTGCACCTATGGCCATTGCGGGCAGATGCTGCTGGGCGCTTTGTGCGGCGGCGATCCGGCGCGTTTTGGCGCATTGGCGGCACGGTTTTCGGCACCGGTGTTTCCCGGTGATGCGCTGCAAGTCCGGGCCTGGCACGACGGCCCGGGTCGGGTGCTGTTCGACGCCCGGGTCGGCGACCGGGCCGTGGTGTCCAACGCCAGCTTCCAGTTCCGCTGAGCGGCAAGCGCCGCCGCTGCTGTCCACGTCCCCGCCGGCGCCCCTGAGACCATGAGCGTTGCCCACGCCAGCCGCTTCACCGAGGGGCCGATCACCCCCACACTGCTGCGCTTTGCGCTGCCGCTGCTGGCCACCAACTTCTTGCATTCACTGTCCGGCACCTGGGGCGCGATCTGGGTCGGCCAGACCTTGGGCGCCAACGCGTTGACCGCGGTGGCCACCGCCAGCGTGATCCTGTACATGATGATGGGCGCGGCGATGGGCATAGGCACGGCGGCCGCGGTGGCCATCGGCCAATCGCTGGGCGCGGGTGATGTGCCGGCGGTCAAGCGGGTGGTCGGCTCGGCGCTGGCCTTTGTGATGGTGTTTTCCGTCGCGGTGGCGGTGGCCGGCTGGCTGCTCACCCCCGCGCTGGTCGGCTGGATCGGCACGCCCGAGCCCGCCCGCGACTTCACCACCGTGCACCTGCGCTGGACTTGCGTGTCCATGCCCAGCATCTTCACCTACCTGGTGATGACGATGGTGATGCGCGGCACCGGCGACTCCAAGACACCGTTCAAGTTCACGCTGCTGTGGATCTCGCTGTCGCTGCTGCTGGGGCCGCTGCTGATCACCGGCAGCCTGGGCCTGCCGCGCCTGGGCATCGCGGGCCTGGGTGTGGGCAACCTGCTGGCCAACGCAACGGCGCTGGGCGCGCTGGTGGTGTTTGTCTACACCCAGCGCCTGCCGATCGCGCTGCACGGGGATGATTTGCGCCACCTGCGGCCCGACCCCGCGCTGCTGTCGTTGCTGGTGCGCCGCGGCCTGCCGATGGCTTTGGAAACCGTGGTGGTGCAAGGCTCGTACTTCACACTGCTGGGCATGGTCAACGGCTATGGCGCGGCCACCGCAGCGGCCTACAGCGGCGCGGCGCAGCTCTGGGTGTTTGTGCAGATGCCGTCCAACGCGCTGGCGATGTCGATGTCGGCGATGGCAGCGATGAACATAGGCGCCGGCCACTGGCCGCGGGTCGAGAAGATCGCGCTGCGCGGCTGCACCATGAGTTTCTTGATCGCCTGCGCCGCCACCGCGGCCGTCTATGCGCTGGGTGACCTGCCGCTGCGATTGTTCATCCCCGCCGGCGGCGCGGTGCTGGACCAGGCCTGGCACATCAACCTGATCGCGCTGTGGGGCTGGATCGCGCTGTCCGCCAGCATGGGGCTGTTTGCCATCATGCGGGCCAATGGGGCGATGCTGGCGCCGATGCTGATCTTCGGCCTCACGATGTGGGTCTTCCGGGTGCCGTTTGCGCTGTTGCTGCGACCGCTGCTGGGCGAGGCCGCGATCTGGTGGAGCTTCCCGTTTGGCTCGATCACCGCGGCACTGATGGCCTTGGCCTATTACCGCTGGGGCCGCTGGCGCGAGCGCCGTTTGATGCTGGCCGAGATTGCCGCGCCGCCTGAAGAGGGGCATGTCGGCGAGTAGCCGGCTTGCTCAAGCCCCCCACTTTTTCCCCGCCACGCCAAGGACAAGTCATGGTCAACCCCACCCCCACGCCCACCCCCGGCAGCGACGCCTGGCTGGCCCAGGTCCAAGAAGCGGTCATCGACCCGGACCGGCCCATCATCGACCCGCACCACCACCTGTGGACCGACGCCTTCGGCCGCACGCCCTACCTGCTGGCCGACCTGTGGGCCGACACTGGTGCGGGCCACCACGTCGAAAAAACGGTGTTCATCGAGTGCCGCGCCAGCTACCGGGAGGACGGCCCCGACCACCTCAAGCCCATTGGCGAGACCGAGTTTGTGGCGCGCATCGCCCGCGCTGCGCGCGACGGCGGCGGTGGCGCGCTGATCGCCGGTTTTGTCGGCCATGCCGATCTGCGGCTGCCTGAGGCCGCGCTGCGCGATGTGTTGTCCGCACACGAGGCGGCAGCCCAAGGTCTGTTTCGCGGCATCCGCCACGCCGGCGCACGGGACGCCAACCCGGAGGCGCTGAGCATTCCCGGCCGCGGCGCAGAAGGCCTGTACGCCGACGCCGACTTCCGCCGGGGTGTGGCGCTGCTGGGCAGCTTGGGCTACAGCTACGACACCTGGCATTACCACCACCAGAACGCCGCGTTTGCCGACCTGGCGCGTGCCGTGCCCGGAACGATCATGGTGCTGGACCACTTCGGCACGCCGCTGGGCGTGGGCCGCTACGCCGGCCAGCGCGACGTCATTTACGAGGCCTGGCGGCAGGACATCGCGGCTATTGCCCAGTGCCCCAACGTGGTGGCCAAGCTGGGCGGCCTGGCGATGCCCGACAACGGCTTTGGCTGGAACCTGCGCGACCGGCCGGCCAGCTCGGACGAGCTGGTGGCGGCGCAGGCGCGCTACTACCACCACGCCATTGAATGCTTTGGCCCGTCGCGCTGCATGTTCGAGAGCAACTTTCCGGTGGACCGGCGTTCGCTGTCGTACGCGGTGTACTGGAACGCGATGAAGAAGATCGCGGCGCGCTACTCGGCCGACGAGCAACAGGCCCTGTTCCACAACACCGC
>JBBRZR010000550.1:0-3122 GCA_038236495.1 Burkholderiales bacterium
CTCAGACCCGCCGCGCCAGCTCGGCGGCCAGCCCGGTGTAGCTGGCTGGCGTCATCGCCAGCAGCCGCACCTTCTCGGCGTCCGGCAGCGCCAGCGCGGCGACAAAGCCCTGCATCAGCGCGCGTGTCATCGGCTGGCCGCGGGTGAAGGCCTTGAGCTGCTCGTAGGGCTCGGGCAGGCCGTGGCGGCGCATCACCGTTTGCACCGCCTCGGCCATTACCTCCCAGGCGTTGTCCAGGTCGGCGGCCAGCGCACCGGGGTTGATCTCCAGCTTGTCCAGGCCGCGCGCCAGTGAATCCAGCCCCAGCACCGCATAACCCAGCGCCACGCCCATGTTGCGCAGCACTGTGCTGTCGGTCAGGTCACGCTGCCAGCGGCTGACCGGCAGCTTCTGGCTCAAATGCGTCAGCAGCGCGCTGGCCAGGCCGAAGTTGCCCTCGGCGTTTTCGAAGTCGATCGGGTTGACCTTGTGCGGCATGGTCGATGAGCCGACCTCGCCGTCCTTGAGCCGCTGCTTGAAGTAGCCCAGCGAGATATAGCCCCAAACGTCGCGGCTCCAGTCGATCAGGATGGTGTTGGCACGGGTGATGGCATCAAACAGCTCGGCCATGGTGTCGTGCGGTTCGATCTGGGTGGTGTACGGGTTGAAGACCAGGCCCAGGCGGTCTTCCACCACCAACCGGGAGAAAGCCGGCCAGTCGTGATCGGGATAAGCCGCCAGGTGGGCGTTGTAGTTGCCCACTGCACCATTCATCTTGGCCAGCAGCGCCACCGAGGCAATGCGGGCGCGGGCGGTGATCAGCCGGGCGGCAACGTTGGCCACCTCCTTGCCCACGGTGGTCGGGCTGGCGGTCTGGCCGTGGGTTCGGCTGAGCATCGGCAACCCGGCCTGCGCCGCGGCCATGGCCCGCAGCTTGTGGATCACTTTGTCCAGCGCCGGCAGCAGCACCTGCTCGCGGGCGGCCTTGAGCATCAGCGCGTGGCTGGTGTTGTTGATGTCCTCGCTGGTGCAGGCGAAGTGCACGAACTCCTGCGCCGCCTCCAGCTCGGCATGGCCCTTGAAGCGGGCCTTGAGCCAGTACTCCACCGCCTTGACGTCGTGGTTGGTGGTGCGCTCGATGTCCTTGATGGCCTGGGCATCGGCCTCGGAGAAGCGCAGCACCAGTGAGCGCAGGTAACCCCGTGAGGCCTCGGGCAGCGGCTTGAGCTCGGCAAAGCCGGCGTCGGTCAGCGCGATGAACCACTCGACCTCGACCTGCACCCGACGGTGCATCAGGCCAAACTCGGACATCAGCGGGCGCAGCGCGGCCATGCGCGCGGCGTAGCGGCCGTCCAGCGGTGACAGAGCGGACAGGGCAGACAGGGCGGAGGGGTTGGACATGGCAGGCGGCACGGGTGAAGGTGGCAAAGGCGTGGCGGATTCGGCGCAGACAGCAAAACCAGACCGGGCCGGGCGGCTGCAAAACGGGCCACCGACAACGCAGCCACCCTCGGGACAACCCGCAATTCTAGTCGGGCCGATCCCGATGGACCGCAGGGCACAGCGCTTGCTTAATCCTGTTCGGGCGCACCGTGCCGGTGCCTGATCGGCCGCTGACAGGCCGGATCGGCGTGCGCAGCACGGCCCGCGCCTGACCCACAACGCCACCGCCCCACGACCCCCCGAGGAGAGCCCATGACCGTATCCCGCCGCCGGCTTGTTGCCGGCACCGCCGCCGTTGCCGCTGCCGCCCTGGCCACGCTGGCCGCCCTGCCCGCTGCAGCACAAACCAAGATCAAGGTCGCGGCCATCTACACCGTGCCGGTCGAGCAGCAGTGGGTCAGCCGCATCGACAAGGCGCTGAAGGCCGCGGTGGCGCGCGGCGAGATCGAGTACGTGTTCAGTGAAAACGTCGCCAACGCCGACTACGAGCGGGTGATGCGCCAGTACGCCGAAAAGGGCAATGCCCTGATCGTCGGCGAGGCGTTTGCGGTGGAGGACGCGGCCCGCAAGGTGGCCAAGGACTATCCGAAGGTCAGCTTCCTGCTGGGCAGCTCACGCAAGCCGCAGGAGCCCAACTTCGCGGTGTTCGACAACTACATCCAGGAGCCGGCCTACCTGTCGGGCATGGTGGCGGGCGGCATGAGCAAGTCGAACAAGATCGGCCTGGTCGGCGGCTTCCCGATCCCGGAGGTGAACCGGCTGATGAACGCCTTCATGGCCGGCGCCAGGGAGGTCAACCCCAAGGCCGAGTTCAGCATCAGCTTCATCAACAGCTGGTTCGACCCGCCCAAGGCCAAGGAGGCGGCCTTTGCGATGATCGACAAGGGCGCTGACGTACTGTATGCCGAGCGCTTTGGCGTCAGCGACGCCGCCAAGGAGCGCAAGGTGCTGGCCATCGGCAACGTGATCGACACCCAGAAGGACTACCCCGACACGGTGGTGGCCTCGGCGCTGTGGCACATGGAGCCCAGCATCGACGCCGCGCTGGCCGCCGTCAAGGCCGGCAAGTTCAAGGCTGAGGACTACGGCAGCTTAAGCCAGATGAAGTCCAAGGGCAGCACGCTGAGCCCGCTGGGCACCTTCGAGAAGAAAGTGCCGGCCGATGTGGTGGCCAAGGTGGCGGCCAAGCAGAAGGCCATCCTGGACGGCAGCTTCAAGGTGGTGGTGGACGACACCCAGCCCAAGGCCAAGTGACCGTGTTGCCGCCGCCGCCGCTGGCTGCGGCGGCCAGGACGATCCCGGCCGCAGCGTACGCTGCCACCACGACAACCCCAGCCGGCGCTGCGCCGCTGCTGCTGCGCCTGAGCGGCATCAGCAAGCGCTTCGGCAGCCTGCTGGCCAACGACGCCATCTCGCTGACGCTGGCGCGTGGCGAGGTGCTGGCGCTGCTGGGTGAAAACGGCGCCGGCAAGAGCACGCTGGTGTCCATCCTGTTCGGCCACTACCGGGCCGATGCCGGCACGGTCGAGGTGGACGGCCTGCCGCTTGCGCCCGGCAACCCCAAGGCGGCGTTGGCGGCGGGCATCGGCATGGTGCACCAGCACTTCACGCTGGCCGACAACCTGACGGTGCTGGACAACGTGATGCTGGGCACCGAGCGGCTGTGGCAGCCGTTTTCGCGCCGCAGCAAAGCCCGCGC
>JBBRZR010000551.1:0-3120 GCA_038236495.1 Burkholderiales bacterium
CTTCGGCGACGCGGCGGGCGAAGCGCAGCGCAGCGGCAGCACGCGGGTCGCTCGAACGGCCGTCGCGGGCCGCGTCGATCTCATCGCTGCTGAGCTTGGCGACGTTGCGGCCGAGGTAGCCATGCGCGGACAGGCAGTAGTCGCAGCCGTTGAACTCGGCCACCGCCAGCGCAATGCGCTCGCGCAGCTTGGCGTCGAGCTGGCCCTTGCTCAAGGCGCCGTTCAGCGACAAGTAGCCTTCAAGCGCGGCCGGGCTGTGGCCGACGAGCCTCATCAGATTGGGCACGACGCCGAGTTGCTGCTTGACAGCGGCGAGCAGGGGCTTGGCGGCTTCGAGGGACTGCTCGACGGACGGGATGCTGATGCGTGACATGGAATATCTCCTGGGTAGTGGGGGCTGGTTTGGGTTCGTATTCGCAGTGGGTTCCGCGAATGGATGAACTGTCTGCGAACCGGCCTCCGCTGAGAACGCCCGCACCAACCAAGACACTGTTCCGCGGCGAGGAATGATGGGTCGCCGGCTTGGCCATTGAGGTGTTCGAGGTGCGCTGCGCACGCCGGAGTGCGGCGCCGGTCACCTGTGAACGTTTGAAGGCGGCGCTGGCCGGAGGTCAGAGAATTGCCGCTTGGGCGTTTGCGGGCGTAGCATCCTTCCCCCCAGCTGCCAGCGAACGCATGCGTTGCCCGTCACGGCGTCGCGGCCTATGTCGCAGCCTAGATCGCTGCAAGGACGACGATATATCCATCATGGATGAACTTCAGGCCGATCCGATTGACGCAACCAGGCAAACCGCCGCGCGCCCCGACCTCTGGGCGATCGTCTACCTGTCCAAGGCGGCGCGACGCGTGACGCCGGACGACCTACAGCACGTTCTCGTCGGTGCACGACGCCGCAATGTCGAGGAAGGCATCACCGGTGTGCTGCTCTATGCCGACGGCTACTTTTTGCAGTACCTGGAAGGCCCGAAAGCAGGGATGAACAAGGTCTACAGCCTCATCAAGATGCATCCGCTGCACTACGGACTCATCGACTTGGTGCGTGAGCCCATCGTGACGCGCGAATTTGCGGAGTGGTCGATGGCCTGCCATGTCGTCGGGCCGATTGGAGCGTCACCGCTGGCAGACGACTACGATCTGTTGTCGATCCGGCTTGCAGCAGCCGTACGCACCAAGTCCGAAGCAGGCTTGCTGTTGTCGCATTTCTGGACGGCTGGCCGGGAGTCGATTACACCCGCCCTGCTGAAGCACCGCAACGCGCTTGCAAGGCGCCGGCAGCCTGAAAATCCCGACACCAGCGCAGCAGACTGAATGCAGGGTGAAGCGCTAATTCCAGGCCCTGACCGCGCCCGCGGCCTGCGCAGCGTGGTGATCAGGCCCCTTGGCTACCGGGCGGCCGATGGCGATTGGCTGCTGGGCTCAGCGGCCCGTCAGCCGAGCCAGCCAGCCCAGCCAGACCGCACGCCGAATCCACAGCAGCAGCGCGCACGACAGCCACACGCCGCAGGCCAGCATGAAGAGCTCACCACCGTCGCTGCTGCCGTCGGTGTTGACCACGGCCACGCCCAAGGGTGTGAACAGATGGAAGAAGATCGCGCCGCTGATGACGCCCAAACCCATGGCGGCGCCCAGCACCTGAACCGCCCGCGTAACCGAGATCGCAGCGCCGACCAGCAGCAGCACCGAGGCCATCAGCTCGAAAGTGCCCACCACCTTGGCCGAGAAGATGCCGCCCGGTGCAAACACACCCGCAAAACCCAGCGATGCGGCCCAGGGATCGAGCTTGCCCTGGAAGATGTACACCGTCTCGGGTGAGCCGGTGAACTTGAAGAACAGCGACTGGATGAAGACAAACGCCACAAACAGCGTGAGCAGCCAGTGGCCGTGACGGCGAAGCCAGTTCATGGTTGACCTTTCCGGAGACGGGGCCGGGAGCTCATCGGGGCTTACTTCTTCAACAGTGCCTGGAACTTGGCGTCGGCATCCAGGATGTAACCGGCCGGATCCTTGCGCCACTTGGCCTGCACGTCGGCGTCGTAGTTCAGGTAGAGCTTGCCGTCACGCAGGGTGAACTGCTCCGGCTCGACCTTCACCAGCGATCCTTGCGTCACGCCGTAGGCGCAGTAGCCGCCGTACTGCGGCGCGTACTTGTCGGGATTGGACTTGAAGAGGTCCAGGTTGGCCTGCGATGAGAACTTCCACTTCGCGCCCATCCACTCGGTGGCCAGGTTGTCCTGGCCCTTGACCGGCTTGCCGACGGTGAAGTAGGCCACGGTGTCGTAGCCGTTGATGGCGGTGTCGGTGCGGCCGCCGAACACGCTGTTCTTCAGGGTGTTGATCGGCGGTTCGGCCGCCAGCGCGGCGGTGCTGAATAGGACAGCGGCGGTGCCAAGCAACAGTGCGCTGCGGCGGCTCAGGTGGGGTTGGGTCAGGCGGTACATGGGGTTTCCTTCGATGCGGGCTTGAGAGCGGCGGGCTGAGCCGACCGGTCGTGCGCCACGGTGGCGGGCGCGCGCCCGAACTGGGCGCCGGTGAGGATGCCGTGCTGCCGGCAATGGGCCTGCAGCAAGGCATAGTGGTGGATGGCGTGGCTGGCCACGAAGACCAGTTCGCGGCCCAAGGTGGACTGCACAGCAAAGCCGAAATCGCCTGCCAGTCCACCAAGCCCGCGCACCTGCCGCGGGGCAGCGAGGTGTGCATCGGTCCAGGCCCGCAAACGGGTTTGCAGTGCCGTAAGCCGGGCACGCGCCACGGCGGGCTGACGTTCCAGCTCGCGGTCACGCGGCCGCTGGTCATAGTCCACCACGCCGGGCTCTACCGGGAAGACCAGGGCCTCGCAGTGCTCGATGACGTGACGCAGGTGGGCGCCCACCGGCAAGGCGTAGTCCGGCGCACCGGGCATCTCGTGCAAAGCCACCAGCGCCATGGCCTGGTCCAGTACGTCGATGCTGAATTGCAGCAGGTCTTGCGTGTGGGGATCGCGTTTGGGCGGCATGGTGGGACAGCGTGGGTGCTCTGTCATAGTCGGCGGCGCGACGGTCAAATTACGGGCTGCTCAATCGGTGGCCGGGTATTGCGGCGTCAGCAGCTTCTCGCGGCGGTAGTCGCGCATGAATGCGGCCA
>JBBRZR010000552.1:0-3118 GCA_038236495.1 Burkholderiales bacterium
CGCTCTACCAGGGCTACGAGACCGAGGCCACCCCCGAGGGCGTGGCCTACGCCACCACCCGCACGGTGGTCATCTCGTCGCTGGCGGTGCTGGGCATGGACTTTGTGCTCACCGCGCTGATGTTCTCGGCTCCGCGCTGAACCCCTTGTCGGAGTAACCAACAATCATGGCAAAAAGAAGCATCGAAATCCTGGTCGGCCTGTTTGTGCTGCTGGGCCTGGCCGCATTGGTGTTCGTGGCGCTCAAGGCGGCCAACCTGGCCAGCTTCAGCGGGGGCGACAGTTACGCACTGACGGCCCGCTTCGACAACATCGGGGGCCTCAAGGCGCGTGCGCCGGTGCGCTCGGCCGGCGTGGTGATCGGCCGGGTCACCAGCATCAGCTTCGACCCCAAGACCTTCCAGGGCGTGGTGACGATGGACGTGCAACGTGCCAACCTGTTCCCCAAGGACAGCTCGGCCAAGATCCTGACCGCCGGCCTGCTGGGCGACCAGTATGTCGGTTTGGCGCCGGGCGGCGACACCGTCAACCTGGCGCCGGGTGCCACCATCACCCAGACCCAATCCGCAGTGGTGCTGGAGAACCTGATCGGCCAGTTCCTGTTCAACAAGGCGGCTGATGCAGGCTCGGGCGCCGACGCGGGTACAAAACCATGAGTCGGCGCCTGTCTACAGGGTTGGCGGTCGGCCTGCTGCGGCGCCTGGCCGGCTTGGCGCTGTTGCCTGTGATGTTGCTGACGGGCTGCGCCAGCCTGCCCGGCGAGGGTCAGACCCGGATCGACCCCTGGGAAACCTACAACCGCCAGGTCTTCGAGGTCAACGAGGTGGTCGACAGGGTCGCGCTCAAGCCGATCGCCGAGACCTACCGGGACGTGCTGCCCAAGCTGGTGCGCACCGGCGTGGCCAACTTCTTCAGCAACATCGCCGACTTCTGGACCAGCGCCAACCTGATGCTGCAGGTCAAGCCCCGGCAGTCGCTGGAGATGGGCATGCGGGCGGTGGTCAACACCACGCTGGGCCTGGGCGGCATCATGGACTTTGCCGATGAGATCGGGCTGGAGCGCTTCACGGTCGAGGACTTCGGCCAGACCCTGGGCTATTGGGGCCTGCAGAGCGGCCCGTACCTGGTGCTGCCGCTGCTGGGGCCGTCCACGCTGCGCGATACCGCCGGCCTGGCGCTGGATTTCAAGGACTCGGGTGTCGGCTATGTCTGGCAAGGCGCCCAACAGCGCAACATCGCCACCGTGGTACAGCTGATCAACACCCGGGTGCAGTTGTTGGGCGCCGGGCAGTTTCTCGATGAGATTGCGCTCGACAAGTACGTACTGCTGCGTGACGCCTACCTGTCGCGGCGCAAGAGCCTGATCTATGACGGCGAGCCGCCGGACGACGAATCGGCGCCGGCACCCTACAAGAGCCTGATCAAGCGAGATGGCAAGTGAACCGTGCGGGCCTCTGGCGCGTTATCGCTGTCAGGGCCTTGCGGGCCCGACCCCCAAAAAGGATGATGTGATGCAACGACGACACTGGATGCTGGGCGCCTGCTTGATGGGCATGACCCTGCTGGCGCCTGCCCTGCGCGCCGAGCCCCTGGCGCCCGACGCTTTTGTGCGGCAAATATCCACCGAGGTGATCGACGCGGTCAAGGCCGACAAGGCGATCCAGTCCGGCGATGTGAACCGCATCCGTGGCCTGGTCGACGCCAAGGTGATGCCCTATGTCAACTTCCAGCGCATGACGGCCAGTTCGGTCGGCCCGCAGTGGCGCAGCGCCACGCCGGACCAGCAAAAGCGCATGCTCGAAGAGTTCAAGACCTTGATGGTCAACACTTATTCGGGTGCGCTGACGCAGGTCAAGGACCAGGCGGTGGCGGTCAAGCCGCTGCGTGCCGGTGCCGCCGAGCAGGCTGACCTGGTGGTGCGTACCGAGGTCAAGGGCCAGGGCGATCCGATCCAGCTCGACTACCGGCTGGAGAAAGCCGGTGACGGCTGGAAGATCTACGACGTCAACGTGGGCGGGTTCTGGCTGGTCGAGGCCTACCGCGGCCAGTTTGCCAAGGACCTGAGCACCGGCGGCCTGGACGCCCTGATCAAACGCCTGGCCGACAAGAACAAATCGCTGGCGGCGACGCCCAAAAGTTGACCGGTCGGACTTGCACGCATCCCACCGTTGGCCATTGACCGCCTGAACGACGCGCCGCCCGCCATGCCAAACCTTTTGCTGCCCGAGCGCCTGACGATTGCTGAAGCCAGCGCCACACTCGCGCAACTGACCCCGCAACTGGCCGAGAGCGCGCAAGGCGCCGAGGCCCCGGTGCTGGATGCCTCGGCCTTGCAGCAGCTCGACACCTCGGCCCTGGCCGTGCTGCTGGCCTGCCAGCGGCAAGCGGCTGCGCTGGGCCGGCCGTTGCGTGTGGTGGGTGCACCGGCCAAGCTGACGCAGCTGGCCCAGTTGTACGGCGTGGAGTCTTTGCTCGGCACCTGATCGCGACGCGGCCAGGCGGCGCGCCTGCCGGTGTCACAGCACCCGGCGCAAGGCCTCGAAAAACAGATCGGACTGCGTGCGCTCACCCAGCGTCTGCTGGCACACCCGCTGCGCCAGTGCCGGGTCGGTGGGCAACAAGGCCAGGCCGGTGGCCCGGGCCTGCACCTCCAGCGCGCAGGCCCGCTCCAGGTAGTACAGGTCGTCGTAGGCATGGGCCAGCACGGCGCCGCACACCACCACGCCGTGGTTGGCCAGGAACAGCACGTCCGCACCCTGCATCGCCTGGGCGATGCGCTCACCCTCGGCGGCGTCCAGCGCCAGGCCGTTGTAGTGGGCATCCACCGCCACCCTGCCATGAAAGCGCATCGCGTTTTGCGACAACGTGGTGTCGAGCCGGCGCGCGGCGGTGAGCGTCAGCGCGGTGCTGAACGGCATGTGGGTGTGCAGCACGCAGGCCTGGCCGCCGATCCGGTGAATCGCCGCATGGATGAACATCGCCGTCGGCTCGACCGCGTGGCGGCCGGCCAGCCGGTTGCCCAGGGCATCGACCATCACGATGTCGTCGGCCTGCACCTCGGACCACAACAGCCCGCGCGGGTTGAGCAGAAACCGGCCCGACCCGTCGGGCAGCTCGGC
>JBBRZR010000553.1:0-3095 GCA_038236495.1 Burkholderiales bacterium
AGCTCAAGGTTATCGACGTGGCGCTGCACAAGACGCTGGACGCCCGCGGCGAGCGCCATGTGCTGCCGGTCGCGGCCGACCACCCGGACGGCCGGCGCGCCATCAGCCTGGTGCGCATCGCCACCGCGTTTGCCCAGTACACCTTGCTGGACGTGACGATCAAGACCGGCCGAACCCACCAGATCCGGGTGCATTTGGCGCAGGCCGGGCACGCCATCGTCGGCGACCCGAAATACGGTGACTTTGCGCTCAACAAGCAATGGGCGCGAGGCGAGGGCCTGGGTGGGCACCGCTTCGACCGCATGTTCCTGCATGCCCGCCAACTGGCGTTTGACCACCCGGCCAGCGCTGAGCGCATCACCCTGACCGCGCCGCTGCCCGCCGACTGCGCCACACTGCTGGCGCATTTGAGCGAACCCCATTGATGACCGCCCACCGACCTGGCCCGACCCGCTGATGAGCCTTTCTGCTGAGACCCCGCGGCCGCGCCGCTTCGACCTGGTGGTGTTCGACTGGGACGGCACGCTGTTCGATTCCACCGCGCTGATCGTGCGCTGCATCCGGTCGGCCTGCGCCGACATCGGCGTGCCCGTGCCCAGCGCCGAGCGAGCGGCCTACGTCATCGGCCTGGGCCTGCACGACGCGCTGCAACACGCCGTGCCCGGCCTGCCTGAGGCGCGCTACCCCGAGCTGGGCCGGCGCTACCGCCACCACTACATGGCCAGCCAGCACGACCTGGTGCTGTTCCCGGGCACGCTGGCCATGCTGCAGGCGCTCAAGGCGCGCAACCACTGGCTGGCGGTGGCCACCGGCAAAAGCCGGGCCGGGCTGGATGACGCGCTGCACACGGTGCAGCTCAAGGGCCTGTTCGACAGCACCCGCACCGCCGACGAGACCGCCGGCAAGCCCGATCCGCTGATGCTGGCGCAGCTGATGGCCGAGCTGGGCGTGCCGGCGGCCCGCACGCTGATGATCGGCGACACCACGCACGACCTGCAGCTGGCGCGCAACGCCGGCTGTGCCAGCGTGGGTGTCAGTTACGGCGCGCACGAGCCCGAGGCTTTTGCGGCCTTGTCGCCACTGCACATCGCGCATTCCACCGCCGACCTGCAGGACTGGCTGCTGCGCCATGCCTGACGCCGTGGCTGCAACAAGACATCAGGCCGCGCCGCCGCAGCGCCTGTGCGCTTCGGCCGACCTGGTCGAGCGTGGCCAGGCCGTTGTCTTCGACGTGCTGCTGTGGGGCCAGCCGGCGCGCGCCTTTGCGCTGCGCTTCAATGGCCAGCTGGTGGCTTACATCAACCGCTGTGCCCATGTGCCGGTCGAGATGGACTGGCAGCCGGGTGAGTTTCTGGACCATGACAAGCGCTGGATCGTCTGCTCTATCCATGGCGCCACCTACGAGCCGGCCGATGGCCGCTGCATCGGCGGGCCCTGTGGCCGCAGCAAGTTGATGCGCTTGACGGTGGCCGAGCACGGGGACTGGGCCTGTTGGTATCCTTCCGCCGACATCCGGCCCGTCCTGGTCACTACTCCCTCTACCGCCCCCGAAAGCCCACCATGACCCCGCAGGACGACACCCCGCCCAACGCCGCGCCAGGCAGTTTGCCCCGCGACGCGGCCGCAGCCACTCCGGTGCCCGTCACCGACGCCGTCAACACGCCGGCGCTGGCCCAGACCGTGCAGACCCTGGCCCGTGAACTGATGGCCGAGCGCCGCAGCGACCGGCTCTGGCGCATCTTCTTCCGCCTGTCCTGGCTGGGGCTGGTACTGCTGGTGCTGTGGCTGCTGATGGCCGACCGCATGCACCACAGCGCGCCCACCACGCCGCATACCGCGCTGGTGGAGTTGCGCGGCGAGATCGCCGCCGACAGCGAGGCCAGCGCCGAGCAACTGATGGCCGGGCTGCGCAATGCCTTCGAGGACAAGGGCGCGCGCGCCGTGGTGCTGCGCATCAACAGCCCGGGTGGCAGCCCGGTGCAGGCCGGCATCATCAACGACGAGATCCGGCGCCTGAAAGCGCTGCACCAGAAAAAGGTTTACGCCGTGGTCGAGGAGGTCTGTGCCTCGGGCGCCTATTACGTGGCGGTGGCCGCCGACGAGATCTATGTCGACAAGGCCAGCATCGTCGGCTCGATCGGCGTGCTGATGGACGGCTTCGGCTTCAACGGCCTGATGGACAAGCTGGGCATCGAGCGCCGACTGCTCACCGCCGGTGACAACAAGGGCATGCTCGACCCCTTCACCGCGCAAAACCCCAAGCAGCGCGCCTATGCCCAGGCCATGATCGACCAGATTCACCAGCAGTTCATCCAGGTGGTGCGTGAGGGCCGCGGCAAGCGGCTCAAGGAGTCGCCGGACACCTTCTCCGGCCTGTTCTGGAACGGTGAAGAAGCCGTCAAGCTGGGCCTGGCCGACAAGTTCGGCAGCCTGGACTACGTGGCTCGCGAGGTGGTCAAGGCCGAGGAAGTGATCGACTACACCCCGCGCGAAAACGTCGCCGAAAAACTGGCCAAGCGCTTTGGCGCGTCGATCGGCGAGGGTGCGATGCGCAGCGCTGCCGGTCTGGTGCGTCTGCGCTGAGGCCGCCTTGGCGGGCTGGGCGATGCGCCTGTCCGTGCTGCCCAAGCTCTGCCGGCGGGTCAGTCTGCTGTGCCTGGCGGCCGGTCTGACCCTCAGCCTGACGGTTGGCCTGACAGCCTGCAACCCCAGCCCGGCCGACAAACTGGCCCGTGCACGGGCCCTGATCGACAAGCCTGACCTCGCCGCAGCGCGGGTACAACTCAAGAGCGTGATCCAGGACGCACCCCAGTCGGCCGAGGCGCGCTGGTTGCTGGGGCGCGTGCTGCTGGACGCCGGCGATACCGCGGCGGCCGAAATCGAGTTGCGCCGTGCGCTGGCGCTGGGCGGCCCACCGGCCCAGGTGGCGCCGCTGCTGGCCCGCACCCTGCTGGCCGCCGGCCAGCCGCGAACTGTGCTGGACCAGTTTGGCAGCCTGGTGCTGGACGATCCTCGCGCCCAAGCCGCGCTGGCCTGTGCCTTGGCCCAGGCCCAGGCCAGCCTGGGTGACCTGGCGGCTGCACGCCGCAGCCTGC
>JBBRZR010000554.1:0-3084 GCA_038236495.1 Burkholderiales bacterium
ACCGCATTGGCATGCCGGTGGCTCATCACCGGTATCAGCCCGGCGGCCAGCAGCGCATTGCCGCCCTGCTCGCCCTGACAGTGCTCAGCGCAGGCCTGCAACTCGCGCTCGCCATCGCGCAGCACCGTGTAAGCCGGCAAGTCACCGATCTCGCGTTCGTCGCCAGGCTCGAAATCCCAGCCTTTGGTGCTGAAGGCGCGGCCGATCAGCAGTGCGCAGGCCAGCGCACCGTTACCCCACAAGAATTGCTCATGGTCTGGCGTGGCCGCCATCTCCTCGAACTTGAAGCTCTCGATCGGATCGCTGCCCTTGCCATAGGGCAGCCGCAGCAGCACACGCGGCGCGGCCAGGCCGATCCAGCGCGCCACCTCGCTGCGGCGCAGCGCCTGCCAGCCGGCCAGCGCCGGGCTGTCATCACCTGCCAGTGCGGTGTCGCCGCCCGCCAACAGCGGCCCGCCAGCCTGAGACGCCAGCACGCCCAGTGCCGCCAGCAGCCCGATGTCGGTGTCCGACGGACCGAAGGCATACAGCCCCACCAGCGCCGTCCAGCCAAGACCTCCGGGCTGGTTGCGCCAGCGGTCCACCAGCGCGCGGTAGGTGCCGGTCGATTCGATCTTGCCCTGCGCCGCCACCACGTCGGCCAGCAACTCATCGCGGCTTACATCGAACAGGTGCAACTGCAGATCGTCGTCCAGCTCCAGGCTGCTGATCAGCCACTGCACGCCGCGCCAGGCCGACTCGAGGGATTGGAATGCTGGCGCATGCAACACCGCCCGCATCTGCTCGGCGATCGCGGTATCGACCGATACAAGGTAGCTAGACTGCTGAGGCGCGATGGCCGGCACGATGTGCGGGGCGATGATGTTGCGGATGAACGCGTCGATGCCGCCGGCCGCCGCCACTGCAGGCTTGGCCGACTTGCCCGCTTGATTTTGCAGCGCTGCGGCACCACCACCACCACCACCACCACCACCACCACCACCACCACCACCACCCCCACCACCACCAAGCAATTGCGCCAGCAAGCCGTCATCAGGTGCTGCATCAGCCACAGCCGGCGCGGCCGCCACGCCCGGCGCTGCCGTTTGCAACAACGCTGCCGCAGCCTGCGTGAAAGTCGCCGGATCAAGCAAGCGGCGGCGCATTTCGCGCAGGCCCCGGAACACTTCGAACCGCGCCAACAGCTGATCGGGGTGAAAGTCGTCCAGCGACGCAAAGCCCAGCTCACCCGCAGGCAGTGTGAGCCGGGGCGCGAGCCTGACCAGCACTGCATCCAGATTGTCAAAATCAACCCGGTGGCTGGGCCGCTGTGCCAGCGCCGGCCGCAAACCCGGGGGCAGGCCGCTGAAATCAGCCATCACCAGCAGCCGCATCGGCCCGCCAGCACGGGCGGGCGCAACCTGCCCGCGGCTTAAACTCAGCGCGAATTCCATACGTCCCGGCATTCATGGCTCCTTGGGGCTGATTCTGCGCGACACCTGATGGATATTCGGGCACCGCTGGCAAGGCCAGCAGTGTCCGTCAGTGGCCCTGATCAACGCAAGGAACCCCGATGTCAGCGATCACCGGCAACGCCGTGAACAGCTTGGTCGAACAGGTGCAGCAAGGCATGCAACTCCATGCGGCGGGACAACTCGACGAGGCAGAGCAGATCTACCGCCGGGTGTTGGCCCAAGCGCCACAGCAGCCGGATGCCTTGCACCTGCTGGGCCTGCTGGCCGCCCAGTACCGCGACTTTGATCGGGCGCACGATTTGATCCGGCTGGCGATCGCTGCCAGTCCGGATGAGGCGATGTTCCACAACAACCTGGCGAATGTCTGCGTCGAACGTGGCGACCTGCCGGCCGCCGAGGGCTTGTACCGCCGGGCGATTGAACTTGACGGCAGCCGGCTGGACGCCATGAGCAATCTGGGCCTGCTGCTGGGCAATACCCGCCGCCCTGAAGACGCCGAGCGGCTGTTGCGCCAGGTGGTTGAACTGGACCCCGCCAACCCGGACTGGCGACAAAACCTGGCCGGGCTTTATCTGCGTTTGGGCCGCGACAACGAGGCCCTGGCGCAATGCGACGAGGGTCTGGTGGTCGCGCCACGCAACCGCGTACTGCGCGGCCTGCTGGCAACCGCCTACCTCCAATTGGGGATGACCGGCAAAGCGACCGCAGTGCTCAGGGCGTGGATCGCATCCGAACCCGAGGACCCCTACCCGCGCCACCACCTGGCGGCCTGTACCGGCCAGCAGGTGCCCGCGCGTGCGCCCGACGCCTACGTCACCGGCATGTTCGATTCGTTTGCCCGCAGTTTTGACGCAAAACTGGCCGACCTGTCGTACCAGGCGCCAGCGCTGGTGGCCGCTGAAGTCGCGCGGCTTGTGGGCGTGCCTGCCAAGGCATTGCGGGTGCTGGATGTCGGCTGCGGCACCGGCCTGTGCGGCCCATTGCTGGCACCGTTTGCGCAGGCACTGACCGGCGTGGATTTGTCCGAGGGCATGCTGCGCAAGGCCGTGGAGCGGCGTCTCTACGACCAGCTGATTCAGGGTGAACTGGTGGCCTACCTGGCCAGCCAGCCGGCCGCCTATGACCTGGTGATTTCAGCCGACACGCTGTGCTATTTTGGCGACCTTACCCCGTTTGCCGTGGCTGCTCTCGGCGCAGTTCGAGACGGCGGCAGCCTGGTGTTCACCGTTGAAGCGCACGGCGCCGCGGCAGCGCCCGAACAAGCGATGGCGCCGGCGGCGCAAGGCGGTGCAACGCATGCACAGCACACCACCGAAGGCGGCAGTGCCGCCCGAGATGCCGACTTGCCCGACTATGTCTTGCGCAGACACGGCCGTTATAGTCAAAGCAAGGGCTATGTCTTGGCCACGTTGCGGAGTGCAGGTTGGGGCGATGTCGAGGCCCAAGCCGTGATCTTGCGCACTGAGTGTGGCAAGCCGGTCGAAGGTTGGCTGGTTGCAGCCCGTGCCACGAGCCCGCACTGAACCGAATCGAGGATCTATGGCGCAGCCGTTCAAGCCGATGCAGATGACGCTCAAGTCCGGCGCCGGCGACAAGCTGGGCTTCTTGTCGATGTCGGCTCTAGAGGAAG
>JBBRZR010000555.1:0-3083 GCA_038236495.1 Burkholderiales bacterium
AGTATGCCGCCCGGCACACCTGGCCGATGTCCTGGCTGTACCGCCGCGAAGGTGTGCAGTTGTTGGCGTATGAACGTGCTGCCGTGCTGCAGTCTGCCCAAGCCTTTCTGGTCACCGACAAAGAGGTGACCTTGTTCAACAGCCTGGCGCCTGACTGTCAGGGTCGCGTCGAGTCCATCGGCAACGGTGTGGACGCCGAGCACTTTGCGCCATCTGAACCCTCGCCTTCACCTTATGCCGCGGGCGAAATGCCGTTGGTCTTTACCGGTGCCATGGACTATTGGCCCAACGTCGACGCGGTGACCTGGTTTGCCCAGGCGATGCTGCCGGTGCTGCGCCAGCGCTGGCCGGCCTTGCGTTTTCACATCGTCGGCCGAAACCCGACGCCTGCCGTGCTGGCGCTGGCCAGCGAAGCCGTTTCGGTCAGCGGCACGGTGCCCGACGTGCGGCCCTACCTGGCCCATGCCGCCGTGGTGGTAGCGCCGCTGAGGTTGGCTCGCGGCGTGCAGAACAAGGTACTGGAAGCCATGGCCATGGCACGCCCAGTGGTCTGCGCCAGCCCTTGTGCCGAGGCGATTGATGCCGTGACGGGGCAGCATCTGCTTGCGGCCGAGGTGGTCGAGGACTATGTCTCGCAAATTGACCGGTTGCTCGCCGATGCCACCTTTGCAACCGACTTGGGCTGCGCGGGTCGGCAGTTTGTGGTGGATCATTTCAGCTGGGACGCACGGCTCTCGCCGATCGATGACATTTTGGGTCGCTTGGCAGCAGGCCGCCGTACAGCAACAGATTGCGCAACCGCATGACTACCTTGACCCTGAACCCTCCCCGTATCCCACCGGCCTGGCGCTGGCCGGCGGTTGCGATCCTCGTCTATGGGCTGCTGCTGTTGGTGGTGTTCCGCGACACAGCGATGGCCATGGTGGCCATCTGGCAACGGTCCGAGACCTTTGCCCATGCCTTCGTGGTGCCCCCCATTTCGATGTGGCTGATCTGGCGCCAGCGCCATGTGTTGGCAAACCTGGTGCCGCGGCCGGTGCCCTGGATGCTCTTGCCCTTGGTGCTGCTCGGCGCGTTGTGGTGGATTGGCGATCTGGTGTCGGTCAATGCCGCAACCCAGATGGCGCTGGCGGCGATGCTGGTGGCGGGTGTACCCACCCTGCTGGGCTGGCGGGTGACGCAGGCCATCCTGTTCCCTTTGGCGTTTCTATTCTTTGCGGTTCCTTTTGGTGATTTCCTGACCCCGGTGTTGATGCAGTACACCGCCGACTTCACCGTTGCCGCATTGCGCGCCAGCGGCATACCGGTTTACCGCGAGGGGATGCAATTTGTCATCCCCTCTGGCAGTTGGTCGGTGGTCGAGGCCTGCAGTGGCATCCGGTACCTGATGGCGTCGTTCATGGTGGGCAGCCTGTTTGCCTACCTCAACTACCGCAGCTGGCGCCGCCGCCTGGCGTTTGTGGCCGTCTCCCTCGTGGTGCCCATCGTGGCCAACTGGTTTCGCGCCTACATGATCGTGATGCTGGGGCATTTGTCGGGCAATACCCTGGCGGTCGGGGTCGACCACCTGATCTATGGTTGGGTGTTTTTTGGCATCGTGATCATGACGATGTTCTTTGTGGGCGCGCGCTGGTCTGAGCCCGATGCGCCCACCCCCGCAGCGCGGCCGTGGACCGAGCTTGCTGCAGGCGGCCCACCAGCCTGGTGGCCTGTCAGCCTGGCGCTGGTGGCCCTGCTGGCCGTTCAAGCGCCGCAGATGCTGCGCCGTGGTGACGCACGGCTGTCGGCAAAACCGGTGATGGTGCTGCCTGAAATCCTGGCATCGTCCTGGCGCGCCGATGGTTTGGCGCTGGCGGACTGGATGCCGGTCAACGTCGCGCCCGCCTTCGAGTTGCAGCGTACCTATGCCGCGCCAAACGGGCGTGTGGGTGTGTATGTCGCCTACTACCGCGATCAATCCGAGACCAGCAAGCTCATCAGTTCAGAAAACGTCCTGCTACGCAGCGACGATCGGCGATGGCACGGCCTGACTGCGGGGCCGGTTGAATTGGCGTCGGGCGCCACACCGTCAAGGTGGTACGGCGCCACCTTGCAAGCCGCAGATGCTCAGCCCGGACAGGACAAAACGAAGCTACGGGTCTGGCGCGTGTACTGGGTTGGCGACCACATCACGTCCGACGAGATGGTGGGCAAATTGTGGCAAGCGTGGTTACAACTGCTGGGGCGTCCAGACGACGCTGCTGTCGTGGTGCTGTATGCCCTTCAACCAGGCACATCCCAGCAGGCGGATGAATTGTTGACGCAGTTCGCAGCTGCCAACTTCGGCATGATCCAGCGCCAGTTGGCCCTGGCACAGGCCACGCGCTGACCCTGCAGCAGTGAAAATACGCCAAAGAGAAAGGTTTTCGAGATGACGACGGTAGCAGTGATCGGCCTGGGCTATGTGGGGCTGCCCCTGGTGGTGGAGTTCGGCAAGCAGATGCGCACCATTGGTTTCGACATCTCGCTGGCCAAGGTCGAGTCATGCCAGCGGGGTGTCGATCCCTCCCGGGAGTTACCCGATGAGGCGCTGGCGGCCGCGGTGCAGGCGGTGTACACCGCGGACGGTGCGCTATTGGCAGAGGCCGACATCATCATTGTCGCCGTGCCCACGCCGGTAGACCAGGCCCACATTCCCGACTTCAGGCCGCTGATCGGGGCCAGCACCAGCGTAGGCCGGCACCTCAAGAAGGGCGCGATCGTGGTCTACGAGTCCACCGTCTACCCCGGGGCGACCGAAGAGGTGTGCATACCGGTGCTCGAACGCGAGTCGGGCCTGAAGTGGAAGCGCGACTTCTTTGTCGGCTACAGCCCCGAGCGCATCAACCCCGGCGACAAGGAGCACACGCTCACCAAGATTTTAAAAATCGTCTCCGGCGATACACCGCAGACCCTGGAGCTGGTGGCGCAGCTCTACGAGCGCATCGTCATCCCCGGCGTGCACCGCGCCAGCAGCATCAAGGCGGCCGAGGCCGCCAAGGTGATCGAAAACACCCAGCGTGACCTGAACATCGCGCTGATGAACGAGCTGGCCATCATCTTCG
>JBBRZR010000556.1:0-3074 GCA_038236495.1 Burkholderiales bacterium
CCGATGTAGTCGGGGCCGCCGGCTGGCGCAGCCGCTTGCTCGGTGCGCGCCAACTGCTCACGCAATGCGGTCAACGTGGCCTGTTGTTGGCGCACCTCGGGTGCGGTGTCGGTCAGGCTGCCGCGCGTCACCTGCAAGCGCACTTCGGCGGCGGTGACCTCGGCCTTTAACCTGGCGTAGCCTTCGGCGGCAGCTTTGGGTTCAGCTTTCAGCGCCCCTGGGTTGAAGCCGCTGGCCTGCAGTGCTTGCTGGGCTTGCACCAGGCGTTCACGGCTTTGCTGCAACTGTTGCTCGAAGAACATGCGGCGCTGCTGTGCCTCGGTCACGGCCAGACCGGCGGTGATGCGGCGCAGCTCGTCCACATAGCGGTTGGCGATGTCGGCAGCGCGTTGTGGGCTGATGTCGTCCACCTCTACTTTGATCAGCCCGTCCTTCTTGCCCAGTGCGATGCGGACGTTCGTGTTCAATTCTTTTTGGGCATCGACTCGAAACTTGCTTTCGTAGACCTCCATCAGCTTGAACCGCTCGATCAGGCGGTCTGACACCGTCACGCTTTGCATCAGCGCAACATAGCGGTCACCCGTATTGCTGGCACCAATTGCACCGCCTGCCAAACCCGCCAGCGGCCCAAGCGCTGCCAGGGCTGAGGCCGCGCCACTCTGCGCCTGCTGCGGTGGCATAAAGGTGGTGACGGCGGTAAATGTTGGGGCGATCAGGTAGGTGATCCCCAGCGCCAGCGCGCCGGCTGCTAGCGGACCGACGATCAGCAGCGCGAGCCTTTCACGCAGCGCAGCGCCCATCTCACCCAGCGTCATGCCGTCGTCGTCGATATCTGCGTCCAAGCCCTTCTGCCCGAATTCGTTCATGGTTTGTGGCGTTTTCAACGGATCGCAGTCTTGATGCCCGATACCCCGATACCGAGTTGAAACAACAACAATGTCCAATCCTTGGCAGATTGCATGAAGCTTGACTTGTCCATTTCTTCCGGCACAAAGACTGTGTCTCCCGGCTCGGCATTGGCCTTACCGATGCTGATGCCTCGACTGAACCATGACGATGACTCTTGCCGACTGCTGAGCACGTTGCCATTGGCCCGAACTACAAAAACACTGCCCTCGTCCGCACCCTTGGTTGGGCCACCGGCTAGGCGCAAGTAGTCTTCCAGCGTACGGCCAGGCGAATACAAGTAGCTCGCGGCGTTGAACACGCTGCCAAAGATGCCGACAGTGGTAGGTCTAGGCGGTATGAACAGGCGGTCACCATCTTCCAATACCAAGTCTGGCAGTTCGCGGCCGTCGAGCGGCAGCTGCAGTACCACGCGTCCGCTGGGTTTCAGCAGCTTTAGGCGCTCAATCAATACGGAGCTACCGCGTGTGCTTGAAGCAACGCCAGTAGCCTCATCGGCGCTGGTAACCCGTCGGGAAGCTGTGTTTCGCGCTAGTTCAGTTTCTAGATCGCGCAGCGCCCGGTCGTAGTTTTCCTGCTGACTGATCCGCACGCTTTCGCGGTTGAACTCGGTGGCAAAAACATAGGCATTGCCCGTAAACCCGCCAGCCGCCTTCAGGGCGTCAGCTACGGTTGAGCCCTCAGGCAGCACGTACTCAGCCGGCCGCACCACTTCGCCTTCTATCCGCACCCGCTTGCTCTGGCGCTGGGACGGCAAGGCAATGTCGACCGCACTGAAGGCGCGCAACACGTCACCGTGGCTCAGACCCGACTTCAGGTCGGCGGGCAGGTCAAGCTGGGCCACTCGGCCGGCATTGCGTTCTTGCAGTCTCTCGACCGCCAGCCGGCTGCGGTCGGCCACGGCCGAGAAGCCGCCGGCAATGCGCAATGCGTCGGCCACGGTTTCGCCGGCTTTCAGCTCCAGCACCGTGGGTTTGTTGACACTGCCGATAAAGCCCACCTGCACGCCGACAGGGCCCACATGCACCACGTCACCGGCTTGCACGATGCGGTCGGCCGACCGGTCACCCTTGAGCAGCAGGTCGTAGAGGTCGAAGCTTGACAACAACTGCCCACCGCGGCGCAACTCGATCGACCTGAAGCTGCCCGATGAGGCCGGGCCGCCAGCCCGCATCAGGGCGGCCGCGACGGTGGACAGGCTGCTCACGGTGTAGGTGCCCGGCTTGACGACAAAGCCGGTAACAAACACCCGGATGCCCCGGAGTTGCCCCAGCGTCACGCTGATTTGAAAGTTCTTGAAGACCTGGGCCACCCGGCGCGACACCACATCGGTCAGGTCGGCATGGCGCACGCCAGACACCTGCACCGGCCCGACCCGGGGGATGGTGATGCGGCCAGCCCGGTCCACCATCAGGCGCAGGTCTGCGTCCACTGATCCCCACAGCGTGAGCAGCACCTCGTCGCCTGGCGCCACCACGTAGTCGGCCGGCACCAGCGGGCTGAGATCAGCGCCACGGGTATCGAGCCCGCCCGAAATCAGATCGGCGCCAAAGCGGCGTGCCTCTACTGTGGGGCCGGCCTGGCGCTGTACAAAACGCTCAAACTCACCCGGCACGTAGGGCGCGGGGGTTGCAGCCGGGGCGGTGGCGCCACTCAACCGGTCATCCACCAGGGGCTGTGCGGCGGCTTGGCGCAGCCGGACTGGGCCGCCCGCGACGGAGGGCTCAACTGCCGGGTTGTTGTCCTGGGTAGCCCCCTGGGCTTGCGCGCCGCCGTTCAGCAGCAGCGACACCAAAAACACACAAACTAGACCGGCTCGGATGGGCTGTGCAGCAGGAAAGGGGTTCAACAATGACATGGAAGTCCAGATACGCAACAGGCCGCTGAAGCCGGGCCGATAGGCTGGACGGACGCCGCAAATGGCCGACCACCCTACCGAAAACTCACGAAGATTCTAGCTTCAGCGGTTTGCTGCTCTCGCTGTCCAGGCAGCGCCGGGCGCGCTGATCCTCGCTTGCTGGGGTCTCATCCTTGAACAGCTCGGTGAAGCTGCCGATGTGTGCACCGTGCTTGTCGGCGGCGGACATGGCCAGCGGCCGACAGACTTTGCGCATGAAAGTCAGGAGGAGCGCAGTGAGCTTGGCCTGCATCTTGATGACATGTAAGTC
>JBBRZR010000557.1:0-3067 GCA_038236495.1 Burkholderiales bacterium
AATGTGGTGCAAGGCAAACATGAAAAAGCCGATCGTCGGCTTCATCGCCGGCGTGACGGCACCGGCCGGCAAGCGCATGGGCCATGCCGGTGCGCTGATCAGCGGCGGCGCTGACACGGCCGACGCCAAGCTGGCCATCATGGAGGAATGCGGCTTCACCATCACCCGCAACCCCAGCGAGATGGCGCGCTTGCTCAAGGCGCTGCTGTAGGCTTTTGCGCTGCCCCGTGACGGGCGGCTGCGTAGTAGTACGGACGGCCGTACCGCTGCGACTTTCTAAACTCTGTCGGGTTCGCGCAGGCAGGCACAGCCGTTGATTGCCGACCGCCTCACCCCGGAGACCCCCATGGAATTCACCTCAGCAACTTTCTGGGCTGCGCTCGGCTCGATCATCCTCGCCAACATCCTGCTGTCCGGGGACAACGCGGTCGTGATCGCGATGGCGGCGCGATCGCTGCCGGCGCACCAGCAAAAAAAGGCCATCTTCTACGGCAGCGCTGCGGCCATCGTGATGCGGATCGTGCTGACGCTGATCGCGGTGGAGATGCTCAAGTGGCCCTTCCTCAAGATCATCGGCGGCCTGCTGCTGGTCTACATCGGCGTGACCTTGCTGCTTGAAGAAGATGGCGGCGGCGATATCGGCGCCAAGGCCGATGGCGGGCTGATGACCGCCATTCGCACCATCCTGGTGGCCGATCTGGTGATGAGCCTGGACAACGTGCTGGCTGTGGCGGCTGCCGCCAAAGGCAATACCCTGCTGCTGATCCTGGGTCTGGGCATCAGCATCCCATTGATCATTTTTGGCAGCACCTTGCTGCTCAAGGTGATGGAGCGCTACCCGGTGATCATCACCCTGGGTGCGGCGTTGCTCGGTTTTCTGGCCGGCGAGATGGTGTTCACCGACCCGGCCGTGACCTCGCGCTTCGGTCCGCTGTCGCACACGGTGGTCAACACCGCCGGCGCAGTGGGTGCGCTGCTGGTGGTGGCCTTGGGCATGTTTTTGCAGCGCCGACAAGCCGCCGCGCATCCGGCCTGAGCTTCCGGGGCCGCAGCGGTCGGCGGCAGCTTGCGCTGACCCCTGTGATTCGCGCAAACCCCAGGGCGTACCGACCGCTTGCGGTGTCTTTGACGTGATAAGGTCATTCTGAATCCGCTGAGACGGGCTGTCAGGAGGTCGATTGGCTTGGTTTTCAAAATGGCGCGGCGCCCCCTCGCCAGCGGGATTGGGCCCGGGCCTTGCCATTGGCGCGGACAGCCGGCCGGCCCTGCTGGCTGGGCGCTTCCGGCTGGGTCCGCCCATCGGCAGTGGCGGCGCGGCAGTGGTACACGACGCGGTGGACCTGCGCACGGGCACGGCGGTGGCCGTCAAACTGATCGCCTTGCCCGAGGCCCTGCTGCCCGATGAGCGCAAAGACTGGCTGGCCCGGCTGCGCCGCGAGGCCGACATCGGCCGCCGGCTGCAGCATCCCGACATCGTCGCCGTACAAGACGCCGGCCTGGAGGGCCACCAAGCCTGGCTGGTGATGGAGCGGGTGCATGGCACCGACCTGTCCCGCTACACCCAGCCCAACCGCCTGCTGCCCGAGGCTGTGGTGCTGCGTATCGGGGCACGGGTGGGTGCCGCGCTGGCCCATGCGCATGTCAACGGCGTGGTGCACCGCGACCTCAAGCCCGGCAACGTGTTGATCAACCTGGGCTCGGGCCAGATCAAGCTGGCTGACTTTGGCGCTGCCCGGCCCGACGACAGCACCGCCACCCGCACCGGCGTGACGCTGGGCACGCCGTCCTACATGGCGCCCGAGCTGCTGGCCGGGGCCGAGGCCAGCCCTGCCAGCGATGCCTACGCACTGGGCGTGATGCTGTTCGAGTTGCTGGCCGGGCGGCGGCCGCACCAGGCCGACACGCTGGGTGAGCTGCTGGCCGCCACCGCCCGGCAGCCGCCCGCATCCCTGGCGGCCCTGCGCCCGGACCTGCCGGCACCGACGGTGCTGGCGGTCGAGGCGTTGTTGGCCCGTGATCCTGCAAACCGGCCCGCCGACCTGATGGCCTGGTCCAACCACGCCGCCGCACTGGCGGCCTTGATGTCCCGTGTGGTGGCACCGTCGGCCAGCACCCGCCTTTGACCGGTTGCTGCGTTTTGTCACGAATTCTGGCCGTTTCTCGTGATTGGTGGCCCGTCGGCGCCGCCCGAACTCGACGGCTCTCCGGTCAAAATCGTTTACCCTCTTCGACGGGATGGCGTGCGCACGGGCCGCAGCCCAGCCTGTTGTTTGTGCTGTCCATTCCCCACCTCGCCGCAAACCGCCAACCCCGCCAATCCCGCCACGCACAGCATGAGTCTTGAATTTTTCCACGCTGTCGATACCGGCCGAGCGCGCAGCAACAACGAAGACTCGGTGGCCGTCGACGCCGCCAACGCCTTGGCCGTGCTGGCCGACGGCATGGGCGGCTACAACGCCGGCGAAGTCGCCAGCAGCATGGCCACCGATTTCATCCGCACCGAGCTCGGCCGCTGGCTGGGCGAGGCCGCCGCCCGCGCGACCGATGTCGAGGTCAAGCGGGCGATGGACATCTGCGTGGACAACGCCAACCGCGCCATCTTCAACGCCGCCAACGCCAACCCGCAGTACGCCGGCATGGGCACCACGCTGGTGGTGGCGGTGTTCCGCGAGGGCCAGTTGCGGCTGGGCCACGTGGGCGATTCACGCGCCTACCGCTGGCGCGGCGACGAGTTGGTGCAGATCACCCGCGACCACTCGCTGCTGCAAGAGCAGATCGACGCCGGCCTGATCACCCCCGAGCAGGCCGCGTTTTCGGCCAACAAGAACCTGGTCACGCGCGCGGTGGGCGTCGAAGACACCGTGCTGCTGGAAACCCATCTGCACGACACCCTGGCCGGCGACCTGTACCTGATGTGCTCGGACGGCCTGAGCGACATGCTCGACGACGCCATGATCGCCCGGCTGTTGCAGACCCACGACGCCCTGCCGGCCGCCGGCCACGCCTTGATTGCCGCCGCCAACGATGCGGGCGGAAAGGATAATATTGCCCTCATACTGGTGCGGGT
>JBBRZR010000558.1:0-3064 GCA_038236495.1 Burkholderiales bacterium
ACACATCCTCGGCCGTCATGTGACGCTGCGCCGTGCGCTGGAACACCTCCAGGATCTTGATGCGCGGCAGCGTGGCCTTCAAGCCGCTGCTTTTGAGTTCGTCGGCGTGCGTCATGGCGGGTTGGTGCGGGTTGGCGGCGCATTGGCGGAGGAACTGCAGCCGATGCGGCCGGCCCTGCGGGGTGGGTGGCTAGAATCGACGGATCATAGCCAGCCGCGTGCGCAGCGCCCAGCGCAGCGTCCTCCGGCGCCCCAGCTCCACCGCATCTTCACAGCATGGCAGGCCCATTGACATTCCCCACTCTTGTTCGAAGCGCCACCCTGATGACTGTAGCGGCGGTGCTGGCCGGCTGTTCGTCGCTGCCCTCGCTGCCGTCAATGACCTCCGGTGGCAACCTGCTCGGCTTCATCAAGCCTTACCGGATGGATATCGTGCAGGGCAACGTGGTGACCCGCGAGCAAGCCGCACAGATCAAGCCCGGCATGACACGCACGCAGGTGCGCGACATCCTGGGCTCGCCGATGTTGACCGATGTGTTCCACGCCGACCGCTGGGACTATGTCTTCACCATCGTGCGGCCCGGTACCGAGCCGCAGCGGCGCACCATCGTGGCGACGTTCAAGGGTGATCAGCTGGACAAGCTGGACGCCCCCGAGCTGCCGACCGAACAAGAATTTGTCGCCTCCATCAGCCGGGTCCGGGCCAGAGCCAGCCCGCCCCTGCTGGAGTTGAGCCCCGAGCAGAAGACGGCCCTGCCGGTGCCGCCAAAGCCAGCGGCCGAGCCGGTGGTGCCGATGGGCGCGGTGCGCAGTTACCCGCCGCTGGAACCGTCATGACACCCGACCGCTTGCGCATCGCCATCGCCGGCGCATCCGGCCGCATGGGGCGCATGCTGGTGGAGGCGGTGGTGGCGGCGCCGGATTGCCAATTGGTGGGCGCGCTCGATATAGCAACCAGCCCGGCGCTGGGCCAGGACGCGGGCGCTTATGCGGGCCTGCACACCGGCGCACTGATCACCAGCGACCTGGGCGCAGGCTTGCGCGACGCCCAGGTACTGATCGATTTCACCCGGCCCGAGGGCACGCTGGCGCACCTGGCGGTGTGCCGAGCGTTGGGCGTCAAGGCGGTGATCGGCACCACCGGCTTCAGTCCGGCGCAAAAAGCCGAGGTCACGGCGCACGCGCAGCACATCGCGTTGATGATGGCGCCCAACATGAGCGTGGGCGTGAACGTGATGCTCAAGCTGCTGGACCAGGCAGCGCGCGCACTCAGCACCGGTTATGACATCGAGGTGATCGAAGCCCACCACCGCCACAAGGTGGATGCCCCCAGCGGCACCGCGCTGCAGATGGGCGAGGTGCTGGCCCATGCCTTGGGCCGTGAGCTGAAGGATTGCGCGGTCTACGCGCGGCACGGCGTCACCGGCGAGCGCGATCCGTCCAGCATCGGCTTTGCCACCATCCGGGGCGGCGACATCGTGGGTGAGCACACCGTGCTGTTTGCCGGCACCGGCGAGCGCATCGAGATCACGCACAAGAGCTCCAGCCGCGTCAGCTACGCCCAGGGCAGCTTGCGCGCGGCGCGATTCCTGGCCGGCCGGACCACCGGCCTGTACGGCATGAACGACGTGCTCGGCCTGGCGTGACACACAGCCCGGCCTGCACCATCGGCGTGGCGCCGCAGCAGTGCGCAGCGATGGACGGCCTGCGGTGGACGGCTTGAGCACCTTCTGGGCCGAGAGCGACGCCATCGGCCGCATCGTCGTGGCGCTGCTGCTGGGGATGTCGGTCAGCGCCTGGGTGCTGATCTTCTGGAAAGGCTGGGTGCTGCAGCGGGCGCGCCAGGACATCGCCCGCGCAGTGCCGGCGTTCTGGTCCGCCGACACCCTGACCGCAGGCCGTACCCGGCTGGGCGCGCTGGACCGCGAGCAGGTGTTGCTGCCGCTGCTGGACGCCGCCAGCACGCCCGACGCCGCCGGCACCTTGGCCACCCGCGCCAGCAGCGCCTCGCAGCTGACCCGCCGCCTGCGCGATGCGCTGCACCGGGGCCTGGCGCACCTGCAGTTTGGTCAGGTGCTGCTGGCCTCGATCGGCAGCACGGCCCCGTTCATAGGCCTGTTCGGCACGGTCTGGGGCATCTACCACGCGCTGCTGAGCATCTCGGACGCCGGTGCCATGACGATCGACAAGGTGGCCGGCCCGGTCGGCGAGGCGCTGATCATGACCGCCGCCGGCCTGGCGGTGGCGATACCGGCGGTGCTGGCCTACAACCTGTTTGGCAAGTGGGTGGCCGCCTGCGAGGCCGAGCTGGAAGGTTTTGCCCACGACCTGCGCGAGATGGCGCTCGACGGCAGCCACCCCGGCGCCGGGCACTGAAAACCATGGCTTTCGGCAGGTTGCAGCGCAGCGGCACCTCGCAGCCGA
Source organism: Burkholderiales bacterium (assembly GCA_038236495.1). GTDB lineage: Bacteria > Pseudomonadota > Gammaproteobacteria > Burkholderiales > Burkholderiaceae_C > Pseudaquabacterium. The sequence continues at coordinate 2,425 of JBBRZR010000558.1, forward strand.
TGAGCGACATCAACATGACGCCGCTGATCGACGTGATGCTGGTGCTGCTGGTGATCTTCATCATCACCGCACCGCTGATGCGCGCCAGCCTGCGGCTGGACCTGCCCAGGACCACCGGCGCCCAGGCCAGCAGCGCGGTGCAGTTCGTGACCGTGGCGGTGGACGCTCAGGGCCAGCTGTTCTGGGGCGACGAGCCCCAGACCGAGGCCCAGCTGGCGGCACGTGTACGCGCGTCGGCCACCCGCAACCCGGCCACCGAGGTGCAGCTGCGCGCCGACCAGCGTGTGCCCTACGGCCGCATTGCCGAGCTGATCGGTCTGGTGCAGGCGGGGGGCTTGTCGCGCATTGGCTTTGTGACTGAGGCGGCCGGATCGCCAGACGGCAGCGCCGGCGTACCAGGCAAGTAGCGCGCCGGTCGCAGCCAGGTGGCGGGCCACACCCCCTGCCTACAATCGACTGCATGAACGAGAAATACGCCCCCGCCGAGCTTGAAGCCGCTGCCCATGCCCATTGGGCGCAGCCGCTGTGGCAAGGCCACGACGCCTACCGTGCGTCTGAAAACGCTTGCGATGCCCAGGGCAATCCGCGCCCCAAGTTCTACGCCTGCTCGATGCTGCCCTACCCCAGCGGCAAGCTGCAC
>JBBRZR010000559.1:0-3051 GCA_038236495.1 Burkholderiales bacterium
CCACATCTTCAAGGCCTGCGGCCTGCCGGTGTTTTTCCCGTCGTCGGCGCAGGAGATCCTCGATCTTGGTTTGCATGCGTTCGCGATGAGCCGTTTCTCCGGCGTCTGGACCTCGATGAAGACGATCCAGGAGGTGGTGGAATCATCCGCCAGCATCGACGTGTCGGCCGACCGGGTCAACATCATCCTGCCGCAAGACTTCACCATGCCGCCCGGCGGCCTGCACATCCGCTGGCCCGACGTGGCGCTGGTGCAAGAGGCCCGGCTGATGGACTACAAGTGGTATGCCGCGCTGGCCTATGTGCGCGCCAACCGGCTGAACTACAACGTGATCGAAGGCAAAAACGACCGCTTCGGCATCATCGCCAGCGGCAAGGCCTTCAACGACACCCGGCAGGCGCTGGCCGACCTGGGGCTGGACGACGACACCTGCCGGCAGGTCGGCATCCGCCTGCACAAGGTCAACGTGGTCTGGCCGCTGGAGGCCACCATCACCCGCGAGTTTGCCCAGGGCCTGCAAGAGATCCTGGTGGTCGAGGAAAAGCGCCAGGTCATCGAGTACCAGGTCAAGGAGGAGTTGTACAACTGGCGCGCCGACGTGCGGCCCAATGTGCTGGGCAAGTTCGACGAGCAGGTGGGCGATGCCTCGGGCGGCGAGTGGAGCCAGCCCAACCCCAGCAGCAACTGGCTGCTGCGCGCCCAGGCCGACCTGACGCCCACACTGATCGCCCTGGCCATTGCCAAGCGGCTTAAAAAGATGGGCATGCCCGAGCACATCGTCGCCCGCATGGACGCCCGGCTGGCCGTGTTGGAGGCCAAGGACCGCGCGATGAGTGCCGGCGCGGGCGGCGGCGCCGAGCGCCAGCCCTGGTTTTGCAGCGGCTGCCCGCACAACACCAGCACCAAAGTGCCTGAGGGCTCACGCGCGATGGCCGGCATCGGCTGCCACTTCATGGCCACCTGGATGGACCGCGAGACCATCGGCTTCACCCAGATGGGCGGCGAGGGCACGCCCTGGATCGGTCAGGCGCCGTTTTCCAAGCGGCCGCACATGTTTGCCAACCTGGGCGACGGCACCTACTACCACTCGGGCTCGCTGGCGGTGCGGCAAAGCATTGCCGCCGGGGTCAACGTCACCTACAAGATCCTCTACAACGACGCGGTGGCGATGACGGGCGGCCAGCCGATCGACGGCATCCTGACCGTGCCGCAGATGACGCGTGAGCTGGAGGCCGAAGGCGCGAAGCAGATCGTCATCGTCACCGACGACCCCGAAAAGTACAACGGCGCGATCGCCCTCGCCCCAGGTGTCACCGTGCGGCACCGCGACGAGCTGGACAAAGTGCAACGCGAGCTGCGCGAGGTGCCGGGCTGCACCGTGCTGATCTACGACCAGGTCTGTGCGACCGAAAAGCGCCGCCGCCGCAAGCGCGGCAAGCTGGTGGACCCGGCCAAACGGGTGGTCATCAACGAGCTGGTCTGCGAGGGCTGCGGCGACTGCAGCGTGCAGAGCAACTGCCTGTCGGTCGAGCCGGTCGAGACCGAGTTTGGCCGCAAGCGCCGCATCAACCAAAACAGCTGCAACAAGGACTACAGCTGCACCAAGGGTTTTTGTCCCAGCTTTGTCACGGTCGAGGGCGGGCAGCTCAAAAAGCCCAAGAAAGAGACCCGGGCCGATCCATTCACCCTGTCCGCGATCCCGCAGCCGCGCTTGCCGGTGGCGCTGGATGCCAACGGCCGCGACCGGGCGTGGGGCATCGTGGTGGCTGGGGTCGGCGGCACCGGCGTGATCACCATCGGCCAGCTCCTGGGCATGGCCGCGCACCTCGAAGGCAAGGGCGTGGTGACGCAAGACTCAGCCGGGCTGGCGCAAAAAGGCGGTGCCACCTGGAGCCATATCCAGATCGCCGAGCGGCCCGAGGCCATCTTCACGACCAAGGTCGATACCGCCAAGGCCGACCTGGTGATCGCCTGCGACGGCATCGTTGCCGCCGGCAAGAGCACGCTGGCGCTGATGCAGCACGGCACGACCTTTGTGGCGCTCAACTCCCACGCCACGCCCACGGCGGCGTTTGTCACCAACCCCGACTGGCAGGCACCCACCGCCGGCTGCGAGGCCGCGCTGACCGAGACCGTGGGCCAAGAGCACCTGGGCCTGTTCGACGCCGAGGAGGTGGCGCTGCAACTGGTGGGGGACGCGATTTACGCCAACCCGCTGCTGCTGGGATACGCCTGGCAAAAAGGCCAGGTGCCGCTGGGCAAGGCGGCACTGCACCGCGCCTTCGAGTTGAACGGCACCCAGATCGACAACAACAAGGCGGCGTTTGAATGGGGCCGGCGCTGCGCGCACGACCTGGGCGCGGTGCAGGCGCTGTTCAAGGCCGCGCAGGTGATCGCGTGGGTCAAGAAGCCGTCGGTCGACGAGATGGTCGCCAAGCGCATTGCCTTCTTGACCGACTACCAGGACGCCGCCTACGCCCAGCGCTACGCCGACTTTGTGGCGGGCGTGCGGCAGGCCGAAGCGCCGCTCAAGAGCACCCGCCTGAGCGAGGCGGTGGCGCGCTATTTGTTCAAGCTGATGGCCTACAAGGACGAGTACGAGGTGGCCCGGCTGCACACCGACAAGGCCTTCACCGACAAGATCGCGGCGATGTTCGACGGTGAGCTGGGCAAGGATTACAAGATCGTGCATCACCTCGCGCCGCCGATGATGTCCAAGACCAACGAGAAAGGCGAGTTGGTCAAGCAGGCCTATGGGCCGTGGGTGCGCAGCGCGTTTGGCGTGCTGGCCAAGTTGAAGGGCCTGCGCGGCGGCGCGCTGGACATCTTTGGCAAGACCGAGGAGCGGCGCAGCGAGCGGGCCCTGATCACCGACTACCAGGCCAGCATTGCTGAGTTGCTGCAAACGCTGAATGCCGGCAACTTGGCAGCGGCGGTCGAGATCGCGGCCCTGCCCGAGGACATCCGCGGCTACGGCCATGTCAAGGCGCGCCACTTGGCTGCCGTGCGGCCCAAGTGGGTGCGGCTGATGGCGCAATGGCGGGCGGGGGA
>JBBRZR010000560.1:0-3046 GCA_038236495.1 Burkholderiales bacterium
GTTTCACCTGCGCATTGCCGAGGCGGCCGACAACGGCCCGTTGCTGCGCACCGTCACCGAGCTGTTCGACGAGCGCAACAACCCCTTGTTCGAGCAACTTGGCCAGCATTTTGAGACCGCACCCACCTGGCGCCTGGCGTTGGCCGAGCATGCCGCGGTGATCGCCGCCATCGCCCGCGCCGACGCGGACGCCGCCCGCGCCGCGATGTTTGCCCACCTGCAGCAGTCACACGACCGGTTTGCCGGCACCTGGCCGCAGGCTGCGGTTGACCCGCCCGGCGCCGGCGGTGCCGCCGGCAACAGTGGCGGGCACACCGCCGACCGCTTGTCCGCCAGCACGTTCACCCCCGCGTTCCCCCACCCGATCAACCCGCCATCACCATGACCCAACGACTGCAAGGCAAGACCGCTTTCATCACCGCCGCCGGCCAAGGCATAGGCCGCGCCATCGTCGAGGCCTTTGTGCGCGAGGGCGCCACCGTCATCGCCACCGACATCAACCCCGTGCTGTTGCAGGCCGTGGCCCAGGCCACCGGCTGCCAGACACGGGTGCTCGACGTCACCGACGCCGCCGCCGTGCGGGCCGCTGCGGCCGAGGCCGGCCCGGTCAACGTGCTGGTCAACGCGGCCGGCTTTGTGCATGCCGGCACGGTGCTGGATTGCACCGAGGCCGAGTGGGACTTCGGCTTCAACCTCAATGTGCGGGCGCAGTTCCGCACCATCCAGGCTTTTTTGCCGGGCATGCTGGCGGCGGCCGGTGGTGGCTCGATCATCAACGTCGCGTCGGTGGCGGGCAGCATCAAGGGCGCGCCCAACCGCTTTGTCTACGGCGCCACCAAGGCCGCGGTGATCGGCCTGACCAAGTCGGTGGCGGCGGACTTCATCACCCGCGGCGTGCGCTGCAACGCGATCTGCCCGGGCACCGTCGAGTCGCCGTCGCTGCGCGACCGCATCCGGGCGCAGGCCCAGGCCAGCGGCCAGACGGTTGAGCAGGTCGAGGCTGCATTTGTGGCGCGCCAGCCGATGGGCCGGCTGGGCCGCACCAGCGAGATCGCCGCGCTGGCGGTCTACCTGGCCAGCGACGAGAGCGGCTTTACCACCGGCACCGCGCAAGTCATCGATGGCGGCTGGAGCAACTAGCCCGCCGCCCATCGCCCATCGCGTGCCTGCCTCGGGTCGGCACAACCCTTGATACTTTGACGACAACACCCCGGAGAACCTGATGAAACTGCTGCGCCACGGCCCCAAGGGCCAAGAAAAACCCGCCATGCTGGACGCCCAGGGTCAGGTCCGTGACCTGTCCGGCGTGATTGCCGACCTGCGTGCCGACATGCTCACCCCCGAAGGCCTGGCACCGCTTCGTGCACTCGACCCCAACAGCCTGCCGCTGGTGGCCCACCCGGGCCGCATGGCGCCGCCCTGGAGCGGCATGGGCAAGTTCATCTGCGTTGGCCTGAACTACGCCGACCACGCCGCCGAGTCCGGCATGCCGGTGCCGGCCGAGCCGGTGCTGTTCACCAAGCACACCAGCACGGTGGTCGGCTGCAACGACCCGGTGGTGCTGCCGCAGGGCTCGGTCAAGACCGACTGGGAGGTGGAGCTGGGCGTGGTGATCGGCCGCACAGCGCGTTATGTCAGCGAGGCCGAGGCGCTCGGCTTTGTCGCGGGGTACTGCGTGGTCAACGACGTGTCCGAGCGTGAATACCAGCTCGAGCGCGGCGGCACCTGGGACAAGGGCAAGGGCTGCGACACCTTCGGCCCGATCGGCCCCTGGCTGGTCACCACCGACGAGGTGGCCGACCCGCAGCAGCTGGGCATGTGGCTGGACGTCAACGGCCACCGCCACCAGACCGGCAGCACCCGCACGATGGTGTTTGGCGTCGCCCACCTGGTGAGCTACATCAGCCGCTTCATGACGCTGTATCCGGGCGACCTGATCACCACAGGAACTCCGCCCGGAGTGGGAATGGGTCACAAACCGCAGCCGGTGTACCTGCGTGCGGGCGATAAAATGCGTCTGGGTATCGAGGGTCTGGGCGAGCAAAACCAGACCGTGTACGCGTGGGATCCGGCACTGATCGACGGTTGATCGGCGGTGGGTTTACCGTGCGACAGGATGCCACGACAAGAATGCGTCGCCGGGATAGTTCACCGGCGGCTTCAGGGGGGGGGAACCCTTTGAAGGCCCAATGGACATGCAGACAAGAACCGTCACCATCTACTCAGGCGCACGCATCCGCGTGCCCGAGCACATCCAGCGCATCGACACCCACAGCACCCACGGCTGGCAGATGCGCTACGGCCAGCCCACCCTGTTTTACTCCGACGGGCAAGGCGCGGGCAACGGCCCGCGGCCGGCGCTCAAGCGGGCGATCGAGTCGCTGCGCCAGCGCATCGCCGACCTGCCGGCACCCACCGGCCTGCAGCGCGAGACCAGCCCCAGCAAGCAAAACGACCTGCCGGTCGGCATCAGCGGCCCTATCCTGCGCCAGCGGCCAGGCCGCTCGGTGCCGGAGTGCCATTTCTCGGTCAACCTGCCACGTTTTGGCGGCAAGCCGCTGCGCCGCAGCGTCTACATCGCCAACCAGAACACCTACACGCCCGAGCGCTACACCGACGCCCTCAATGCCGCGATGGACATGCGCCGCGCGGCCGAGGCCCAGTACCAGATCGACGCCACCGACGCCAAGCGCCGCGCTGCAGCCAAGCTGTAACGCGATTGCGGCGGGCGCGGCCAGGAGCCCGTCCCGATGACCGCAAACCCCAACCTGTCCCTGTCCGCACCCACGATCCGCATCCATGCTGCGGACAACGTCGTCATCGCCAGGCGCCAGTTGCTGGGCGGCACGCTGCTGGCCGAGGAGGGCGGTTTGGCGGTTGCCGGGCTGGTGCCACCCGGCCACAAGCTGGCCACCCGGGCGATCGCGCCGGGCGAGGCGGTGCGCCGTTACGACCAGGTCATCGGCCACGCCACTCAGGCGATAGCGCCGGGCCAGCATGTGCACACGCACAACCTGGCGTTCAGTAATTTCGAGCGGGCGCATGA
>JBBRZR010000561.1:0-3014 GCA_038236495.1 Burkholderiales bacterium
CCTGCGTGCACACGCTCTACATCGACAAGCCGATGAAGGGCCACAACCTGATGCAGGCCATCGCCCGGGTGAACCGGGTGTTCAAGGACAAGCAGGGCGGCCTGGTGGTGGACTACATCGGCATCGCGGGCGAGCTGAAGTGTGCCCTCAAGGCCTACACCGCCAGCAAGGGCCGCGGCCGGCCGACGGTGGACGCGCACGAGGCCTGGAGCGTGCTGACCGAGAAGCTGGACGCGCTGCGCGGCATGTTGGCCGGCACCCACCACAGCAGCACGGGTCACGGCTACGACTACAGCAGCTTTTTGACCGGCGGACACAAGACCCTTGCCGGTGCCGCCGACTACGTGTTGGGCCTGACCTCTGCCCAAGGCCGGGACGGCAAGCGGCGTTTTTGCGATCTGGCGCTGGCGATGAGCAAAGCCTTCACGCTGTGCTGCACGCTGGACGAGGCCAAGGCCGTGCGCGAGGAGGTGGCGTTTTTCCAGGGCGTGAAAGTGATCCTGACCAAGCGCGAGATCAGCGGCCAGCGCAAGACCGACGAGGCGCGTGAACTGGCGATCCGGCAGATCATCAGCTCGGCCGTGGTGTCCGACGCCGTGGTGGACATCTTCGACGCAGTGGGCCTGGACAAACCCAACATCGGCATCCTGGACGACGCCTTCTTGGCCGAGGTGCAAAACCTGCCCGAGCGCAACCTGGCGGTGGAGCTGTTGGAGCGCTTGCTGGAGGGCGAGATCAAATCGCGCTTTGCCGGCAACGTGGTGCAGAACAAGAAGTTCTCGGACTTGTTGACGGATGTCGTCAAGCGCTACCAGAACCGGTCCATCGAGGCCGCGCAGGTGATGGAGGAGCTGGTGCAGATGGCCAAGAAGTTCCGCGAGGCGGCGGGGCGGGGTGAGCAACTGGGCCTGAGCGACGACGAGGTGCGGTTCTACGACGCCCTGGCCAACAACGAATCGGCGGTGCGCGAGCTGACCGACGAGACGTTGAAAAAGATCGCCCACGAACTGACCGAGAACCTGCGGCAGAACCTGAGCGTGGACTGGTCAGCGCGCGAGAGTGTGCAGGCCAGGCTGCGGCTGATGGTCAAGCGCATCCTGCGCAAGTACAAGTACCCGCCGGATGGGCAGGACGCGGCGGTGGACCTGGTGTTGCAGCAGGCGAGGGCGCTGGGCGAGGCCTGGGCGTAGCGGGCCGGCGGCAAAACGCGGGTTTGCCGACGGCGCGTTCTACACCGTCCCGAAGTTCCGCTGGACCGCGCCAGCGAGAACCTGTCCGAACGCATCTGGACCCAGCTCGGCATGGAGCAGGACGCCTACTTCAGCGTCGACAGCGTGGGCACCGAATTTGCCGGCGGCGGCCTCACCACCGGCCTGCGGGACCTGGCGGGATTTGGCGCGTTTTGGCGAGATGGTGCGCAACGGCGACCGCGCCAGTGGCCGCCAGGTGCTGCCCAAGGCGGTGGTGGACGACATCCGGAGCGGCGGTGAGACGTCGGCGCTTCCGGTGGCCAGCTGCCCGCTGCTGTCGGGCTGGCGCTACCGCAATAGGGGGTGGGCCTCGAACAACGAGCACGGTGCGTTTGCGGCCCGCGGCGTGCACGGCCAAGCGGTCTACATCGACCCCAAGGCCGAGATGGTGATCGCGCGCTATGCCTCGTTCACGATGCCGGCCAACGGTTTCAAAGACCCGACCTCGCTGCCGGCCCACCACGTGCTGGCCAAGTACCTGTTGGCCAATCCGCGCTGAGGCGGCCGCCTGTCACTGCGGCCGAAAGCGCCGCTGAAGACGCCGTCGAAAACGGCCTCAAGCGGTGGGGGCGTGCGGCGGCAGGTGTTGCAGCAAGTCGGGCAAGGCCGCCAGCATCGACAGCCGGCGCTTGTACTGCGCCCGCCGCTTGCCGGGCACATTGGCCAGGTCACGTGCGGCACGCACGGTGGGCAGCGACCACAGTGCGTCGGCCTGGCGCTGGCCACCCAGCGCGGTCCAAAAGCCGCAGTAGTCGAAGCTGACCGCCAGCGTGCGCTGGTGCCAGCGCTTCTTGACATGGTGCTGCGGGTCTACCCCCACCAGGCGCAGCGTCCAGCGGCGGCACAGCATGCGCAGCACCTCGGCCAGCAGGTGGGCGGGGCGCAGCCCCTCGGCGGCATGGGTCAGGTCACGCACCGCCTGCATCGCCGCGCCGTCCTGCGCGGCAGCGCCTTGCACCGATCCGATCATCAGACGCTGGCCGGGCAGGAATGAAAAACTGATCTGGCAGACCCGCAAGCCACCAGCGTTGTGCAGGCTCAGCGCCCACAGGCCCTCGCGTTTGCAGACCGGGTTCAGCCCCAGGCCGACGCTGCCGGCACCGCCAGCATCGCCCAGCGTGCACAACACCACCCGCTCACCCAGCGCGATGCGGCTGCCGGTAGCCACCCCAAAGGCCTGGGTGGCAGCGGCCAAGTCGTGCTGCAGATACTGAAACCGCTGCGCCATGCCGGCGCGGCGGTCCATGAAAGACTGCAGCAGTGGCTCGAAGCTTCTGGCCTGGCGCAAGAACACCGGCTGCCAGTGCTGGTGCTGCTGCAGCACGGCATCAAACCGCACCCGGTGGGCCTGGGCCCGCAGCAGCGCCCAGCCCAGCTTGATCTGGCGCGCGATGTTGCTGCGGCGGGTGTGGGTGGCACCGCGCATCTGGGCCAGGTCGGGCCAGGGAACCGCGGGCGGGCGAACGGGCAAACCGGGCGGCGGCAACCCTGCCGCCAGCGCCAAGCCACGAAGGAGGGGAAACGACTGGGGCATCGCAAGACCGGTCAACAGAACCTGGGCACGACCGTGTTGTTGCTGCACACACCGCCGGGGCTGACACCCCGAACGCTGGCCAAGTGCACAGGTATCCAGGTGTTACCGCAGTGTTAACCATTTGTAAACCGCACGAAATGCGGGTTTTACTGACTGACCCTGAAACCGGTGGTGATGCAAACCCTTGATTGTTTGACCGGACGAGGGGCGGCGTGCGGCGTGCTTCACCA
>JBBRZR010000562.1:0-2974 GCA_038236495.1 Burkholderiales bacterium
ACCACGCGGCGGACGTGGCCAACAACGCGCGCTCCGAGGTGCGCGAGTCCTACTCGGCGTACCGCACCGCCTACGACCTGGCGCGGCACTACCGCGACGAGGTCGTGCCGCTGCGCAAGCGTATTTCTGACGAGAACCTGCTGCGCTACAACGGCATGCTGAGCAGCGTGTTCGAGTTGATCGCCGATGCCAAAGACCAGGTCGGCAGCGTGACCGGTTATGTCGAAGCGCTGCGCGACCACTGGATCGCCGCCACCGACCTGCAGACCGCGCTGACCGGTCGCTCACCCGGCGACAGCAAAGCGCTGTCGCCCCCACGTGCTGGCGCAGCCACTGCCGCCGCTAGACACTGAAAGAACCCCCATGAGCAACCGCAGAACTTTCTTCAAGGCCGGTGCCGCCCTGGTCGGCAGCGCCGCCGTCAGCCGCGTCGGTGCGGCCTCCCTGCCCGAGGCCGCGATGCAATCCACCGCGGCCATGCAGCCGCCACCATTGCCGCCCAACGGCAGGCCCTACAACCCGGTGATCACGCTCAACGGCTGGTCACTGCCCTGGCGCCTGAAAGACAACGTCAAGGAGTTCCACTTGGTGGCCGAGCCCGTGGTGCGCGAGATCGCCCCCGGCATGAAGGCCAACCTGTGGGGCTACAACGGCCAGAGCCCCGGCCCGACGATTGAAGCGGTGGAGGGCGACCGCGTGCGCATCTTCGTCACCAACAAGCTGCCCGAAGTAACCAGCGTGCACTGGCACGGCATCCTGTTGCCCAGCGGCATGGACGGTGTGACCGGCCTGACCCAGCCCGGCATTGCCGTCGGCAAGACCTTTGTCTACGAGTTTGTGCTGCAGCGCTCGGGCACCTTCATGTACCACCCGCATGCCGACGAGATGACGCAGATGGCAATGGGCATGATGGGCCTGTTCATCGTGCACCCCAAGGACCCGCGCCAGTACAAGGTGGACCGTGACTTCGCCTTCCTGCTCAACGCCTACGACGTCGAGCCCGGCAGCGCCACCCCCAAGGTCAATACGATGCTGGACTTCAACCTCTGGACCTGGAACAGCCGCGCCTTTCCTGGCATAGACCCGCTGGTGGCGCGCACCGGCGACCGGGTGCGGGTGCGGGTGGGCAACCTGACGATGACCAACCACCCGATCCACATGCACGGCCCGCACTTTGAGGTGACATGCACCGACGGCGGCTGGGTGCCCAAGAGCGCGCGCTGGCCCGAGGTGACGACCGATATCGCGGTGGGGCAGATGCGCGCCTTCGAGTTTGATGCCCTGGCCGGTGACTGGGCGATGCATTGCCACAAGTCTCACCACACCATGAACGCCATGGGGCACTCGGTGCCCACCATGATCGGCGTGGACCACCGCAGCGTGGCCGAGAAGATCACCAAGCTGGTGCCCGACTACATGGTGATGGGCGAGCGCGGCATGCACGACATGGCCGAGATGGAGATGCCCCTGCCCGACAACACACTGCCAATGATGACCGGCACCGGCCCGTTTGGCGCCATCGGCATGGGCGGCATGTTCAGCGTGGTCAAGGTGCGCGACAGCGTGAAGGCGGGTGACTACACCGACCCCGGTTGGTACACGCACCCCGGCGGCACGCTGGCTTATGAATATGCCGGCAATGGCCCACGCGACCTGCCGCAGCCGACGCGGGCCGCGGCGCCGAAGGCCGATGCCAGCACCCTCCAGGTGCGCAAGCCGACCGGCCATGAAGGCCATTGACCCCAACATCGAGAAGGTGCCTTACATGACAAACCGAACCCTGTTGCCGGCCATCGCCCTGGCGCTGCTGGCCACCGCCACGGCGTCCTTTGCACACGGCGACGACCATCACGCTGTGGCCAAGAAGCCCTATGACGCTGCGGCGGTGGAGGACACTGCGTTTGGCCGCGCGGGCGATCCCCGGAAGGTCAGCCGGGTGATCCGGCTGAGCATGACCGACGCCTTTCGCTACACGCCGTCCACGCTCAGCGTGAAGCGCGGCGAAACCGTGAAGTTCATCGTGCACAACCAGGGCAAACAGTTGCACGAAATGATCCTCGGCACGCCAGACGAACTCAAGACGCATGCCGCGCTGATGAAGAAGTTTCCGGAGATGGAGCACGCCGACGCGAACATGACCCACGTCAAACCCGGCGCCAACGGTGAAATGGTCTGGCAGTTCACCCAGGCGGGCGAGTTTCAGTTCGCCTGCCTGGTGCCGGGTCACTTCGAAGCGGGCATGGTCGGCAAGGTGACGGTCAAATGAAGCAAGAATTCACAGCCCCGGATCCGAAACCCATCAACACGCGTTGCGCGCGCCACGAGCTTTCATTGATGAAGAAACCCATAATTTTCATTGCGCTGTTGGCGTCCCTCTTCGCAAGCGTGCACGCTCAAACCGCAGCCGGCCCGGCAGCGTCGGTACCTGCGACAGCCGCCATGGCCGACGGCGAGGTTCGCAAAGTGGACAAGAGCGCCCAAAAATTGACGCTGCGACATGGTCGAATCGAAAACCTCGATATGCCAGGCATGACGATGGTCTTCAGGGTGGCGGACCCGAAGTTGCTCAACGGCCTGAAGGAAGGCGACAAGGTGCGTTTCTCGGCCGACCGGATCGACGGCGCCATCACCGTCACTTCAATTCAACCCGCGAAATAACGGCCCGGGTCGGACAGTGCGTTGCCTGGGCCGAATTGCTGAACGCGCTCACTGCGCCTTCATCATGAAGCCCTCGCTCAAGCAGCACTGAGCATGACAAATCTCCAAAACGCCCGGCCATTGCGGGCGAGCTCGTTGTCATTTTGTTAGCGGATTCAGAATATCCGCTGATATCTGTCATTGCATCGAACCAAACAGACAAGAAAAAGCCCGGGCTGACCGGGCAATTTTTTCAACACCAAGTGATTGAGTCACAGGAGTTTTTCGTTTGGAGGCGCGACCCGGAGTCGAACCGGGCTAGACGGATTTGCAATCC
>JBBRZR010000563.1:0-2971 GCA_038236495.1 Burkholderiales bacterium
AGCGTGGCCGCTTCGAGGGCCAGCCGTATTGATTCAGGCAGCGGTGCGTTCATGTCAGTTCTCCACAGGGCCGGTACGCTTGACGCCAAATCCACTGCGTTCTGCTGCGCAGCCCGCTGTGTACCTGTGGCTTCGCCGCCGCCAGCAGGGCTGGCGGTCGTCCAGCGTGGCGGCTTCGAGTGCCAGCCGTATCGATTCGGGCAGGGGTGCATTCATGGCGTACGGACTCCAGTCAAACGAAGCAGAAAGTGTAGGAAAAAGCGTCTGCGAAGTCTTTTCTTTGTGTACCCTTGTGGGGATACTCCTGGCAAGAAACTCATGCCAAACATGCCGATTCGAGAAAGAAACGCGCCGAAAACCGGAAAACTCGGGAAAACGCTGAGCGGCGCGGCCGACGGCGCCAGCGCTTCGGGTGGCCTGGCGGCCCGCGATGCGGACGACTTCCACGGCGCCAAACTCGACCGCTACGACGTCGCCATCCTCGACGAGTTGCAGCGCGACGCGCGCCTGTCCAACGCCGAGCTCGCCACCCGCATCGGGCTGTCGGCCGCGCCCACCTGGCGGCGCGTCAAGTGGCTGGAGGCGCAAGCCATCATCACCGGCTACCGGGCCGAGATCGACCGCCGCCGCATCGGCCTGGGCGCGCTGGCTTTTGTGCGGGTGGACGCCGAGCGCAACAACGCCGACGCCACCCGGGCGCTCGAGGACGCGATCCGCGCCCTGCCCGAGGTGGTGAGCTGCCACTACATCAGCGGCGCCGGCACTTTCGAGCTGCAGGTGCTGACCACCGACCTGGACGCCTATTCACGTTGGGCGATGGACACCTTGTTCAAGCTGCCCAACGTCAAGGACATCCACACCAGCTTTTCGCTGGGCGAGGTCAAGGCCGGCGCAGCGTTGCCGCTGGGGCATTTGCGCAACACTTGACTGGCGTTGCCGCAAGCCCGCCGGCCGGGCGCGGCAGCGGATGGATTGGGAGGGGCGTGGCGGCCCGCCGGCTTGACACGGCTCACTTTTACAAAGTGCTTGCCATGCGACGATAGCTCCAGGAGTATTCCGCACATGCCGCAAGGTGCCTTGTTCCACCCGACCGCGTCCGACCCGGCGGCGTTGTTCAACCATGCCAGGATGGTGGCTGAGTTGCGGCGATCTGGTGCCTGCGCCGGCGCCGCCGACGCGCCCGGCCTGATCGAAACCCATTTGTCCTCGGTTCTGCTGGCCGGCACCCAGGTCTACAAGCTGAAAAAGCCGGTGGTGATGGGTTTTGTCGATTTCTCTACCGCCCTGGCGCGGCGCGAGGCCTGCGAGCAGGAGTTGCGGCTGAACCGCCGCACCGCGCCGCGCTGGTACTTGGCGGTGGTGGCGGTGCGCCAGACCGCCGACGGCGCGCGCATCACCCTGCCGGGCGACCCGCTGGCCGCGGGTGCGCCGGTGATCGACTGGGCCGTGCACATGCGCCGTTTTGATGACAGCCAGCGCCTGGACCGGCTGGCGCAACGCGGTGAACTGACCGGGCCGATGGTCGACAGCCTGGCGGCGGTGGTGGCGCGCTTCCATGCCCAGCAACCGCCCGCACCGCCGGGTTTTGGCCGGGCTGACGCCACCCGCCACTGGGCCCGTGAGAACCTGACCGAGCTGGCCGCGCTGTTGCCGGCAGATGTGGACGGTGTGCCCGATCCTGACCGTGCCGCGGTGGCCGCCCTGCAGCGCTGGACCGAGGCCCGCGGCGCGGCCCTGGCCGGCCTGATGGACCTGCGCTGCCGCACCGGCCATGTGCGCGAGGTGCACGGTGACCTGCACCTGGCCAACATTGTCTGGTCCGAGGGCGCGCCGGTGTTGTTCGACGCGCTGGAGTTCAACGACACGCTGCGCCACATCGACACCCTGGGCGACCTGGCCTTCACCTTCATGGACCTGCAGGCCCAGGGCCTGCCGCGTCTGGCCTGGCGCTTCATCAGCGCCGCACTGGAGGCCAGCGGCGACTGGGCGGCGCTGCCGCTGCTGGCGTGGTGGGCCGTGTACCGCGCTGCCGTGCGGGCCAAGGTGGCGCTGCTGGGGGCGGTGGGCCACACGGATGTGGCTGCGCAACAGGCGGACACCGCGCAGCAAGCGGCCCTTCTGCAGGCCCGGCACTACCTGGGCGTGGCCACGGCGCTGGCGGGTTTGGCGCCGGTGGCAACGGCGGACGCGCAGTCAGGCGGCTTGCGGATGGTGCTGATGTGCGGCCTGGCCGGTGCCGGCAAGAGCCTGGTGGCGGGTGCGCTGGCCGAGCGGCTGGGCGCTGTGCGGGTGCGCTCGGACGTGGAGCGCAAACGGCTGTTTGCATCGGCGCCCACGGCGCGTGCCGTGCCCGGCCTGTACAGCCCGGACGCCACGCGCCGCACCTACGAGCGCCTGCAGGAGCTGGCGCAGCAGGCGCTGGACGCGGGGGTGTCGGTGGTGATCGACGCGGCCAGCCTGCGGCGCAGCGAGCGTGACGCCCTGCGGGCGCTGGCGGCGCGCCACGGCGTGCGCTTTTGTCTGCTGGTCTGCGCGGCGCCGCCCGAGGTGTTGCGGGCGCGGGTGCAGCAGCGCCAGCGCGCCGATACCGACGCGTCCGACGCCACGCCGGATGTGCTGGCCTTCCAGCAGGGGGTGGCCGAATGGCCGGGTGCCGATGAGGCTGCCGACATGGTGCACCTGAACACCGACCGGCCCTGGCTAGAACTGGCCGCGGCTGTCGAGACCCTGACGCTGGATGCGGTGGCCTGAGGCGGGCCGCACCCGTCAGCGTGCTGCCCGGCGCGGCTTGCTGGCGCCGATCAGGTGGTGCAGCCGGCCTCGACCCGCGCCTGCGCCTTGACCGGCACCGGCTCGGGCACCCGGTAGCCGTAGCGCACGGCGGTCAGCTCGGCCAGGATGCTGACGGCGATCTCGGGTGGTGTGCGGGCACCGTTTTTCAGGCCCACCGGGCCGTGCAGCCGGGCCAGCT
>JBBRZR010000564.1:0-2899 GCA_038236495.1 Burkholderiales bacterium
CTGGCGGCGATGGCCGGGGTGATGAACGGCCTGTACTACAACGAGGTCAACTTCTCGATCGGCCTGCTGCTGGGGGTGATCGGGTTCTCGGCGGCGATCCTGGGTGGGCTGGGCAATTTTTATGGCGCGATCCTGGGCGGCTTTTTGTTCGCCGCGCTGCAGACCTTTGGCGCGGTGGCGCTGCCGATCCTCAGCCCTAGCATCCCCAGCGCCTACAAGGACGTGTTCGCCTTCGGGATGGTGATTCTGCTGATGGCCTGGAAGCCCACCGGGCTGATCGCCGAGCGGGCGAGCGAGCGGGTCTGAGATGGAATCCCCAAACACACAGCGGTCGCTGTCCACCCGCAACACCGCCGCCCTGGTCGCCGCGATCGCGGTCGTCTTCGTCTACCTCGGGGCCTTGCTGCATGCCGAGAGCCAGGTCGCTGTCGGCGCCCTGGTGTTGGTGGTGCCCGCCGCGCTGCTGGCCCTGCGCCGGCTGGGTTGGGCCGCGCCGCTGGCCGCGGCCACCCAGGCCTCGCCCCGGATGCTGGGCGTCGGCTGCGTGCTGGGGGTGCTGGCGCTGATCGCCGCCCTGCACGACCTGCACTTCGCGCTGCTGCTGCTCAGCACGGTGCTGCTCTATACCGTGGTCTGCCTGGGCTTGAACATCCAGTTCGGCTATGTCGGCGTGGTCAACTTTGCCGGCGCGGCGTTTTTTGGTATCGGCAGCTACACCGCCGCCACGCTGGCCAGCCACACCGCCCTGCCGCACCTGTTTGTTCTGCTGGCCGGTGGCGCGATCGCTGCGGCCATCGGCTCGCTGCTGATCTGGCCGGTGTTGCGCACCCGCGGCCACTACGCCGCGCTGGTGACGATGGCGTTTGGCATCCTGTTCAAGAACTTTCTAGAGGTCAACGACACGCTGGGTGGGCCGCAGGGCTTGCGCATCCCGGGCCTGAAGCTGTTTGGCTGGCAGCTCAACGAGGGTCTGACGCTGGGCCCGGTCGAGCTGTCGTTCTACGCCAACTACGCGTTGCTGGCGCTGGGGCTGTGCGTGGCGGCGTTTGTCTTTGTGCGGCGCATCGAGCGCTCCTGGATCGGGCTGTCGATGGACATGGTGCGCACCGACGAGGTGGCGGCCGCGGTCTTTGGCGTGGCGATCGCGCGCTGGAAGGTGCTGGCGTTCACCTTCGGCAACTTTCTGGCCGGCCTGGCCGGCGCGGTCTACGGGATGATGACCAGCTATGTGGCACCGAACAACTTCACCTTCGCCGACTCGCTGATCCTGGTCTCGATCCTGATCCTGGGTGGCATCGGCAACCCCTGGGGCATCCTGCCTGCGGCCACCATCGTGCTGATCCTGCCGGAGAAGTTCCAGTTCATCCAGGAGTACCGCTTTCTGCTGTATGCGCTGCTGGTGATCTTCATCCTGCTGTTCCGGCCCGACGGCCTGCTGCCGCGCACAGTGCGGCGCTACTTTCCGGGCAAGACTTTGTCGGCGGGCGCGCCATGAGCGCGGAAGCCAGCCCCGTGACCCCGCCGCTGCTTGAAGCCCGCGCACTGACGATGCGTTTCGGCGGCGTCACCGCGCTCGATGCCCTCGACCTGGTGGTGCATGCGCGTGAAATCCTCGGCCTGCTCGGGCCCAACGGCTCGGGCAAGACGACCTTCTTCAATGTGGTGACCGGCCTGTACGCCCCGGCCAGCGGCCAGGTGCTGCTGGACGGCGCGGACATCACCCGCCAGTCGCCGCAAGCGGTGTACCGGGCGGGCGTGACCCGCACCTTCCAGCGCTCACGGCTGTCACTGCCGCTGACGGTGTTCGACAACGTCGCGATCGGCCGCACCCAGCATCTCAACCCGGGCCTGGTGTTCAACCTGCTGCAGCGCGGCGCGCTGCGCCGGCAGCACGATGAGACCGTGGCGCTGGTGCACACGCTGCTGCAGACCTTCAGCACTGCGCTGGCTGCCAAGCTGTGGTGGCCGGCTGGCAGCCTGAGCATGATCGACCGGCGCCGGGTCGAAATCTGCCGCGCGCTGGTGTCCAACCCGCGGCTGGTGCTGCTCGATGAGCCGTCGGCCGGCATGACGCACGACGAGACCCGCGAGCTGATGGACGACATCCTGATGGTGCGCGAGCGGTTGTCACCCTTCACCATCGTCATCATCGAGCACGAGATGGGCGTGATCCAGCGCATCACCCAGCGCTGCGTGGTGCTGAACTACGGCAAGAAGATCGCCGAGGGCACGTATGCCCAGATCACCCAAGACCCGCAGGTGCAAGTGGCCTACCTCGGCCAAGAGGCCGCCACATGACGCCGCTGCTGCAAGTCGAGGGCATCCACACCGCCTACGACCGGGTCGATGTGCTGCATGGCGTGTCGCTGACCGTGGCGCCCGGCACCATCACCTGCATCCTGGGGGCCAACGGCGCGGGCAAATCGACGCTGATCCGCTCGATCCTGGGCTTGACCCCGGCCCACACCGGCAGCATCCGTTTCGACGGTGCCCAAATCAGCGGCCTGCCCACGCACCGCGTGATCGCCAGCGGCATCGCCTGC
Source organism: Burkholderiales bacterium (assembly GCA_038236495.1). Lineage (GTDB taxonomy): Bacteria > Pseudomonadota > Gammaproteobacteria > Burkholderiales > Burkholderiaceae_C > Pseudaquabacterium. The sequence continues at coordinate 2,544 of JBBRZR010000564.1, forward strand.
ATCCCCGAGGGCCGCAAGGTCTTCCCGAAGATGACGGTCGAGGAGAACCTGCGCGTCGGCGCCTACCAGCAACCCGACGCCCGCGAGGTGGCGCGCCGCATCGAGCAAGCCTACGCGCTGTTCCCGCGCCTGAAAGAGCGGCGCAGCCAACTGGCCGGCACGATGTCGGGCGGCGAGCAGGCGATGGTGTCGATAGGCCGCGGCCTGATGGCCCAGCCGCGGTTGCTGATCATCGACGAGCCGTCGCTCGGCCTGTCGCCGCTGTATGTGAAGGAAAACTTCCGCATCATCGGCGACATCAACCGGCTGGGCATCACCGTGCTGCTGGTCGAGCAGAATGCGCGCCAGACCCTGGC
>JBBRZR010000565.1:0-2877 GCA_038236495.1 Burkholderiales bacterium
GGGCGGCCGGCGGGTGCTGCCGAGGGCGACAACCGCGCGGCGATCACGCTGCACAGCTGCCAGACCTTGACGCCCGAAAGCGAGACCAGCACGCACTACTTCTTTCAGCAAAGCCACCCGGCGACGATGGGCGACGCGGCGCTGACCGGCACGCTTTACGACAGCTTGATCGCCGCCTTCAACGAGGACCGCGACATGATCAGCGCGCAAGCCGCGATGCTGGCGCGCAGCCCGCAATCGACCATGCTGCCGCTGGCGATGGACGCGGCGCTGCTGCAGTACCGCCGGCTGGTGGATGCGGCGCTGGCGGCTGAGCAGCCGGGCGCCTGAGCGCGGCGACGGACCTCAGGCGGCCAGGCCGGCGCAGACACCGGAGTGCGCCTGGGCCAGCACCAGCGCAAACAGCTCGTTGCGGTGGTGGATGCCGAGCCGGTCGAAGGCCCGGTCGCGGTAGGTCTTGACGGTGGTGGTCGCCAGCTTCAGGTCGGCGGCAATGCCGTCGTGGGTCCAGCCGCGCAGCAGGCGGTCGCAGACTTCACGCTCACGGCGGGTCAGGCCGGCCAGCGCACAGTCGCCGGGGCCGAGGCCGGGGTTGACCGCGTTGTCCGCCAGGGGGTGTGCCGGGCTGTCGCCAATCGCCCTGCCGCCAACCCCTGGCGCCGGCGCCACCAGCGCGAGGTGCCGCGCCACCACGGCCAGCAAGAGCGGGCCGATCTGCTGCAGCGCGTCCCGCTCGTCGTCGCAAAACGCCGGCTGGCTTTGATGTCGGTACAGGTTGATCATCAGCAGGCCACCGCCGCCGGTGCCCTGGGCCAGCGACAGCCGCTCGCTCAGGCCATGGCGGCTGTAGATGCGGCGCCGGTGCTCGGCGCTAAGCTCGCGGGCATGGGCATGGCCCATCATCGCGCGGCCCGGGTTAGCCTGGCTGTGGGTCGCCCCGCGCCCGGCATCATCCAGCTCGCCCCGCATCCGGCCCAGCAGCCGGTCGTGCAAATACAGCCCGTCGCGGTAGGCGCCAAATGCGGTGAGGGTGCAGTCCTCGGCGCCCAGGCAGCCGGTCAGGCGCAGTTGCGGCGGCGCGTCGTCCAACAAGCGGTATACCGTCCACCAGCACAGCGGCATCAGCCGGTTGAGCTGCTCGATCACGCACTGGCCGAAGCGGGCATCGCCGATGCCGCTGACCATGCCGGCAGCGGCCAAGGCCGCCTCGGTGCGGTGCAGGACCGATGCGCCGTCGATAGGCAGGGTTTGCAGATTCATGGTGTGGGCTCGGGCTGTAGGCGGGTCAACGGGGCCGGCATGTCCTCCCCCCGGAGGACAGACACCGCCCGACCCTGAACTTAGCCTCGCGCCATCGCGGCGGCTGCTGGGGTCTACCCCTGACGAGCCGCCCCATCCGCCCACCCCGAAGATCAGGAGACCCGCCATGCCCACCCGCCCGCTGCACCCCCAACTCGCCCGGCCCCACCCCAGCGGCCCTTCACACCGTCCGTCGCGCCGCCACCTGCTGCTGGCGCTGGCCACCGCCGGCAGCCTGCTGGGCGCGGCCGCTGCCCAGGCCGAGATCCACATCGGCGTGATCCTGTCCACCACCGGCCCAGCGGCGTCGCTGGGGGTGCCGGCCGAGATGGCCATCAAGCTCTGGCCGGCCGAGCTGGCGGGCGAGAAGCTGCGTTTCACCATCCTCAACGACAACAGCGACCCCACCGGCGCCAGCAAAAACGCCGCCAAGCTGATCACCGAGGACAAGGTGGACGCGATCATCGGCGCGTCGGTCACGCCGCCGTCACTGGCGGTGGTCGAGGTGGCGGGCCAGGCCAAAGTGCCGGTGATCTCGCTGGCCGGCGGCGGCGCCATCGTGATGCCGCAAGAGGGGGTGCGCAAATGGGCTTTCAAGCTGTCACCCACCGAGCCGATCTCGGCCACGATGGTGATGGACCACCTGCTGGCGCACAAGGGCAAGACGATCGCCTTCATCGGCTCGGCCAACAGCTATGGCGAGGGCTTCATCAAGGCGGCCGAGGCGATCGCCGCCGCCAAGGGCATCAAGCTGGTGGCGACCGAGCGCAACAACCCGACCGACCAGAGCGTGACCGCCCAGGTCATCAAGGTGTTGGCCGCCAACCCGGACGCGGTCTACATCTTCGCGGCCGGCACGCCTGGCGCGCTGCCACACGCCGAGCTGGTCAAACGTGGCTACAAGGGCCTGATCTACCAGACCCAGGGTGTGGCCAACAACGACTTCTTGCGGGTGGGTGGCAAAGACCTGGAGGGCGGCTACATGACGGTGGCGCCGGTGCTGGTGGCCGAGCAACTGCCCGACAGCAACCCGACCAAGAAGGCCGGGCTGGATTTTGTGCAGCGCTTCGAGGCCAAGTACGGCGCCGGCAGCCGCTCGCTGTTTGCCGCCACCGCCTGGGACGCGCTGGGCATGATGCAGGTGGCGGCGCGCGAGGCGCTCAAGAAGGCCAAGCCCGGCACGCCCGAGTTCCGCAGCGCGCTGCGCGATGCGCTGGAGGGGCTGCGCGACTACCCCGGCTCGCAGGCCGTCTTCACGATGAGCGCTACCGACCACAACGGCGTGGACGGCCGCAGCCAGGTGATGGTCAAGATCGAGGGTGGTGCCTGGAAGCTGCAGCCCTGATCCTTGGGCCAGGGAGGCTTGGGCCGGCGAGCGTTGCGCCGCACGGCGGGTCGGCGTTTCAGCCCAGCCCGCCCGATTGCATCAAGGCCAGCGTGTCGCGGATCAAATGGCCGGCAATCGAGAAGCGCGGCGGGATGCCCGGCAGCGCATCCATCGCAAACCACTGCGCGTCCTCGATCTCGTCGGCCTGCGGCACGATGTGCCCGGCGGTCCAGCGCGCGCTGTAGGCCACC
>JBBRZR010000566.1:0-2871 GCA_038236495.1 Burkholderiales bacterium
ATCACCGGGCTGGTCAACAACGCGGGTGGGCAGTTTCCGTCGCCGCTGGCCTTCATCAGCAAAAAAGGTTTTGATGCGGTGGTGGCCAACAACCTGACCGGCGGCTTTTTGATGATGCGTGAGCTGTTTACCCAATGTTTGCAGGCGCACGGCGGATCAATAGTCAACATGACGGCCGACTTCAAGAACGGCATGCCGACGATGGGCCACTCGGGCGCGGCGCGGGCCGGCATGGCCAACCTGACGCAGACCGCAGCGTTTGAATGGGCCCACGCCGGTGTGCGGGTCAATGCGGTGGCGCCGGGCTGGATTGCCAGCAGCGGCATGGACAGTTACGGCGACGCGATCCGTGACCACATCCGCGGCCTTAAAAAACACGTGCCGCTGCGCCGCATGGCCGAAGAGGCCGAGGTCAGCGCGGCCATCGTGTTTTTGCTGTCGCCGGGCGCGGCCTTCATCACCGGCGTGACCTTGCAGATCGACGGCGGCGCGTCGCTGGGCCAGGCGGCCTTCCCCACCGCCGACCACCAGCGCAGCCAGCCGTTTGAGGGCTTCCACCGGGCCGTCAAGCCCAAGGTGCTCAGCTGATGCCGGCTTGGGTGTCGCAACTGCGGGTCGGCAGCGCCGGGTTTCTTGCCAACGTCAGCCGCATGGCCGAGCGCCTGGCCGAGGTGCGGCTGCTTGAAGCCAAGGTGGTGGCCGAGTCGGCCGCCAAGATCGACAAGTTCGAGCAACGGGGCCAGCTGCTGCCACGGGAGCGGGTGGCGCGCTTGCTGGACCGGGACAGCGGTTTTCTGGCGCTGTCGGCGCTGGCCGGGCTGGGTCTGCACGACGACGACGGCAAAAAAAGCGTGCTGGGCGGCGGCTCCATCGTCGGCATCGGCACGGTATCGGGCAAGCGGGTGCTGATCTCCGCCAGTGATTCGGCGCTGAAGGGCGGCACGGTCTCGCCGATGGGCTTGCGCAAGGCGCTGCGGGCCCAGGCCATCGCCGCCGAGAACAAACTGCCGCTGATCTACCTGGTCGAGTCGGGTGGCGCCAACCTGATGTACCAAAGCGAAATGTTTGTCGAGGGCGGCCGCGCCTTTGCCAACCAGGCCAGGCTGTCCGCCGCTGGCATCCCGCAGATCGCCGTGGTGCACGGCGCGTCCACCGCCGGCGGTGCCTACCTGCCGGGCTTGTCGGACTATGTGGTGCTGGTCAAAGGCCGCAGCAGCATCTATTTGGCCGGCCCGCCGCTGGTCAAGGCCGCCATCGGCGAGGACTGCAGCGAGGACGAACTGGGCGGCAGCGCACTGCATGCCGAGGTCACCGGCCTGGGTGAGTACCTGGCCGAGAACGACGCCCACGCCATCGCGTTGACCCGCGAGCTGGTGGACAAGCTGCGCTGGGACAGCGTGCCCACGTCCCGTGCGGCAGCAAGCGAGCCGCTGTACTCCCCCGACGAGTTGCCCGGCGTGGTGCCGGCCGACGAGCGCGAGCCCTACGACGTGCGCGAGGTCATCGCCCGGCTGGTCGACGGCTCGGACTTCCTGGAGTTCAAGGCCTCGTTTGCCACCGAGACCGTCTGCGGCCATGCCCGCATCGATGGTCACGCCGTCGGCATCCTGGGCAACAACGGCGCGATCCAGCCCACCGGCTCGACCAAGGCGGCGCAGTTCATCCAGCTCTGCGACCAGAGCGGCACGCCGCTGGTTTTTTTGCAAAACACCACCGGCTACATGGTGGGCAGCGCGGCCGAGCGTGGCGGCGCCATCAAGCACGGCAGCAAGATGATCCAGGCCGTGGCCAATGCCCGGGTGGCCAAGTTCACGGTGCTGCTGGGCGGCAGTTTTGGCGCCGGCAACTACGGCATGTGCGGCCGGGGTTTCGACCCGCGCTTCATCTTCAGCTGGCCATCGGCCCGCACCGCGGTGATGGGCGGCGCGCAGGCCGCACAGGTCATGCGCATCATCAGCGCGGCCAAGCTGCAAAAAGCCGGCCTGCCCATCAACGACGCGGCACTGGATGCGATGAGCGACCAGCTGCGCCAGCGCATCGACCGTGAAAGCCATGTGCTGTTTGGCACCGCCCGCCTCTGGGACGACGGCGTGATCGCGCCGCAAGACACCCGGCGTGTGCTGGCGCTGTGCCTGGCGCTGGCGGCTGAAGCCGAGACCCGCACGCTGCGCCCGAATGCCTTTGGCGTGGCCCGTTTTTAAAACCCCGACACCAATCCCATCCCTCTCCGGAGCAAGACCATGAAATTCACCCCCGAACACCGCGCCCTGAGTGACACCGTGACCAAGTTTGTCGCCAAGGAGATCAACCCGTTTGTGGCCGAGTGGGAGGCCGCCGAGATCTACCCCGCCCACGCGGTGATGAAAAAGCTCGGCAACCTGGGCCTGCTGGGGCTGAAGTACCCGGAGGAGTTTGGCGGCGCCGGGCTGGACTTCAGCTACTCGATGGTGATGGCCGAGGCGCTGGGCGGCGCGGCTTGCGGTGGTGTGCCGATGAGCATCGGCGTGCACACCGACATGTGCACCCCGGCGCTGGCGCGCTTTGGCAGTGATGAATTGCGCCGCGAATGGCTGGTGCCATCGATTGCCGGCGACATGGTGGGCTGCCTGGGCGTGAGCGAGGTGGGCGGCGGCAGCGATGTGGCCGCCCTCAAGACCAGCGCCCGCATCGAGGGCGGCGACTACGTCATCAACGGCAGCAAGATGTGGATCACCAACGGGCTGCAGGCCGACTGGTGCTGCTTGCTGGCCAATACCTCCGATGTGTCAGCCACAAACTCACCGCACAAGAACAAGAGCCTGATCATCGTGCCGATGGATGCGCTGGGCATCACCAAGCAAAAGATCAAGAAGATCGGCATGAACTCGTCGG
>JBBRZR010000567.1:0-2869 GCA_038236495.1 Burkholderiales bacterium
CCGGGCGCTGAAGTTCCACGGCGGTACCAACCCAGGCGACCTGGGGCGCGAAGACTTGGCCGCGTTGGAGCGAGGCTTGCCCAATATCCAACGCCATCTGCACAACCTGCGCGAGGTCTTCGGCTTGCCTTGTGTGGTGGCCATCAACCACTTCAGCACCGACACCGAGGCCGAGCATGCCTGGCTGCGTGAACGGCTGGGCGCCATGGGTGCGCCGGTGGTGACGGCACGCCACTGGGCAGAGGGTGGTGCGGGTGCGGTTGATCTGGCGCGTGAAGTGGTCGCAGCCTGCGAGCAGAAGTCGACGTTGCGCTTTGCCTATGCAGATGCCGACACCCTCTGGGACAAGGCCCGCAAACTGACAACGAACACCTACGGCGCGGCCGACATCAGCGCCAGCAGTGCCGTGCGCAAGCAGATCGCAGCCCTGCAGGATGCCGGCTACGGTCACTTGCCGGTGTGCATCGCCAAGACCCAGTACAGCTTCAGTACCGACCCGACGTTGCGCGGTGCGCCCAGCGGCCATGTCGTCGACATCCGCGAAGTTCGGCTGGCAGCGGGCGCCGAATTCGTGGTGATGGTTTGTGGTGACGTCATGACCATGCCGGGGCTGCCCAAGGTGCCGGCGGCCGAGCACATCGATATCGACGACGAAGGGCGCATCGTCGGCTTGAGCTGAATTCAGCGCTTCAGCCGCGCCTCATTGCTGTCTGACTGGCAGCTTCCAGTCGGGTCGGATGAAGTGGCAGGTATAGCCGTTCGGCAGCCGTTCCAGATAGTCCTGGTGCTCCGGCTCGGCCTCCCAAAACGGGCCTGCAGGGGCGAGCTCGGTCACCACCTTGCCGGGCCACAGGCCTGAGGCGTCCACATCGGCGATGGTGTCCAAGGCCACCCGCTTTTGCTCGTCATCGGCATAGAAAATCGCCGAGCGATAGCTCAGGCCCCGGTCGTTGCCCTGGCGATTCTTCGTGCTCGGGTCATGGATCTGAAAGAAGAATTCGAGCAGTTCGCGAAAGCTGATGCGCGCCGGGTCGAAAACAATCTCGATCGCTTCAGCATGGGTGCCGTGATTGCGGTAGGTCGCCCTGGGCACATCACCGCCCGAGTAGCCCACACGGGTGGAGATCACACCGGGGTAGCGCCGGATCAGATCCTGCATGCCCCAGAAACAGCCGCCGGCGAGGATTGCGCGCTGTTCGCTCATCGCGAGTTCTCCACTTGGTTGAGGTAGGCGCCGTAGCCTTCGGCTTCCATGGCATCGCGGTGGATGAACCTCAGCGACGCCGAATTGATGCAGTAGCGCAGACCGCCCCGATCAGTTGGGCCATCCGTGAACACATGGCCGAGGTGGCTGTCGCCATGGGCCGAGCGAACCTCGGTGCGCAGCATGCCGTGGTCGGTGTCGCGAAGCTCGTTGACATGGGCCGGAACGATCGGCTTCGTAAAGCTCGGCCAGCCGCAGCCCGATTCGAACTTGTCGGACGAGGCGAACAGCGGCTCGCCCGAGACGATGTCGACATAGATGCCGGGCTCTTCGTTGTCCAGATAGGCACCGCTGCCGGGGCGTTCGGTTGCGTTTTGCTGGGTCACACGGAACTGCTCCGGCGTCAGCGCAGCAATCGCTTCGGGGGACTTTTTGTAGGTGAGCATCTGCATCCTTTGAAGAGATCGAACAGGGCGCTGTGATGCACCCTGCGATGAAGGCAATCTGGTGCCGGAAGGGGGGATTTTCAAGCGAGTCTGGGTTTTTTGTTGATGGCGTGGTGTCGCGGCGCGGGGTGTCGATCCACAACCCGCAGAGGCCGCGATGCGCGGGGTACTCAGCGTGCCACGGCGAACCGCTCGGCTTGACGGCAGTTCCGGCAACTCGCTAGACCTTTGGGCCGGACTTCAGCCGTTCACGGGCCGCTTTGTCTTCATTCCGGAGCGAGCGCCGCAGCACCTTGCCAATGGCTGTTTTCGGCAGCGGCTGGTCGCGGAATTCGACCAAGCGCGGGACCTTGTAGCCCGTCAAGTGCTGGCGGCAATGCGCCAGCAGTTCGGCTTCGCCAAGCCCGGCGTCGCGGCGCACCACCAGCACCTTGACCGCCTCGCCAGTGCGCTCGTCAGTGACGCCGATCGCCGCTGACTCGAGCACGCCCGGGTGCAGCGCCAGCACGTCCTCGATCTCGTTGGGAAAGACCTTGAATCCCGACACCACGATCATGTCCTTCTTGCGGTCGGTGATGCGGAAGCCGCCCCGTTCATCCATCACGCCCATATCGCCGGTGCGCAGCCAGCCATCGGCCGTGAAGGCCGCCGCAGTTTCTTCGGGACGCTGCCAGTAGCCCCGCATCACCTGCGGGCCACGCAGGGCGATCTCGCCCACCTCACCCAAGGCGACGGGGTGGTCGTCTTCGCCGAGGATCACGGCGTCGGTGCTGGGCAAGGGCAGGCCGATCTGGCCGCTCCACTGCACGATGTCGATCGGGTTGGCGATCGCCACAGGCGCGCTCTCGGTCATGCCGTACCCCTCCACCAAAGGGATGCCGGTGGCGTCCTTCCAGCGCTGGGCCACCACCTGTTGGACCGCCATGCCGCCGGCCACGGCCAGCTTGAGCCGCTGCCAATCCAGCGCCGCGAACCCGGGGGCATCGAGCATGGCCCTGAACAAGGTGTTGACGCCGATGATCGCCGTCGGGCGCGAGCGTGCCAGCGTCTTCAGCAGTGCGGGCATGTCGCGCGGATCCGCGATCAGCACGGCCCGGGTGCCCTTGCTCAGGAACGCGAGGGCGCCGGTCAACGCGAACACGTGGTACAGCGGCAGCGGGATCACCAGCGTCTCGACGCCGTCCTGCAGGTCGCGCCCGACCCAGGCCGCCACCTGTAG
>JBBRZR010000568.1:0-2853 GCA_038236495.1 Burkholderiales bacterium
CGAAGTCGAAGACCGGCCGGAGTTGCCGGCCGAAACCACCGCTGCACCGGCGCCGGCCTTCCGACTCGTCGCACCGCTTCGCCTGAACCCACTGGTCCGCGACGCACTGGCCGCGGCGATAACTTCGATGAATGGCGAATCGTGTGAACGGCTGCCAGGAAACGCTGTTTTCTGGCTGTGAGAGCGCGGTAGCGGGGGTTGATGGTCATTTGATCGTTGGGTGACCCATGCCTGGCCGCCCGGAGGGCGGCCAGGCATGGGCGCGCGGTCAGACGAGCGCGGCCAAGGCGGTGTGTTGGAGGGTGTGGCGCCGTGGCGGCGGCTTTGCGCCGGTTGCGCCAACTGCGGACCTGATGCGGTCTGCATGGCGGCGGTGAACGACCGCGGGTGGCCACTGGCGGCGCGGCGCTGTAATCAGCCCACACCGAGGTAGGCGGGCACGGCGGCGGCCCTTACTGGCAAGTTTGATCCCACGCCGTGCCCTACACCGTGTCATGCAATAACGGGTGCGGCATCAGTGTTGCACCCGTGGACGATCCCGTCCAGCACGCCCTCGGCAACCTGCCGGGGTGTCCATGCCGGAGCCAGTTGCGCGCCGCTTCTTGTGCGGACGTTGCCGCGTGCCGGTGCTGGTGTGCAGCCACTGTGACCGCGGCCAGATCTATTGCGCCGGCGGCTGCGCTGCGGCCGCGCGAGGTGAGCGCCAGCGTGATGCGGCGCAGCGCTACCAGCGCAGCCGCCCCGGGCGCTTCAACCATGCCGCGCGAACCCGCCGCTGGCGCGAACGCCAGGCTGCGTTGGCCGGCCCGGAAGCGGCCACGCCAACGCAATCGGTGACGCATCAGGGTTGCCCACGGGCAGCCTCGGCTGCTGTACTGGAGGCCCTTCCATCTTCGACGCCCGGCGCCGCCGAGCCCTCCGCCCAGCCATGCATGACCCTCATCGACAGCAGCGCGTCCACGCCCATCGTTCTGGGTGCCTGCAACCCCGTGCCTACGACGGCCACGGCCACACCTGTTTGGCGATGCCCGTGGTGTCACACGAGCTGCGCACCACAGGTTCGGCTTGGCTTCCTGCGTCACAGCCGCCCTGCACCCAGACCTGCACGCAGCGCCAGCCGAACGCGGGAGCTCACCCATGGCCATAGCCCCTGAACTGCGCGCCCAGGTCCTGCGCCTGTACCAGGCCGAGCACTGGCGTGTGGGCACCATCGCCAGCCAGCTTCACCTGCACCGCGACACCGTCAAGGGTGTGCTCGCGCAGGCCTGTGTCATGCGCTGCGAGCCAGCGCCGCGGCCCAGCCAGGCCGACCTGTATCTGCCCTTCATGGTTGAGACGCTGGCCAAGTTCCCCACGCTCACCGCCAGCCGGCTGCACGCCATGGTGCGCGAGCGCGGCTATACCGGCGGGAGCGACCACTTCCGCCACATCGTGGCCTGCCACCGCCCGCGCCCAGCGGCCGAGGCCTACCTGCGCCTGCGCACGCTGCCGGGCGAGCAAGCGCAGGTGGACTGGGGCCACTTCGGCCATCTTGTTGTCGGCCGCGCCAAGCGGCCGTTGATGGCCTTCGTGATGGTGCTGAGCTACTCGCGCCGCATCTTCCTGCACTTCAGCTTGAACGCGCGCATGGACAGCTTCCTGCGTGGCCATGTGCTGGCGTTTGCCGCCTTCGCCGGCGTGCCCCGGGTGCTGCTGTATGACAACTTGAAGAGCGCCGTGATCGAGCGCGTTGATCATGTCGGCGGCTCGGCCATCCGCTTCAACGCCGACTTGCTGGCCTTTGCCGCCGCCCATCGCTACGAGCCGCGCCCGGTGGCGGTGGCGCGCGGCAATGAGAAGGGCCGGGTTGAGCGAAGCATCAGGTACATCCGCGACAGCTTCTTCGCCGCCCGCACCTTCGCCGACGTGGACGACCTCAACGCGCAGGCACTGGACTGGTGCGCCGGCCCAGCCTGCGATCGCCCTTGGCCCGAGGACGTCAGGCTGACGGTACGCCAGGCCATCCTGGCCGAGCAGGCCAGCCTGATGCGCTTGCCCGAGCACGACTATCCCGTGGCCGAGCGGCTCGAAGTCCATGCCGGCAAGACGCCCTACGTGCGCTTCGATCTCAACGATTACTCCATCCCGCACACCCACGTTCGGCGCACGCTCACGGTGCTGGCCGAGCCCGAACGCATCCGCGTGCTCGACGGCGCTGCGGTGCTGGCCACCCACCGGCGCAGCTGGGACCGGGGTGCGCAGATCGAGCAAGAGGCGCATGTCCAGGCATTGGTGGATCACAAGCGCGGCGCCCGCGCCCACCGCGCCACCGACCGGTTGACCCAGGCCGTGCCGGCCGCAGCTGAACTGCTGCAGCGCGCGGCCGTACGGGGCCACAACCTGGGCTCGGTCACGGCCGGGCTGTCCAAGCTGCTGGACCGCTACGGCGCGCAGCCGATGCAAGCGGCCGTCCTCGAAGCCCTGGCCCGCGATGTGCCACACCCCAACGCCGTGCGCCTGGCACTGGAGCGCGCGCGTGAGGCCACCCAGGCGCCACCGCCGGTGGACACCACCTTGTCCGAGCGGGCGCGCTCGTTGGACGTGACGGTGCACCCACACGAGCTCGATGCCTATGACGCGCTGCACACCGCCGGCCAACCAACTACCGAGCCAACCACTGCCCCCACCACCGACCCCACCACCGACCCGACCACCGACCCGATAGCTAACCCCAAGCACCCCAAGGACTCGCCATGACGTCTGCTGCCCCAAACACCCAAAAACCCACACCCACGCCTGCCCAGCCGCACCAACTCAAGGACCGCGCGCAGGCGCTGCGCCTGATGGGCCTGCTGGCCCACTGGGACACCGTGC
>JBBRZR010000569.1:0-2850 GCA_038236495.1 Burkholderiales bacterium
CGGTCCATGCCGTCGGCCATCGCCCGGGTGCAAAACGGCGCCAGGGGCTCGACGATGGCGCCTGCGGCTTGCAGCGCCAGCGCGGCAGCCTCGACCGCGCGGCGCGTTTCCGGGTCCACGTCCAGGCCCCAGCCGGCGTCCATCAGCAGGCCGAGTTTGAGGCCGCGCAGCTCGCGGCCCAGCTGGGTCCAGGCAATGGCCTGGGGCGGCAGGCTGGTGGCGTCGCGCCAGTCGGGGCGGCTCAGGATGGCCATCAGCGCGGCGCAATCGGCCACGGTGCGGGTCATCGGTCCGGCCACCCGGCCGACATAGGCCGGCTTGATCGGCACCCGGCCGGCGCTGGGCTTCAAGCCCACCAGCCCGCACCAGCCGGCCGGCAGCCGCACCGAGCCGCCGATGTCGGTGCCCACGTGCAGCGGGCCGTAGCCGCCCGCAGCCGCTGCGCCGGCGCCGGCACTGCTGCCGCCGGGATTCATGCGGGTATCCCAGGGGTTGCGGGCCAGCGGGTGAAAGCTGGACAGACCGGACGACAACATGCCGTAGTCGGGCATCGTGGTCTTGGCCAGCAGCACCAGGCCGGCTTCTTTCCAGCGGGCGGCGGGTGGGCTGTCCTCGGCCATCGGGCTCAGGTCACTGGCAGCGGTGCCGACGGGCATGGGGCAGCCCTGGGTGGCCAGGTTCTCTTTCAGCGTGCCGGGCACGCCGTCCAGCGGCGACAGTGGCTCACCCCGCGACCAGCGCGTCTCGCTGGCGCTGGCCTGGGCCAGCGCGGCCTCGGGGTCGTAGGCGTAGAGCGCGTTCAGCCGCGGCTCACAGCGCTCGATCTGGGCGATCACCGCCTGGGTCACCTCCACCGGCGACAGGCTGTGGCGGGCATAGGCCTTGGAGAGCGCAACGGCGCTGAGGGTGTGCAGGTTTGCCATGTCAGAAGCCTTGGGCAGGGGTGGCGCCGGGGGTTGGGACCAGGCTGGCGTCAGCGGTGCGGCGCCGCCAGGGGTTTCGCCAGGCGGGCGGTGGCCTGCGTCGGGCTCACGAGGTCGCCTCGTCGTCCCGCGCAGCCTGTGTGCCCTGGTGGAACACCATCAGCCAGCGGCCGTCCTGCTGCTGCCAGACGCTGCTGCGCAAGGTCTCGATGCCGTCGTCGCGCAGCACACGCCAGGTGGTCAGGGCCGCACCCGGCGCCAGCAGCCTTACCTTGAAGCCGCGCGCCTGACGCGCCACCCGGGGCGGCTCGGCCGCCAGCATTGCCAGGATCGCATCGCGGTTGAAGACCCGACCGGACGCGCCGAACTCGACAAAATCAGGCGCCAACAACGCACCCACCTGCCCGGGCACGGCGCGCACAGCGGGGTCGAGCAGGCGCTCTTCAAGGGCGCGCAGCTCGGCGGTCAGCGCGATGACTTCGGGGCTTTGCGGCGTGTTCATTGCCAGCTCACCTGCGACAAATCGTTGGCAGCGATGGGCGAGCTGGCCCACAGCCCCTTCAGGCCCTTGCGTGCGATCGCCACCTGGGTGGGATTGAAGATGAAGGCGTTGACCGCGTCGGTGGTGATCTGGCGCTGAATGTCGCCGTAAAGCGCCACCTGCGCCTTGCCGCGGCCGGCCTCGGCGCGCTTTTTGGCCAGCGCGTTGAAGGCCGGGCTGTCGTAGCCCCAGTAGTACTGCGGGTTGGCGTACTGCATGTAGTCCAGCGGCTCGACGTGGTTGATGATGGTCAGGTCGAAATTGCCCTTGAACGGCCCCGCCAGCCACTGCGCCCATTCGACGTTTTCGATCTTGGCGATGATGCCCACCTTGGCCAGCATCGCCGCCACCACTTCGCCGCCCTTGCGGGCGTAGCTGGGCGGCGGCAGGGTCAGGGTCAGGTTCAGCGGCGTGCTGACGCCCGCCTCCTTGAGCAGCGCGCGCGCCTTGTCGGGGTTGTAGGGGTAGACGCCGGTCAGGTCGACATAGCCCACGTCGGCGGGCGTGGCGTGGCTGCCGATCGGCTTGCCCAGGCCTTCGAGCACGCCGTCGATGAAGGCCTTGCGGTCGATGGCGTGCATGATCGCGCGCCGCACCCGCACGTCGTCCAGCGGTTTCTTCCTGTTGTTGATCGCCAGGATGCCCTTGCCGGCGGTGCTGCCGATCTCGACCGTGAAGCGCTTGTCGGCCTGAAACTGCTTCAGGTTTTGCACCGCGCCAAAGCGCGGCATGCCGTCGATGTCGCCCGCCAGCAGCGCGGCCACTTGCGCGGCGTTGTCGTTGATGAAGCGGAAGGTCACGCGCCGCAGCTTGATCGCGCCAGCGTCGCGGTAGCCGTCCCACTTGACCAGCGTCACCGCCGAGCCTTTTTGCCAGCTGTCCAGTCGGTATGGCCCGGTGCCTACCGGCTGGGTGGCGGCGGTGGCCGCACTCTTGGGGCTGAGGATCACGGCGGTGTTTTCACCCAGCCGGAACGGCAGCGTCGCGTCAGGGTTGTTCAGTGTCAGGATCACCACGAACGGGTCGGGCGCGCTGATCGACGAGATGTTGTCGAACACGCCCTTCTTGGCCTTGTTGAGGCTGTCGGGCGCCTTGGCCCGCTCGAAGCTGAACTTGACCGCGGCCGCATCGAAGGCCGTGCCGTCCTGGAACTTCACGCCCTTGCGCAGCTTGAAGGTGTAGGTCTTGCCGTCGGGGTCGCTGGTCCAGTCCTCGGCCAGCAGCGGCTGCACTGCGCCGGCGGCGCTGATCTTGGTCAGGCCTTCGAGCACGTTGTAGTGCACGATCTCGCCGATGGCGGCAGCGGGCGCGGTGGTCGGGTCCAGGCTGGTCGGCTCCAGCACCATGCCCAGCACCAGGCTGTCCTTGGGGCGCTGGGCGAACAGC
>JBBRZR010000570.1:0-2829 GCA_038236495.1 Burkholderiales bacterium
CCGTCGCTCTCGGTGCTGTGCTCAACCTCACCGGCGGCAAAGACGACGGCGGCCTGCGGGCGCTCGCCGGTCTCGGAATGCTGGCTCAGGGACAGCAAGCGGTAGTGCTCCTGCTCGCGGGTCACGCTCTCGTCGCTGACCAGGGCCAGGATGTCCTCATCGAAGATCTCGCTCTTGCGGTCGGCCAAGTCCTTGAAGCGGGCGAAGGCAGCGTTGATCTCGCCCTCGCTCTCCAGCGCAATGCCCAACTCCTGCAAGCGCTGCTTGAAGGCGTTGCGCCCGCTGAGCTTGCCCAGCACGATCTTGTTGGCCGCCCAGCCCACGTCCTCGGCCCGCATGATCTCGTAGGTGTCACGGGCCTTGAGCACCCCGTCCTGGTGGATGCCGCTGGCATGCGCAAACGCGTTGGCGCCGACCACCGCCTTGTTGGGCTGCACCACAAAACCAGTGGTCTGGCTGACCATGCGCGAGGCCGCGACGATCTGGCTGGCATCGATGCCCATGTCGAGGTTGAAGTAATCACGCCGGGTCTTGACCGCCATCACCACCTCTTCGAGCGAGCAGTTGCCGGCGCGTTCGCCCAGGCCGTTGATGGTGCACTCGACCTGTCGTGCGCCACCAATCATCACGCCAGCCAGCGAGTTGGCCACCGCCATCCCTAAGTCGTTGTGGCAGTGCACCGACCAGATCGCCTTGTCGGAATTGGGGATGCGCTCGCGCAGCGTGCGGATGAAGTTGCCGTACAGCTCGGGCACGGCATAACCCACGGTGTCGGGGATGTTGAGGGTGGTGGCGCCCTCCTTGATCACCGCCTCCAACACCCGGCACAAAAAGTCCATGTCCGAGCGGTAGCCGTCCTCGGGGCTGAACTCGACATCAGCGCACAGGTTGCGCGCAAAACGCACCGACAACTTGGCCTGCTCGAACACCTGGTCGGGCGTCATGCGCAGCTTCTTGTCCATGTGCAGCGCACTGGTGGCAATGAAGGTGTGGATGCGTGCACGCGCGGCACCGGCCAGGGCCTCGGCGGCGCGGCTGATGTCGCGGTCGTTGGCACGCGCCAGCGAGCAGATGGTGGACTCGCGCACCTGGTTGGCAATCGCCTTGACGGCTTCAAAATCGCCGTTGCTCGACGCCGCAAAACCGGCTTCGATCACATCCACCTTAAGGCGCTCGAGCTGGCGCGCGATGCGCAGCTTCTCGTCGCGGGTCATCGATGCGCCGGGCGACTGCTCGCCGTCACGCAGGGTGGTGTCGAAAATGATGAGTTTGTCGGCCATGGGTTGCTCCTCGGGGGTGGGTTCAGGCCGCGACGGTGGCGGTCATGGAAGTGGCTTGGGCGGTTGAATGGGCGGTCGCGTGGGCGGTGTCCATCAGCGGCGCATTGCAGCGCAACAGCCCCGACAGCACCGCCTTCATGGACGCGGTGACGATGTTGGCGTCGATGCCCACACCGAACAACGTGCGAGTGTCGCCGATGCGCAGCTCCAGGTAAGCAGCGGCCCGGGCTTGTGCGCCGCTGCCAATGGCGTGCTCGTGGTAGTCCAGCACTTCGAGCGCTACGCCGGTGGCACGCTGCAGGCCGTCGACAAAGGCGTCGACCGGGCCGGCGCCCTCGCCGCGCACTTGCAGCACTTGGGCCGAGTCGGGTGCACCGATGCAAACCTGGGCCTGCAACGCCACGCGGCCAGCACTGTCCCCGCTGATGTGCGGATGGTCGATCTGCAGCAGGTCTGCGCCCAGCCGGTACTCGGCCGCGAACAAGTCCCAGATATCGGCCGCCTGCAATTCACGACCTTGCACGTCCATCACCGCCTGCACGGCGGACGAGAACTCGATCTGCAGCCGGCGCGGCAGCTCCAGCCCGTAGTCGGCTTCCAGCAGGTAGCTGATGCCGCCCTTGCCCGATTGGCTGTTGACCCGGATCACCGCGTCGTAGCTGCGGCCCAGGTCCTTGGGGTCGATCGGCAGGTAAGGCATGTCCCAGACATCGCTGTCGCGCCGCGCCGCAAAAGCCTTTTTGATCGCGTCCTGGTGCGAGCCCGAAAACGAGGTGTAGACCAGGTCACCCACATACGGGTGGCGCGGGTGTACCGGCAACTGGTTGCAGTGCTCGACAGTGCGGCGCACGCTATCGATGTCGGAGAAGTCCAGCCCCGGATGCACACCCTGGGTGTAGAGGTTGAGCGCCAGGTTCACCACATCGACATTGCCAGTGCGCTCGCCGTTGCCAAACAGGCAGCCCTCAATCCGGTCGCCGCCGGCCATCAGCGCCAACTCG
The DNA here is from genome assembly GCA_038236495.1 of Burkholderiales bacterium. Lineage (GTDB taxonomy): Bacteria > Pseudomonadota > Gammaproteobacteria > Burkholderiales > Burkholderiaceae_C > Pseudaquabacterium. Next base: position 2,282 of record JBBRZR010000570.1, read on the forward strand.
GCAGCAGCCGTGCCGGTGCCACGGTCGTTGTGCGGATGAATCGACAGCACGATGGCGTCGCGCCGATCCAGGTAGCGGTGCATCCACTCGACCTGGTCGGCAAACAGGTTGGGCGTGCTGTGCTCCACGGTGGACGGCAGGTTGATGATGCAGGGCTGGGCTGGCGTCGGTTGCCAGACGGCTGTCACCGCATCGACCACACGTTTGGCAAAGACCAGCTCAGTGCCCGAGAACATTTCTGGTGAGTACTGGAAGGTCCAGGCGGTGGCGGGCTGGGTGGCGGCCAGGTCCTTGACCAAGCGGGCGTGGCTGCTGGCCAACTCGACGATGCCGTCCTCGTCCAGCCCCAGCGCCACCCGCCGCATCACCGGCGCGGTGGCGTTGTAGAGGTGCACGATGGCGCGTGGCACACCCACCAAGGCCTCGAAAGTGCGATTGATGAGCGCGTCGCGGGCGGGAGTCAGCACCTGCACTGTCACATCGTCAGGGATCAACCGCTGCTCGATCAGCAGCCGCACAAAGTCGAAATCCGCCTGCGAGGCTGAAGG
>JBBRZR010000571.1:0-2812 GCA_038236495.1 Burkholderiales bacterium
CCCAGCGCCTGGCCAGCCGCACGCCGCAAGACGTGGCGGTGCTGGTCTACACCTCGGGCACCACCGGCCGGCCCAAGGGCGCGATGATCACGCATGCCAATATTTGCGCCTCGCTGGCGGCCGCCGGCAGCTCGCTGTTCGAGGGCCTGCCGATGGGCGGCGAGCGGGTGGCGTTCTTGCCGCTGTGCCACATCGCCGAGCGCTTGATCGGTGAGTACGTCGCGATCCACCGCAAGTCGACGATCAACTTCGTCGAGAACCCCGAGACCGTGTTCGACAACCTTCGCGAGGTGCAGCCGGTGGTGTTTTTTGCCGTGCCGCGGGTTTGGGAGAAGGTGTTTTCTACCGTGGCCATCGCCGTCCGCGAGGCCGGTCGCGTTCAGCAACTGGCCTACGGCTGGGCGCTGGGCGAGGGCATGCAAATGGTCAAGCTGGCCGAGGCCGGCACCGCGCCCGGCGCGCTGCAACGCCTGCGCTACGGGTTGGCGCGCACGCTGGTGCTCAACAACGTGCGGCGCATGGTGGGCTTGAACCGGGTGCAGCTGGCACTGACCGGCGCTGCGCCGATCTCGCCCGAGCTGATCCGCTGGTATCTGGCGCTGGGCATCCCGCTGCGCGAGGGCTGGGGCATGACCGAGACCACCGGTGGCGGCACGGTGTCGCCGCGGGGTGCGTCCAAGCCGGGCAGCATCGGCCTGCCGGGGCCGGGCGTGGAGATGCGCCTGTCCGAGCAGGGCGAAATCCTGGTGCGGGGTGCGGTGGTGTTCAAGGGTTACCTGAACTTGCCTGAGAAGACCGCCGAGGCGATCGATGCCGACGGCTGGTTGCACACCGGCGATGTCGGCCGGATCGATGCCGACGGCTACTTCTACATCACCGACCGGATGAAGGACATCATCATCACCGCCGGCGGCAAGAACGTGACACCCAGCGAGTGGGAAAACCAGCTCAAGTTCAGCCCCTTCGTGACGGACGCGGTGGTGATTGGCGACAAGCGGGCCTACCTGAGTTGTCTGGTGATGATCGACCAGGACAACATCGAGCAATGGGCGCAAGAGCGCGACGTGCAGTTCTCCGACTACAAGAGCCTGTGCCGCGCGGCTGAGGTGATCGCACTCATCGGCGAGGAGATCGACAAGGTCAACAAGCAGTTTGCCCGGGTCGAGCAGATCAAGCAGTTCCGCCTGATCGAGCAGCGACTGACCGCCGAGGACGAAGAGCTGACGCCGACCATGAAGCTCAAGCGCACGCTGGTCAACCACAAGTACGGTGAGTTGATCGAGTCGATGTACAGCGCCAAGGCGGCGGCCTGAGCTGAGCGCGGCAGCCGGCACCACGGCGCCTCATTGCTAGGCCAGCCAGTCCCGTCAATCGTTGCGCTGCAAGATCGTCACCGCGCAAGCCGCCTCATCAAAGCCGATCACGCCGCCGCCGTTTTCCGCCAGGCCGATGCGCGCACCCGGCTGTTGCCGCGCACCCGCTTCGCCGCGCAGCTGCAAGGCCAGCTCGTGAACCATCGACAGCCCGGTGGCGCCCACCGGGTGGCCCTTGCTGACCAGCCCGCCCGACAGGTTGATCGGCCGCTCGCCACCCAGCGACGTGGCACCGCTGGCGACAAACGCGCCGCCCTGGCCGATGGGGCAAAAGCCCAGCATCTCGGCCTGGTAGATCTCGCAAAAACTGGTGGCGTCGTGCACCTCGGCCACATCCACCTGCTGCGGCGAGATGCCGGCCATCGCATAGGCGCGCTGCGCCGCCAGTTGGCTCAGGCCGGGCTCGTCCAGGCGGCGGTATTTGCCGCCGGTGATCACGCTGGCGCGGATGCGCAGCGCCCGCGCCTGCACCGCCGGGGGCAGGGTCTTGAGGTAGGCCGCCGAGCAAACCAATGCGGCCGCCGCGCCATCGCCGATCGGGGCGCACATGGCCCGGGTCAGCGGCCAGCTCACCAGCCGGTCGGTCAGCACCTGCTCGGGTGAGACCTCGAACCGGTACTGCGCCAACGGATTCAAGGCGCCCATGGCGTGGTTCTTGGACGCACCAGCGGCGATCTGCGCCACCGTCGTGCCGTGGGTCTTGATGTGCCACGCCGCCTGCATCGCGTAGGTGTCCATGAACAGCGTGCCGCCGCCGTCCTTGGGGTTGAAGGGCTTGCCGGCCTGCTCACCCGCGGCGGCGTAGTAGGCCGTCCACTCTTGCGGGTCGAGCTGGTCGATGCCGCCGTCGAAGATCTCTTGTGTCGTGGCGGCACCGCTGCGCGTGCTGGCGGGCGTGGTGCCTGGGTCTGCGCCGGGCTCGGCCTCCGGCACGAATGTTTTTTCCACCCCGATCGCCAGCGAAAGGTCGCATGTGCCCGACAACACATCCTTCCAGGCGCCGTGCAGCGCCATGCTGGCGGTGGCGCAGCCGCCTTCCACATTGATCATCGGCACCCGTTCCGGGAACAGACCGTCCCGCACCAGCGGCGTGAAGCAGACCTGGCCCCGGATGTTGCGTTGGCCCCAGCTGCCCATCCCGCAATTGCCGAACCAGGCATTGGCGATGTCTGCGCCATCAGCCAGGCCGGCATCAGCCAGCACCGCCAGGTAGGCCTGGCGGCTCAGGTCCTTGAAGCTGGCGCCGGGCTGCTTGCCGAAGCGGGTGCAGCTGGTGCCGATGAGGAAAGCGTCTTGCATGCGGTTCTCCTTGTGAACAGCCGGCTCAGCCGAGTCGGATCGGCAGGCTGGAGACGCCGCGCATCGCCAGTGCGTCTATCCATTCGGGCTCACCGGCCGGGCCGGCCACGCGGGCTATGTGGGCAAAACGCTCTACCAGC
>JBBRZR010000572.1:0-2810 GCA_038236495.1 Burkholderiales bacterium
ACAGGCTGTCGTCCGGCCCGCCGCGGCCCAGGACCTCGGCCTCGAAGGCGCCGCGGGCGAAGCTGACGGTGCTGCCGGCACGCGGTGACTTGCTGGCGCGCAGGTGGGCCAACACCTCGAAGCCGGGCAGCACCCGCTCGACGAGCGCCTCCACCGCGCCGCCAGTGGGTTTCTCGCCAAACAGCTTGGCCTTGATGACGCGGGTGTCGTTGAACACCAGCAGGTCGCCGGGGCTGAGCAGGCCGGGCAGGTCGCGGAACACCCGGTCCACCGGCAAGGCGCCGGTGGCGTCCAGCAGGCGCGAGGCGCTGCGCTCGGCAGCGGGGTGCTGTGCGATCAGCGCGGGCGGCAGCTCGAAGTCAAAGTCGGCAAGGGTGTAGGTGGGCATGTTTTTCAGGTTGTACCGACCTGAAGACTCGGCAAACCGCGGATTGTTCCACGGCGCCGGGCCGCGGTGCTCAGCGGCCGGTGGCGGCGGGCGGCATGACGTTGACCGCTGCGCCAGGCAGCGCTGCGCCGGGTAGCGCTGCGCCGGGCACAGCCGGTGGCTGTGTTGCCAGTGGCACCTGGGCCGGCACCACCATACCCTCCATGCCGATGCTGCTGACCGCGCCGCCCTCGGCCCACTCGCTGTAGATCCAGTCGCCGGCGCTCTGCAGCACGCCTTCTGGCGGCGGTGGCGGCGCACCCACCGGCACCTGCTTGAGCGCCTGCGCCATGTAGTCGATCCAGATCGGCAGCGCCAGGCCGCCGCCGGACTCCCGGGCGCCCAGGCTTTGCGGCTGATCAAAGCCCATCCAGGCCACTGCCACCAGACCGGCGCCGACCGCGCCACCGACACCGCCACCGGCACCGGCCACGCTGCCGGTCTGGAAACCGGCAAACCAGGCGTCCACCGCGTCGTTGGTGGTGCCGGTCTTGCCGTAGACATCGGTCCGCTGCAGTTGCTGCTGGGCCCTGGCCGCCGTGCCCACCCGGGTCACGTCGTTGAGCAGGCTGTTGGTGACAAACACGTTGCGCGCCGGCACCGCGCGCTGGGCTTCGTCCAGCGGCGCGGCGGGCGGCGCTTCGAACAAGACCTTGCCCTGGGCGTCGGTGATGCGGGCTATCACCACCGGCGCCACCCGCCAGCCGCCGTTGGCCAGCACCGCGTAGGCCTGCGCCAGCTGCAGCGGCGAGGTGCTGCCGGCGCCCAGCGCCAGCGTCAGGTTGGCGGGCTGCCTGTCCTGCTCGAAGCCGAAGCGCGAGACCCAGGCCAGCGCCGGCGGGATGCCGATCTGGCGCAGTACCCGGATGCTGACCAGGTTCTTGGACCGGGCCAGGGCCTGGCGCAGCGTCAGCGGACCGTCGAACTGGCCGTCCGAGTTTTGCGGCGCCCAGCCGTCGGTCGTCTCCAGCGGGGCGTCGTTGATCAGCGTGGCCGGCATCACGCCGTTTTCCAGCGCGGCCGAATACAAAAACGGCTTGAAGCTGGAGCCGGGCTGGCGCCAGGCCTGGGTCACATGGTTGAAGGGCTGGCGCGCAAAATCAAAGCCGCCCACCAGCGCCCGCACCCGGCCGGTGCTGGCGTCCAGCGCGACAAAGGCGGCCTGCACCTCGGGCCATTGGGTCACGGCCCAGGCGGCATTTGAGTTGGCGGCGTTTGAACTGGTGGCGTTCGGGCTGGCGGTGGTGCCGGCGCCCGCCACACCGCGCATGGCCCGCGGCTGCCAGACCCGCAGGATGTCGCCGCGCTCGATCCGCAAGTCCTTGGCGGCCTTGGGCGACAGGCCGGGCAGCGCCACCCGCAGGCCGTCGCCGGTGATCTGCAGCGTCTCGCCGGTGGCCAGTTGCAGCCGCAGCTCACGCGGGCTGGCGGCCAGCACGATGGCCACCCGCAGCTGCTCGTCGTCGAGCTGGTCTTTCAGCGCCTGGGCGGCGGCCCGTTCGATCTCGGCCGCACCCTCGGCGGTTCTGGATTCGGCCGGCAGGTCGGCATGGTCCTCGGGGCCGCGCCAGGGCTGGCGGGCGTCGTAGGCCAGCACGCTGCGGCGCAACGCGGCCCAGGCCGCCTGTTGGTCGGCGGCCAACAGCGAGGTGGTGACCTTGATGCCTTGTGAATAAACCTCGGGGCCAAAGCGCTCGACCACCAGACGGCGCGCCATCTCGGCCACGTGCTCGGCATGCAGCGGCACCCGCAGCGCGCTGCGGATGTCGAGCTTCTCGGCCCGCGCCGTGGCCTGCTGCGCCTCGCTGATGACGCCGGTGGTCACCATGCGCTGCAGCACGGTGTGCTGGCGCTGGGTGGCGCGGGCCAGGTTGGTGACCGGGTTGGCATAGCCGGGGTTTTGCGGCAGGCCAGCCAGCATCGCCGCCTCGGCGATCGACAGCGCGGCCAGCGGCTTGCCGAAGTAGGTGTCGGCCGCGGCGGCAAAGCCGTAGGCCCGCTGGCCGAGGTAGATCTGGTTCATGTAGAGCTCCAGGATCTGGTCCTTGCTCAACTCGCGCTCGATCTGCAGCGCCAGCAGGGCCTCTTTGAGCTTGCGCTCGGGCGTGCGCCGCGTCGACAGAAAGAAGGTGCGCGCCACCTGCTGGGTGATGGTGGACGCCCCCTGGCGCATGCCGCCGGTGGCTGCGGCCACCAGCGCCCGCAGCACGCCTTTGGGGTCGATGCCGCCGTGCTCGCGAAAGCGCGTGTCCTCCACCGCCAGCAAGGCCTGCTGCATCAGCAGCGGGATCTGGGCGATCGGCACAAACTGCCGCCGCTCGCTGCCGAACTGGGCGATCTCGACGCCGTCTGCGGTGTAGACCTGCAAGGGCTGGCGCGGCTG
>JBBRZR010000573.1:0-2809 GCA_038236495.1 Burkholderiales bacterium
CGGCATCTCGCGCGGCGCGGTCGATGGCGCGCTGATGTGGCTGACCGATCTGTTTTTGTCGCTGCCGCAACTGCCCTTGCTGCTGCTGCTGATCTATTTGTTCCGCGACACGCTCAAGACCCACTTCGGGCCGGAGGTGGGTGTGTTCATCATGATCGTGCTGGTGATCGGCGGGTTTCGCTGGATGCCGGTGGCGCGGCTGGTGCGGGCGCAGTTCTTCTCGCTGCGCGAGAAAGAGTTTGTCGAGGCAGCCCGTGCCTTGGGCGCCACCACCACCCGGCAGGTCTGGCGCCACATCCTGCCCAACGCCCTCGGCCCGGTGATCGTGGCCGGCACCATCGACGTGGCGGCGGCGATCATTGCTGAATCGACCTTGTCCTTCCTGGGCCTGGGATTCCCGCCTGACATTCCGACCTGGGGCCGCATCCTCTACGACAGCAAGGATTACCTCGACATCGCGCCGCATTGGGCGATGTTCCCGGGGCTGGCGATCTTCTTGGCCGTGCTGACCATCAACTTTATCGGCGACGGGCTGCGCGACGCACTCGACCCGCGCCGGGTTCTCTAGGCCGCACCGCTGCATGGCATTGCTCGAAATCCAGGGCCTGAAAACCCATTTCAAGACCGACGACGGCTGGCTGCATGCGGTGGACGGCGTGGACCTGACGGTGGACGCCGGCGAGACGCTGTGCGTGGTGGGCGAGTCGGGCTGCGGCAAATCCGTCACCGCGATGTCGGTAATGCGGCTGATCCCGACCCCGCCCGGCCGCTACGTGGCCGGCAAGATTTTGTGGCGGGGCAGCGACCTGCTGACGCTGCCCGACGAGCAGATGCGCCGCATCCGGATGAAGCAGATCGCGGTGGTCTTCCAGGAGCCGATGACGTCCCTGAACCCGGTCTACACCATTGGTGAGCAGATTGGCGAGGCGCTGCGGCTGCACGAGGGCTTGAGCAAAAAGGACGCCACCGACCGCGCGGTGCAGATGCTGCAGCGCGTCAAGATCCCCACGCCAGAACGTAGAGTGCACGACTACCCGCACCAGTTCTCGGGCGGCATGCGGCAGCGCGCGATGATTGCGATGGCGCTGTCCTGCGGCCCGCAGTTGCTGATTGCTGACGAGCCCACCACCGCACTCGACGTGACGATCCAGGCGCAGATCCTGGACCTGCTGGGCGAGCTGAAAGACGAGTTCGGCATGGCGGTGATGCTGATCACCCACGCCATGGGCGTGGTGGCCGAGGTGGCGCAGCGGGTGGTGGTGATGTATGCCGGCAAGGTGGTCGAAGAAGCGACGGTCAACGAGCTGTTTGCGCACCCGCGCCACCCGTACACCCAGGGCCTGATCCGCTCGATCCCCAGGATCGACACCAGCGTTGGCCAAAAGGCCAGGCTGGAGACCATTGCCGGCACCGTGCCCAAGCTGATCGCCCCGCCCGAAGGCTGCCGCTTTGCGCCGCGCTGCAAACATGCGGTAGCGGCCTGCACCAGCGCAACGCCCCCGCTGCGCGAGGTGGCGCCCGGGCACCGGGTGGCCTGCATCCTGGACATCACGGCATGAGCGATCATCAGCAAACACCCGGATCGCCCCAGGCCGGCAGCACGCCGCTGCTGCGGGTTGAAAACCTGGTCAAGCACTTCCCGATCAAGGGTGGTCTGCTGGGCCGTACCGTGGACAAGGTGCATGCGGTGGACGGCGTCAGCTTCTCGCTGCAGGCCGGTGAAACCCTGGGTGTGGTGGGCGAGTCGGGCTGCGGCAAGAGCACCACCGGCCGCTGCATCCTGCGGCTGATCGAGCCGACCTCGGGCGAGGTCTGGTTCGAGGGCAAAAACGTCACCGCGATGGAACCCAAGGCACTGCGCGCGATGGCGCGCGACATGCAGATCATCTTCCAGGACCCGTACGCGTCGCTCAACCCGCGCATGACGGTGGGCGCGATCATCGGCGAGGCGCTGACCATCCACCAACTGGCCAAGACCCCACGTGAATACACCGAGCGCATCGTCGGCCTGCTCGAAACCGTGGGTCTGAGCGGCGACCACCTGCAGCGCTACCCGCATGAGTTCTCGGGCGGCCAGCGCCAGCGCATCGGCATTGCCCGGGCCTTGGCGGTATCACCTAAGCTGATCGTCTGCGACGAGGCGGTCTCGGCGCTGGATGTGTCGATCCAGGCCCAGGTCATCAACCTGCTCGAAGACCTGCAAGCCCAGCACCACCTGACCTACATCTTCATTGCGCATGATTTGTCGGTGGTCGAGCACATCAGCGACCGGGTGGCGGTGATGTACCTGGGCCGCATCGTCGAGATTGCGCGGGCGCAGGATTTGTACACCCGGCCGCAGCATCCGTATACCGAGGCGCTGCTGTCTGCGGTGCCCATCCCCGACCCCAAGGTCCGCCGCAAACGGGTGCTGCTGCAGGGCGACGTGCCCAGCCCCATCCACCCGCCGTCGGGTTGCCACTTTCACACCCGCTGCCCGATCGCACAGCCGCAGTGCAGGGTTGATTCGCCCGCACTCAAACCGGTGGGCGACGACGGCACGACCGCAAGCCACTGGGTCGCCTGCCACTTTCGCGGCTGATCAGGGGCGCCTGGCGCACGACGCATCCGAGCTGGGCTTTGGCGTGATCGATCGATAGGGCCACTTACGGCTCGTTGCTGACTTTGGTTTTGCGCCTGAAACTTGCCGTTCGTGGGTGAGGTGCGACCGCACCGCGCCGGGCTGGCGTGCCCCGCTCCGTGTCATTCCGGGCCGGAAAAGCACCGGCCCTCCCTTCTTTACCTGCGCGGGACACGCCAGCCCGACACG
>JBBRZR010000574.1:0-2806 GCA_038236495.1 Burkholderiales bacterium
ATCTTGTCCAGGTGCTGCTGGATCACGTCGTCGTCGGACTGCAGGGTGTTGACATCGGCGCCAAAAGCCAGGCCGGCGATGGCATCCACCGTGAAACGCATCAGGTCGGCCTGCAGGTCGATGGCCGTGTGTTGCGCGGCGGCCTGCTGCCAGCGGCTGTGCAGCCGACCGGCCACCCGCAGCATCGCTGGAAAGTAATCGCGCACATGGGCCGGATCAAAGCCCGCCATCACCATGCGGCGCTGCGCCCGCCAGGCCTCGCCATTGGCGCCAAACACGCCTGGCAACAAGCCCATCTCGGTGCCGATCTGCTCCAGGCGGCTGGACCGGCGAAAGCCGTCCGGCCGGTCGCGCAGCACGGCGGCCACCACCGTGTGGTCGGCCACCACCAGGATGCGGATGCGGCCCAGCCGCAGCTGGAAATACGGGCCCAGCTCACGGCACCACTGCTCGAGTTGCAGATGAAAGCGGGTGGGCGCTATCTGCAGCAGGTTGCCCAGCAACGGCAGACCGCTGGGGCTGGGCAGGTCCTGGATGCGGCGCAGCGTGGGGCCGGCGGACGGTTTGCCGGCTGGGGCAGGGTTTGCCGGGCGGGCAAGCTCGGGCGTGGCGAGGGTCATGGGCGGCACCGTCTTGGAGTGGGCGGGGGTCAGGGCGCTGGGCGGAAAACCACCGTGGCTGCGTCGGGCCAGAGGCCGCAGCGTCTGCACCCGAACCTGGCGGAATGTACCCGGCGCCGCAGGCGGTGTGTGGCGCTGCGTGTCGCGCTGCGCGGCGTGCGGTATCGCCGCGAGATCGACGCGGGATCGACGCGGCATCGACGCGGCATCGCGGTGCCTGATGGTGCTGGATCATGGTGGACTGCAACATGCGGGCGTACTTGTACTTGCCCGGCGCGTTCACTGCGGCGGCAGAGCAACTGCTTGAACACAACCCTGAATGGGCCGCGCCGATACTTTGGCGAAGTGAATTCAGAAATATCTCGGCCGGCGACCTGCGGCGAAAACAATTCAATTTGAACAGGCGGCCAGCGTGCAGCATGCGGCAGAAAGTCTGCTTGCCGGGTTTGAATTTGAGGTCGAGTCCCGCACCGTAGTAGAGCTGGTCCGTGAAAGCGGTTGCGCTGTCTATGGCTGTGAGTTCACCGCACCGGCCATCCAGCTCAATACAAAATGGGTGACCCTGGACAAAAAGCGGTTGCGCGCATTTCCGAACCGTGCGGTCGCGCTGGCCGGCGCCCGGCGGCGCTTCAGCCCGGCTCGGCCTCGTCGGCTTCGATCAGCAGGCGCTCGCGCGCCACGCCCCGGGTGGCGCAGCGCAGCACCACCCGCAAGGCCTCGCCCACGGCCAGCTGGCGGGTGAAGCGGTAGTCCAGGCTGTCCAGGCTGCCAGGGTTGCTGCTGGCGATGCGGCGCCGCCACTGCTGGGCGCCGTTGGCCAGCACCGCCAGTTCATGCCAGGCGCCGGTCAGGTCCATCGGGCAGCGCACGGTCATCGTGCAGGCGATCTCGAAGCGGCGTTCGCGCCGCAGGTCGGGCGGGATGTCCAGCACCGCCTCGGCGGCGCCGCCGGCATCGCGCACCCAGCGCTCAGGACGTGGGGCGGGGCGCATGGCGGCACCTGCGGTGGGACGCACGGTTGGGCCCAAGGTCGGACGGCGCAAGGTCGGGCGGCTCAAGCCGGTCAACCCTTGAACACCGGCGGGCGCTTGTCGAAAAACGCGCTGATCGCCTCGGCATGGTCGGCGGTGTGGTGCGCCAGGCCCTGGAACACCCCGGCCTGGTCCAGCGCCTGGTCCAGCGTGCCCGATTGCGCCTGGCGCAGCAGCTGCTTGGTCCAGCGCAACACCTGCGGCGGGTTGGCGGCGATGCGCTGGGCCAGCGCCATCGCGGCGTCCAGCAGCGCCTCGGACGCCACCACCCGCGACACCAGGCCGCAGCGCAGCGCCTCGGCGGCGTCGATGGCGTCGCCCGTCAGCGCCATCTCGGCCGCCTTGGATGCGCCCACCACCCGCGGCAGCAGCCAGCAGCCGCCATCACCCGGCACGATGCCGAGCTTGACGAAGCTCTCGGCAAAACGTGCGGTGCTGGCGGCGATGCGGATGTCGCACATGCAGGCCAGGTCGTTGCCGGCGCCGATGGCCGGGCCGTTGACCGCCGCGATGATCGGCACGGCCAGGGTCTGGAAGGCACGCGGGATGCGCTGGATGCCGGCCTTGTAGGCGGCGGCGATCTGCTCGGGCGAGCCGGCAAACATGCCGCCCCGGTCGCGCATCTCGGCCACGTTGCCGCCCGAGCAGAACGCGCTGCCGGCGCCGGTCAGCACCGCGGCGCGCACCGAGGGGTCGGCATTGAGCCGGGCAAAGGCCGTCTCGAACGCCGAAAACATCGCTTCACCGGACAGCGCATTACGGGTATCGGGCCGGTTCAGCGTAAGCAGCACCACGGCACCGTGTTGCTGGTAGCGCAGCGGGTCGCTGGTTTGGGGATCGGACATCGTTCGGGCCTTGAAGCTGGGGTGGCAGGGGCGGCAGCGGGACTGCGCGGGCACGATGTTAGCGAGCCCGCCACCCGGCGGTGCACCGTCGGGCCGCGTCTGTTCCGGCTCAGGCCGGCGGCCCGCCCAGCTGCGCCAGGCGCTTTTTGGCATCGTCCAGCGATTTGCCCTGGCCGCGTCCGGCGGCGACGAAGCGGGCGTAGGCAGCCCGCGCCGGCTCGGTCTGGCCCTGGGCCTGCAAGGCCAGGCCCAGCCGGTAGTCGATCGGCAACTGCGCCGCGCCCTTGAGCTTGGCGGCCTGCTCGAACAG
>JBBRZR010000575.1:0-2789 GCA_038236495.1 Burkholderiales bacterium
CACCCTCGAAGCCATCGCGCAGGCGCTGTTCAAGTCGTGGTTTGTCGATTTCGATCCGGTTCGCGCCAAGCAGCAAGGCCTGGCGCCGGCCGGTATGGATGACACCACATCCGCTCTGTTCCCTGACCGTTTTGATGAGTCTCCATTGGGTCTGGTGCCAGCAGGTTGGTCGATCAAGACGCTAGAAGACTTGCTGGTACTTCAACGAGGTTTTGACCTGCCCGCGCAAGATCGTGCGCCCGGACAATTCCCGATCATCGCCGCCAGCGGGCCAAGCGGGACGCATCATGAGAGTCGAGTCAAGGGTCCTGGCGTTGTCACCGGTCGGTCGGGCGTACTCGGGCGTGTATTTCTCGAACTTGAAGACCACTGGCCTTTGAACACGACGCTGTGGGTAAAGGAATTCCGTGCGGCCACGCCATGCTTTGCGTACGAGTTACTCAAGTTGCTAGACCTCAAATCGTTTAACGCAGGCTCAGCGGTGCCAACGCTCAATCGCAATCATGTTCATGGGCTTCCGTACTTGATTCCCAAGCACCGTTGTGTCTTGGCCTACGAGGCTATGGTGATGCCATTGCACTTACGCGCGCGCCTGAACGACGCGCAAGCCCAAACCCTCACCACCCTCCGCGACACCCTGCTCCCCCGCCTCATCTCCGGCCAACTGCGCCTGCCCGAGGCCCAGGAAATGGGCGCCGAGGCCACCGCATGACCACCCCCCCCAGCGCCCTGACCCCGCCCGACGGCTACGCCGACTGGCTGGCCGAGTTGAAGGGCCAGATCGCCCAGGCCCGGCAACGCGCCGCGCTGTCGGTCAATGCCGAGCTGGTGCAGCTCTACGCCCGCGTCGGCCACGACATCCTGCAGCGTCAGCAGGCCCAGGGCTGGGGCGCCAAGGTGATTGACCGGCTGGCGCGGGACCTGAAGGCGGCATTCCCGGACATGCGCGGCTGGTCTACCCGCAACCTGAAGTACATGCGCTTTTTTGCCCAGCACTGCCCCGACGGCCTATTTGGGCAGCAGCCTGCTGCCCAATTGCCCTGGTTCCATATCGTCACCCTGCTGACCCAGCTGGACGCGCCAGACAACCGGGCCTGGTACGCGACGCAGGCGGTGGCCCAGGGCTGGTCGCGCACGACGCTGGCGCTGCACATCAAGAACCGGCTGCAGCAGCGCCAGGGTGGCGCGGTCAGCAACTTTCAGGCGCGGCTGCCGGCATCCGATTCGGCCCTGGCCCACGACACGCTGAAAGACCCCTATTTGTTCGACTTTCTGGGCCTGGGTGACGAGGCCCAGGAGCGCGAGATCGAAAACGGCCTGATCCGCCACATCACCCGGTTTTTGCTGGAGCTGGGCGCGGGCTTTGCCTTTGTTGGCCGGCAGTTTCGGCTGGAGGTGGCCGGGGACGAATTTTTCATCGACCTGCTTTTTTATCACACCCGTTTGAAGTGCTACGTGGTGGTGGAGCTGAAGGCCACGGCCTTCAAACCCGAGCACGCCGGGCAGCTGAACTTTTATTTGTCGGCGGTGGACGCGCAGCTCAAGGCGGCGGACGACAAACCCACCATCGGCCTGCTGCTGTGCAAGCAGCAAAACCGGCTGGTGGCCGAGTACGCACTGCAAGGCATGACCCAGCCCATCGGCGTGGCCGAATACCAGCTGTTGCGTGATCTGCCCGCAAGCCTGGGCCACACCCTGCCCAGCATTGCCGAGATCGAGGCCGAGCTGTCACGCGGGCTGGACGTTGCCGACGGTGCAGCTTGACCGCCGCGCCGCCCGCAGCTTGCATCAACCCAACATCAGCCTTACATTTAGGCGATTCGTAAGGAGCCGCGATGTCTGAATCCACCATCACCGCCAAGGGCCAAACCACCGTGCCGCGCCAGGTGCGCGAGCAGATCGGCGCCGTGCCGGGGACGCGGCTGGTGTGGCATGTCATGCCGGACGGCAGCTTGATCGTCAGGGCCAAGACGCTGTCGATCCTCGATCTGGCCGGCACCCTCAAGGCGCCTGCGGGCAAGAAGGTGTCGATCGAGGACATGAACGCCTGGCGCTGACGACCAGTCCCTGGGCGCAGGCCATGGCTTCGCTCGACACCAACGTGCTGCTGCGCCTGCTGATGCAGGACGACACGGGCCAGCTGGCAGCGGCGCAGCAGTTGGTGCGGGGTCGCGTTGCCGCCGGTGAGACCTTGTTCGTTCCGGTCACGGTGGCGTTGGAACTCGAATGGGTGCTGCGCTCGCGTTTCGAGTTCGGCAAGCCGGCCGTGCTGCAGACTTTCACGCAACTGCTGTCCTCAGTTGAACTGCGCTTTGAGGCCGCTGCGGCAGTCGAATGGGCGCTCAGGCAGTACGCCGCCGCGACGACGGATTTTGCCGATTGCCTGCACGCCGCGCTGGCGGCGCAGGCCGGTGAACCCCCGCTGTGGACCTTCGACAAAGCCGCAGCCCGGGTCGATGGCGCGCGGCTGCTGACATGACCGAAGACCAACTCGAACAAGAAGCGCTGGGCTGGCTGGCCGACGTGGGCTACAGCCGCCGCTACGGCCCGGACATCGCCCACGATGGCCCGACGCCCGAGCGCACCAGCTACCGCGAGGTGCTGCTTGCCCAGCACCTGCAAGCAGCCATCACCCGCTTGAATCCGCGGGTCCCGGCCGCCGCGCGCGACGATGCGCTCAGGCAGGTGCAAGACCTGGGCACGCCGGTGCTGCTGGCGGCCAATCGGCAGTTCCACCGCTTGTTGGTGGCCGGCGTGCAGGTGCAGTACCAGCACGGCGGCGAGACCCG
>JBBRZR010000576.1:0-2785 GCA_038236495.1 Burkholderiales bacterium
GCCATAGCCGTCGATGCGCAGCGTGCCCATCGGGTGCAGCAACAGCTCGTCGGCCGAGGTGGCCAGCAGGTACTGGCGCTGGTCGTAGTGCTGGCTCCAGGCCACCACCTTCTTGCCACTGGTCTGCTTGAAGCGGGTGATGGCCACCATCGCCTCGCGCAGGCCGGGCAAGCCCGCGCCCTGGAACTCGTCGAGCACCAGCAGCACGCTGCTGATGTGCTCGTCGGCGCCGGCAGCGTCCAGCACGGTGATCAGGTCACGCAACTGCACCTGTCCGCCAGGCTCGCCTTTCACCTGCTGCAAGGCCTGCTCACGCGGGCTGCCCGAGCGCTGCTCGACCAGCGGGCCGGCCAGGTCCAGCACCAACACGGTCTTGTCCTTCAGGCGGGGCGGGCCAGCCCTGAGCCACGCCGCCAGCAGGCCCAGCACGATGGCCAGGAACAGCAGGTTCAAGACCAGCCGGCGGCTGCCGTCCACCCACCACCACAAGCGGCCCCACAGGCTGCGTTTGGGGCGGGGGGACATATCGTTGGCCATGGGGCGTACTCCTGGGGATTTGGCCAAATGATACGGACCCGGCGCGCGGCGCCGCCGCGCCGCCATGGCCATCAGCCAGTGCTTGGCTTGAACGGGCCGGTCAATGCGCTTGCGCCGCCGCCTCGGGCAGTGGCTCGGGCCGGATGCGCAAGGCCCAGCTCACCCCGGCGATCAACAAGACCACGCCGATGCCGGTGAGCGGCGGTGGCCAGGCGCCGCGCAACAGCAGCGCATAGGCCAGTGCGGACAGGGTCTCGAACACGATCAGCTGGCCGACCAGCGCAGTGGGCAGGCGCTGGCTGGCCTCGTTCCAGCACAACGTGCCCAGCCAGCTGGCGAACAGGCCGATGACAAACATCAGGCCCAGGTAGGCCGCCGGCCGGGGGCCGAAGGGCATCGGCAGTGCGCTGCCGCTCAAAGCCGTCCATGCCCAGAACAGCACAAAGCCCAGCAGCGCCAGCGGCAGGGTGGCCACGCCTTGTGCGGTGGCCCAGGCGCGTGCACTGCGGTCGGGGTGGGCGCGCAGCCAGTCGGCGTTGCGGATGGGATACCAGGTCCAGCAGGCCACCGCACCCAGCGCCAGCAGCGCGCCCACGGCATAGCGTGCCGGGTCGGCCAGCGGATCGGCGCGCAGGTGGTCCAGTTCCACCTGGTTGACGCAGGCGATGCCCGCGGCAATCAGCGCCAGCGACGGCAGCAAACGGCGCCAGGGCAGTCGGCCGTCACGCCGCTGCAATGCAGCCTGCGGCCGCAGGTTGCTGCTGATCGCGATGACCACCGGCAGTGTGCCGATGATCATGGTCGGCAGCGGACCACCGGCCCGCCCGATCGCGCTGGCCAAGAACAGGTAATAGACGATGTTGCCGACCAGGCCCAACCAGGTCGCGGCGACCCAGTCGGCGCGGGTCAGCTGCGCCAGCCGGGCGCGGTCCAGCCAGGCCAGCGGCAGGGCGATCAGGCCAAACGCGATGTAGCGCCCAAAGGCCTGCATCGCTGCCGGGTAGTCGGGCAACAGCAACGGGCCGATGAAGACCAGGCCCCACATCAGGCCGGCGGCCAGCGCGTACAAAATTCCAATGCCCATGCCATAAGCGTACGCGCTGCGCGGCTTGTGGCCCGCGGCCCTGGCGCCGCGCCCCTGCGCTTGCGTTACCGTTGCGCCAGATGCGCCCGCCCGAGCCCGATCCCACTCTGCCGCTCAACTGCCTGAACTGTGGTCAGCCGTTGTCTGACCCGCGCCCGCACTTTTGCCCGGCCTGTGGTCAGGAGACCCGGCTGCGCAGCCCCACATTGCTGGAGTTTGCGCAACAGTTTGGCGGCGCCTACCTGGCCACCGAGGGCGCGCTGTGGCGCACCCTGAAGCTGCTGTTGCTCAAACCTGGAGAGCTGACCCGCCAGTACCTGGCCGGGCGGCGCAAGCACTATGTGCTGCCGCTGCGGCTGTACCTGACGATCAGCGTGATCACCCTGTTGCTGATGCGCGCGGTCTCCAACACGGACGCCGTCGTGATCGAAACCGACAAATTGCCGGAGAAACAAGACCGGTCCCTGACGATCGGACTGGGCGGCGCCAGCGCCGGTCTGCGCGGTGGCGTTTTCTTCTGCGACGGCCTGCCTGCCGTGCTGTGCCGCCGGCTGCAACGCCGCATCGACATCGCCCCCAACGCGGTGGCCGGCGAGGTCCGGCAGTTCAACGACCGGTTGCTGGGCAACTTCGGCGGGGCGATGTTCGTCTTGCTGCCCAGCTTCGCGCTGTGGCTCAAACTGGTCTACCTGAACCGCCGCCTGCGCTACACCGAGCACCTGGTGTTTGCGCTGCATGTGCACGCGTTCTGGTTCCTGGCGCTGGCGCTGGCCTTGCTGGAGCAGCCTTGGCTCACGCTGGCCGCCTGCATTGCCGTGCCTTGGCATACCCTGGCTGCGATGCGGCGGGTTTATGGCGGCCGCCGCTGGCCACGCCTGCTGCGCGCCGCAGGGGTCACGCTGCTCTACACCATCACCTTGATCCTGACGGTCGGCGGCGTGGGTCTGTGGACTTTGCTGTCCTGACGTGCGCTTGCGCCTTGGGCCCGGTTTGAGCGTGGACTTAGATCGGTGCGACCGCAAACGGCTCATTGCTGACTCTGGTTTTTGCGCCTGAAACTTGCCGTTCGTGGGTGAGGTGCGACCGCACCGCGCCGGGCTGGCGTGCCCCGCTCCGTGTCATTCCGGGCCGGAAAAGCACCGGCCCTCCCTTCTTTACCTGCGC
>JBBRZR010000577.1:0-2783 GCA_038236495.1 Burkholderiales bacterium
CGCCGTGGCGGCCGGCGCCGACGCGATCGGCTTTGTGCTGTACGCGGCCAGCCCGCGTGCGGTCACGGTCGCGCGTGCTGCTGAACTGGCGCGGCGCTTGCCGCCCTTCGTCATGCCCGTCTGCCTGTTTGTCAATGCCGAGGCTGGCCTGATCGCCGAAGCCGTGCGGGCCATGCCAGGCACGATGCTGCAATTCCACGGCGATGAGACGCCGCAGGACTGCGCCGCGCAGTTCCAGGCCAGCGGCCGGCCGTATCTGCGCGCAGCGCGCATGGCGCCGGGCCTGGCTTTGATAGACTTCGCCGCTGCGTATGCAAGCGCTGCCGGCATCCTGCTCGACACCCATGTCGAGGGCTACGGCGGCGGTGGAAAGGTCTTCGATTGGTCACTCGTGCCGCGCCACGTGCCCCGTCCGGTCGTTTTGTCTGGTGGGTTGAATCCTGCAAACGTGATCGATGGGATCACGCACGTCCGGCCCTGGGCCGTTGATGTGAGTTCTGGCGTTGAAACCGCCAAGGGCTTGAAGGATGCGGGACTGATGCGGGCGTTTTGCGACGCGGTGCACGAAGCCGATGCGCTGATCGCCGACGCCGAGCGCTGATCGCTGGCGTTGATCCCTGGCGCTGGCCTGTCAGCCAGCCCACCCCATGATTAGCCGTAGCGCGGGCGCCCAGCCCGCACGGCGCTGACCACAGGATATTTGCCATGTTCGAGTACCAACAACCCGATGCCCGTGGGCATTTCGGGCCGTACGGCGGCACCTTTGTCGCCGAAACCCTGGTGCATGCGCTCGACGAGCTCAAGGCCGCCTACACCCATTACAGCCAGGACGCCGACTTCATGGCCGAGTACCGCCATGAGTTGGCGCACTTTGTCGGCCGGCCCAGCCCGATCTACCACGCCGACCGCATCAGCCGCGAGATCGGCGGCGCGCAAATCCACCTGAAGCGCGAGGACCTGAACCACACCGGCGCGCACAAGATCAACAACACGATCGGCCAAGCCCTGCTGGCCAAGCGCATGGGCAAGCCGCGGGTGATCGCCGAGACCGGCGCAGGTCAGCACGGCGTGGCCACCGCCACCATTTGCGCCCGCTACGGCATGGAGTGCGTGGTCTATATGGGCAGCGAGGACATCAAGCGCCAATCGCCCAACGTCTACCGCATGCAACTGCTGGGGGCGCGGGTGGTGCCGGTGGAGAGCGGCAGCAAGACCCTGAAGGACGCGCTGAACGAGGCGCTGCGCGACTGGGTGACCAACGTCGAGAACACTTTTTACATCATCGGCACGGTGGCCGGACCGCACCCCTACCCGACGATCGTGCGCGACTTCCAACGGGTGATCGGCGACGAGTGCGTGGTGCAGATGCCGGCGCAGATCGGCCGACTGGGGGGGCGGATGGATGCGCAGCCCGACGCGGTGATCGCCTGCGTGGGCGGCGGCAGCAACGCGATGGGCATCTTCTACCCCTACATCCCGTTTGAGAACGTGCGGCTGATCGGCGTCGAGGCCGCCGGCTTGGGCGCCGACAGCGGCAAGCATTCGATGAGCCTGATGAAAGGCTCACCGGGCGTGCTGCACGGCAACCGCACCTATTTGCTGCAGGACGACAACGGCCAGATCACCGAGACGCACTCGATCTCGGCCGGGCTGGATTACCCCGGCGTCGGCCCTGAGCATGCGTTCCTGAAGGACATCGGCCGGGCCGAGTACGTGGGCATCACCGACGACGAGGCGCTGGCCGCCTTTCACCGCCTGTGCCGCAGCGAGGGCATCATTCCGGCGCTCGAATCCAGCCATGCGGTGGCCTATGCGATGAAGCTGGCCGCCACCCTGCGGCCCGACCAGCACCTGCTGGTCAACCTGTCGGGCCGGGGCGACAAGGACATCGGCACCGTGGCCGACCTGTCGGGGGCCGATTTCTACTGCCGGCCATCCTGCAAGGGCCAGACCGTCAAGGGTGGCGCGCAGACTGTGGAGTTCACCCGATGAGCCGCATTGCTGCCACGTTGAAGGCGCTCCAGGCCCAGGGCCGCAAGGCGCTGATCCCCTACGTCACCGCCGGTGACCCGTTTGCCGACGCCACCACCGAGATCATGCTGGCGCTGGCCGACGGCGGCGCCGACATCATCGAACTGGGCGTGCCGTTTTCCGACCCGATGGCCGACGGCCCGGTGATCGCCCAGGCCAGCGAGCGTGCATTGACCCGCGGCATCGGCCTGACGCAGGTACTGGGCTATGTGCGGGGCTTTCGCGCCGTCAACCTTGCCACGCCGGTGGTGCTGATGGGCTATGCCAACCCGGTCGAGCGCTATGACCAGAAACACGGTGCGGGCGCCTTCATCCGCGATGCGGCGGAGGCCGGCGTCGATGGCCTGCTGGTGGTCGATTACCCGCCCGAGGAATGCGAGGTTTTTGCCGCTGACCTGAAAGCTGCCGGGCTGGATTTGATCTTCCTGCTGGCCCCCACCTCGACCGAAGCGCGCATCAAGGAGGTGGGTCGCATCGCCACTGGCTACGTCTACTACGTCTCGCTCATGGGCGTGACCGGTGCTGGCCACCTCGACACCGACGCGGTGGCCAAGGCGGTCCCACGGATTCGCGCCCATGTCAAGGTGCCGGTTGGGGTAGGCTTCGGCATTCGTGATGCCGTCACGGCCCAGGCCGTGGGCCGGGTGTCGGATGCGGTGGTGATCGGGTCCCGGTTGGTGCAGATACTGCACGCCGAGCCCCGCGCCACGGTGGCCGCCGCCGGGCGGGCTTTCATGACCGAGATCCGCACG
>JBBRZR010000578.1:0-2774 GCA_038236495.1 Burkholderiales bacterium
ATGAAACCGGAGGTGGCAAATGGCAACAAGACGGATATTTACCAGCGAGTTCAAGGTTGAGGCAGTACGCCTGGTTAGCGAACGCGGCGTAAGCGTGGCCCAGGCGGCCCGGGATCTGGATCTGCACGAGAACGTGCTGCGTATTTCGGCCCATCGTGACCGCCCATTTCGCTAAGCCGTGACCGGTCATTTCGGTAAGGTGTGACCGACCGTTTCGGTTGATCGTGACCGATTTCGGTCAGTTTCCGAAATCACCGGTCACACCTTACCGAAACACGCTTCCGCCGAGTTCGTTGTGCATGACTTCCACGGAGCATCCTTCCCAGTTTCTGGGGAAATCGATGCCGACACCGCGAGTGGCCATGCGCAACATCAAGGAAATTCTTCGACTCAAGCTCGACTGCGGCCTGTCGCACGAGCGGATCGGCCGGGCCCTGGGCCTGTCCAAGGGCGTGGTCAGCAAGTACGTGCTGCGGGCCCAGATCGCCGGACTGGACTGGGCGGCGATAGCCGGGCTGGACGAGACGCAGATTGCAGCGCGGCTGTGTCCGGTGCCGGCGGTGGTGCGCGGCGAGCGCGCCGCCATCGACCTGCCGTGGGTGCACCGCGAACTGCGCCGCAAGGGCGTCACCCTGCAGTTGCTGTGGCAGGAGTACAGCCAGGCCCATGCCGGGCTGGCGACCTACCAGTACACGCAGTTCTGCCAGCACCACCACGAGTACACTGGCTCGCTGCGGCGCTCGATGCGCCAGGTGCACCGGGCCGGCGAGAAGCTGTTCATCGACTACGCCGGCCCGACCATGCCGATCGTCAACCCCGATACCGGCGAGCTGCGCCGGGCGCACATCTTCGTGGCGGTGCTGGGCGCGTCCAACTACACCTACGCCTGCGCGACCGCGGGGGAGGCGCAGACCGACTGGCTGCGCGGCCTGAGCCAGGCACTGCAGTTCTTTGGCGGGGTGCCGGCGCTGGTTGTACCGGACAATCCGCGGGCGCTGATCAAGAACCCGGACCGCTACGAACCCGAACTCAACCGGGCCACGCAAGCCTGCGCCGAACACTACGGCACCGCCATCTTGCCGGCGCGGCCCCGGCGACCGCAGGACAAGGCCAAGGTCGAGGTCGGCGTGCAGGTGGTCGAGCGCTGGATCCTGGCGCGCCTGCGGCATCAAAGGTTCTTCACGCTGGCCGCGCTCAACCACGCCATCGCCGAACTGCTGATCGAGCTCAATATGCGGCCGTTCAAGAAGCTGCCGGGCAATCGCTGCGAGTGGTTCGAGACGATCGACCGGCCGGCACTGATGCCTCTGCCCGAACAGCCCTACGAGATCGCCCGGTTCAAAGTTTGTCGGGTCAACATCGACTACCACGTGGACATCGACGGGCATTACTACAGCGTGCCGCACGCGCTGGTGCGCCGCGAGGTTGAAGCCCGCGTGACCGATACGACCGTTGAGATCGTGCATGGCGGCCGGCGCGTAGCCAGCCATGCCCGCTCGGCCCGGGCGGGCGGTCACAGCACCATTGCCGAGCACATGCCGGCGGCGCATCGGGCGCATCTGGAATGGACGCCGGGCCGGTTCCTGCGTTGGGCGGCCGACATCGGGCCGTCCACTCAACACCTGGTCGAGCACCTGCTCACCGCCCGGCCGCATCCGGAGATGGGTTACCGCAGTTGTCTGGGTCTGCTCTCGCTGGCCCGCCACTACGGCAATGATCGCCTCGAGGCGGGCTGCGCCCGCGCCCGGGCGATCGGCTCGCTGACCCGACGCTCGGTGCTCTCGATCCTGCAGGGCGGACTGGATCGGCAACCGCTGCCGACCGCCACCACCACCGCGCCGGAGTGGACCAGCCCGGAACACGACAATCTGCGTGGCCCCGATTACTACCTCACCTCATCCACCACCCACTGAAGGAGATTGCATGCTCACGCACACCACCCTGGACCAGTTACGCACCCTCAAGCTCGACGGCATGGCCCGCGCCCTGGAGGAACAACGCATCCTGCCGGCCTGCGAGGACCTGGCCTTCGAAGATCGGCTCGGCCTGCTCGTTGATCGCGAGCGCAGCTGGCGCGACTCGCGGCGGCTGGATCGATTGCTGCGTCAGGCCAAGCTCAAGCACGCCGATGCGTGTCTGGAAGATGTCCACACCGGCCCCGGCCGCGGACTGGAAAAGCGTCTGGTGGCGAGCCTGGCCGGCGGCGACTGGATCCGCCAGGGCCAAGGCGTGCTGCTTACCGGTCCGACCGGCGTGGGCAAGACCTGGCTGGCCTGCGCGCTCGGCCAGCAGGCCTGTCGCCAAGGCTTCTCGGTGCTCTACCAGCGCGTACCGCGTCTGACCGAGGCCCTGCGCATCGCCCACGCCGATGGCAGTTTTGGTCGTCTGCTCGCCCAACTGGCCCGCACCGATGTGCTGCTGCTCGACGACTGGGGCATGACGCCGCTCGACCAGGCCGGCCGTCACGACCTGTTGGAAGTGATCGATGATCGCAGCACCACGCGCTCGACCATCATCACCAGCCAGTTGCCGATCGAACACTGGCACGCCTGGCTCAATGACCCCACCGTCGCCGACGCCATCCTCGACCGACTCGTGCACCGCGCCCATCGCATCGCGCTGAAGGGCGAATCGCTGCGCCGCAAACCGCAGGAAAAATCAAGAATTGCCGATCCATCGTGACCGGTGACGTACACTAAACCCAACGCACAACGACTCAGCGGCGACCGGTCACGATCGACCGAAACGAGCGGTCACGATCACCGAAATCCGCA
>JBBRZR010000579.1:0-2764 GCA_038236495.1 Burkholderiales bacterium
GGGGCTGGGCGAGATGAACCCGATGCAGCTGTGGGAAACCACGATGGACCCGGCCGTGCGCCGGCTGCTGAAGGTGCAGATCGATGATGCGATCGAGGCGGACCGGGTGTTCACGATGCTGATGGGCGATGAGGTGGAGCCGCGACGGAATTTCATCGAGTCGAATGCGTTGAGGGCGGCGAATATCGACGTGTGACCGTGCGTCTGCCGGCCCGATAACCGCCGCTTCAGACGGTGCGGGCCGGCGCTGGGTCATGAGCAAGTGAAGGCCAAGTGAGGGGCTTCTGTGCCAAATCCGGAACAGCTTGCGCGAAAAGAGATCGACCGGCTACTGACCGCCGCCGGCTGGTCCGTGCAGCACATGGCCGAGGCCAACCTGCATGCCGCCCGCGGCGTAGCTCTGCGAGAGTTTCCGCTGCAGGCCGGCTTTGGTTTTGCTGATTACCTGCTCTATGTGGACGGCCGCGCCTGTGGCGTGATCGAGGCCAAAAAGCCCGGCGTCACACTCACCGGGGTCGAGGGCCAATCCACCCGCTACGCCCAGGGCCTGCCCCCCGCGCTGCCAGCCTGGAGTCGGCCGTTGCCGTTTTTGTATGAGTCCACCGGCATCGAGACCCACTTCAGCAACGGGCTAGACCCCATCCGCCGCGCCCGCAACGTGTTTGCATTTCACCGGCCCGAGATGCTGGCGCAGTGGCTGGCGGCCCTGCCGCTCGGCACCGTGCTCAACACCGGGGATGCCGTGCCCAATGTGGCCATGGCGCCGCCCGCCATCTTTCTGGCGCGGCTGCAGCACATGCCCGAGCTGGTCACCACCTGGGGCGACCACGCACTCTGGCCGGCGCAGGTCTTGGCCATCCACAACCTCGAAGCCAGCCTGGCCGCCAACAAACCGCGTGCGCTGATCCAGATGGCCACCGGCAGTGGCAAAACCTTCACCGCCATCAGCTTCATCTACCGGCTGATCAAGTTTGCCGGCGCGCGACGCGTGCTGTTTTTGGTGGACCGTGGCAACCTGGGCCGCCAGACCAAGAAGGAGTTTGACGCCTACGCCTCGCCCTACAACAACTACAAGTTTGGCGAAGAGTTCATCGTTCAGCACCTGCAAGGCAACCAGCTGGGCAGCACCGCGCGGGTCACGATCTGCACGATCCAGCGCATGTTCAGCCTGCTCAAGGGCCGCGAGCTGAGCGATGAGGACGACGAGCGCAGCACAGACGCGGTGGAGTCGCTGTTCAAGCAGCCCGAGCCGATTGGCTACAACCCCTTGGTGCCGATCGAAACCTTTGATGTCATCGTCACCGACGAGGCACACCGCAGCATTTACCACCTGTGGCGCCAGGTGTTGGAGTACTTTGACGCCCACCTGATCGGGCTGACAGCCACGCCCAACAAGCAGACCTTCGGCTTTTTCAACCAGAACCTGGTGATGGAATACGGCCACCCGCAGGCCGTGGCCGATGGCGTGAATGTCAACTATGACGTCTACCGCATCCGCACCGCCGTGACCGAGGCCGGCGCCACGGTAGAGGCCGGCTACTGGCTGGAGGTGCGCGACAAGGCCACCCGCGCCCGCCGCGACTGGCAGCTGGACGACGACTTCGACTACGCCCCCGAGGCGCTGGACCGCACGGTGCAGACGCCCGACCAAATCCGCACCATCGCCCGCACGCTGCGCGACAACTGGCAGCGTGATCTGTTTCCCACCCGGCAAGAGCTGCCCAAAACCCTGGTGTTTGCCAAGGACGACAACCACGCCGAGGCCATCGTGCAAATCCTGCGTGAGGAGTTTGGCCGCAGCAATGACTTTGCCCAGAAGATCACCTACCGCAGCACCGGCGACACCGCCGAGAACCTGATCAAAGCCTTTCGCACCAGCTACTACCCGCGCATCGCGGTGACGGTGGACATGATCGCTACCGGCACCGACATCAAGCCGGTGGAGATCGTGGTCTTCATGCGCAGCGTCAAGAGCCGCAGCTACTTTGAGCAGATGAAGGGCCGCGGCGTGCGCATCATCCCCGACGACGACCTGCGCGGTGTCAACCCCGGCGAGGGTGTGCACAAGGACCGCTTTGTCATCGTCGATTGCGTGGGCGTGTGCGAGCGCGACAAGACCGACAGCCGGCCGATGGACGCCAAAAAAACCGTGCCCTTCGCCGCGCTGCTGCAGGCCGTCAGTCTTGGCAATGTGGAGGACGAGGTGCTGAGCAGCGTGGCCGTGCGCCTGGCCCGGCTGGACGGGCAACTGAGCGAGGCCGAGCGCGCCCAGGTGCGGCAAACCAGCGGCGGGCTGGGCGCCCGGCAGATCGCCAGCGCCATCGTGCAGGCCCTCAATCCTGTGCAAGACCGCAGCCCGCAAGAGGCCGACGCCGCCCTGCGCCAGGCCGTGCTGCCGCTGGCGGACCCGGCGCTGCGCAGCCTGCTGCTGGGCCTGAAGGCGACCAAAGAGCTGGTGATCGACAGCGTGACCCAAGACCGGGTGATCGAGGCCGCCTTCAGCCCCGCTGCGCGCGAGCGGGCGCAGGGCATCGTGCAGGGTTTTGAGGCCTTCATCACCCAGCACCGCGATGAGATCACCGCGCTGCAAATCCTCTACAGCCGGCCCACCCGGGCGCCGCTGAGCTTTGAGCACATCAAGGCGCTGGCCGACGCCCTGCATGCGCCGCCGCATTTGATGGACGAATCCACGCTGTGGCAGGCCTACGCGGCGTTGGACCAGACCAAGGTCAAGGGCGCCAGCCGCCAGCGCATCCTGACCGAC
>JBBRZR010000580.1:0-2715 GCA_038236495.1 Burkholderiales bacterium
CAGGGGTTGCTGGTCAACATCACGGTCTCGCTCATGCCGTAGCGCTCCAGCAGCACATGGCCGGTGCGCGCCGTCCAGGCGTCGAAGGTCTCGACCAGCAAGGGCGCCGACCCGCTGATGAACAGCCGCATGGGGCGGCAGGCCTCGCGTGTCAGCCCGGCCTCGGCCAGCAGGCGCACGTACAGCGTGGGCACGCCCATGAAGACGGTGGCCTCGGGCAGGCGGGCGAGCACCGCCTTGGGGTCGAATCGGCTGAACCAGATCATCTTGCTGCCGTTGATCAGCGCGCCGTGCGAGGCCACGAACAGGCCGTGCACATGGAAGATCGGCAGCGCGTGGATCAGCACGTCGCCGGGCTGCCAGTCCCAGTAGTCCTTGAGCGTCAGCGCGTTGCTGAGCAGATTGCCGTGGCTCAGCATCGCGCCCTTGCTGCGTCCGGTGGTGCCGCTGGTGTACAGGATGGCCGCCAGGTCGTCGGCTTGCTTGACGGCCAGCGTGTGCTGGTCGCTGTGGGCGGCGGCGCGCTGCAGCAGGCTGCCGTCTCGGGCCTCGCCCAGCGTGAAGACATGGGCGGTGCCGGCTGAAAACGCGATCCGGCTGACCCAGGCAAAGTGCTTGGGCGCGCACACCACCACCGCGGGCTCGGCATTGCCGATGAAGTACTCGATTTCACCCGCCTGGTAGGCGGTGTTGAGCGGCAGGTAGACCAGGCCGGCGCGCAGCACCGCCAGGTACAGCATCAGCGCCTCGACGCTTTTTTCGGTCTGCACCGCCACCCGGCTGCCGGCGGGCAGGGCCAACGCGTCCAGCAGGTTGGCCAGCATCGCGGTGCCGCGCTCCAGGTCGCGCCAGGTGTAGGCCGCAGTGGCCACGCCAGGGTCTGCGACCTCGATCGCCACCTGGTCCAGGTCGGCAGGGAAGGCGGCGCGCAGTGCGGCGAACAGGTTGTGCTGGGTCGGCGTGGTCATGGGCGGGTTGGCGAATGTCGAGCGAATGTCGAGCGAATGTCGGGCTGATGTCGGGCGGATGGGGCGCGGATGAGGGGCAGGCGGGTGCTGCGCCGCGTCAGTCCAGCTTGGCGCCCGAGCTTTTCACCACCTCGGCCCAGCGCTTGATCTCGCTGCCGACGAACTGGCCAAAATCCGGCCCCCACAGGTTGGGCGGGTTGGCGCCCAGGCCGGACCAGATGGTCTTGAGCTCATCGCTGGCCAGCGCCTTCTTCATCTCGGCCTGCATCGCCGCGATGGCTGCCGGTGGTGTGCCCTTGGGCGCCCACAGGCCGTACCAGGTGGCTACCTGGTAGCTGGGCACGCCGGCCTCGGCGCTGGTCGGCACGTCCGGAAAGCCCGGTGCGCGTTTGTCCGACGCCACCGCCAGCGCCTTGATGCGGCCGTTCTTGATGTGCGTGGCCGACGAACCCAGGCCGTCGAACATCATGTCGACCTGGCCGGCGATCAGGTCTTGCAGCGCTGGGCCAGAGCCGCGGTAGGGAATGTGGGTGATGAAGGTCTTGGTTTGCAGCTTGAACAGCTCACCCGCGAGGTGATGCGAGGTGCCGTTGCCGGCCGACCCGTAGTTCAGCTTGCCGGGGTTCTTGCGCAGGTAGTCGAGCAGGCCCTTCAGGTCGGACACCGGCACCCGCTGCGGGTTGACCACGATGACCTGCGGCACGCTGGAGATCAGGCCCACCGGGATGAAGTCGGTCTCGAGGTTGTAGTCCAGCTTGGGGTACATCGACGGGGCAATGGCATGGTGCACCGCGCCCATGAAGAAGGTGTAGCCGTCGGGTGCGGCACGCGATGCCACGCTGGCGCCCACGGTGCCGCCGGCGCCACCCTTGTTGTCGATCACGAACTGCTTGCCGGTGTTCTTGGTCATCACCGCAAACAGCGGCCGGGCAAAGGCGTCGGTGCCACCGCCGGCCGGGAAGGGCACGACGACCGTCACCGGTTTGGTGGGCCAGGCCTGGGCCTGTGCGGACCCCAGCGGGGCGGCGGCCAGCAGCACGGTGGCCAGCGTGACAGCCGCGCCCGACAGCAGGCTGCGGCGGTGGGGCTGGGGGTGCGCCAGGGGCTGGCAGGTCGGTGTGTGGGTCATCTTGTCTCCTGTTGTGGTGTGGATTTGTTGAACTGCGCAGCCCGCTGGCCTGCGGGTCGGTGGCCCGGTCGGGTGTCAGAGCAGCGCCGACAGGGCGCGGGAGTGCACCACCCGGCCCTGCACGAAGCGGTCGTGGCAGGACTCGATACGGGTCAGATCGTAGAGGTAATTGACCATCAGCCCGGCCGATTGCTTGAGGCCTTTGACCGAGAGGTTGGCCTGGGCGTTGAGGCGCTCCAGCCGGGCACCGTTGTCGAGGTGGAAGCGCGCCACCGGGTCGCCGCCGGGCTGGGCCGACCGGTGCACCAGGTACAGCGCCGCCAGGCGCCAGAGCGCATGGTGCGCGGCGGCGGGCAGGGCGCTGAGGGTGTGGGCGTGGTTCAGTGCCTGCAACTCCTCACCGGCGGCCTCACGCAGCACGGCCAGGGCATGCAGGGCACGCTCGGTGGCGGCCGCGGGCAGACCGGCCAGGGCACTGCCCGGGTGGGGCGGGTCTTGCGTCGGACTGTGCGCCGTACTGTGCGCCGGACCGTGCGCCGGACCGTGCGCCGGGTTGGCCAGTTGGTGCAGCCAGGCGCTCAGCGCCGGGATGGGCGACAGGGTGCAGAAGGTTTTGAG
>JBBRZR010000581.1:0-2715 GCA_038236495.1 Burkholderiales bacterium
CAGCGCCAAACGGTAGCTGAACTGCACCACGTTGTAGATCGGCCCGACCAACATGACCAGGCCGTAAACCATGCCCAGCGCCAATGGCCCGCTGGCCAGGCCCAGCAAGGCCAGCAACAACGCCTGCAACGCCAGGGTGACAAAAATGATGTTGCCAAAACGCCAGCGCCGCATCACCCAGCCGCTGACCAGCGCACCGGCCACGCCGCCCACACCGCCGCAGCTGAAGACCAGGCCGATGCTGGCCGCGTCGGCACCGGCGCGCTGGGCCGAGACGATCAGCAGCAGCGGCAGCGCCGCTTCCACAAAGTTGCTGACACCCGTGACTACCGCCATGGTGCGCACCAGCCGCTGGCGCCACAGCCAGCGCAGGCCTTCCATCATTTCGGCGCGCAAATGGCGCGGCGCGGTGGCGGGCGCCGGCGCAAAGTTGGTGCGCAAACGCCACACCAGCGTGGCCGAGACCAGGTAACTCAGCGCATCCGCGACAAACGGCCAGGCCCGGCCCACACTCTGGAACAGCCAGCTGCCCAGCGCCGGGCCAACGATCTCGGCGCCGGCAAAACCAGCCTGGTTTTGCGCGGTGGCCTGGGGCAGCTGCGACTTGGCCACCACCCGCGGCAGTGCCGCCACCTCGGCCAGGTTGAAAAACACCATCATCGTGCCGTTCAGCGCGGCGACGATGTAGAGCTGGGTCAGCGTCAGCCGGTCCAGCCAGAGCGCAATCGGCACGCTGGCCGTGACCAGGGCGCGGCCCAGGTCGCTCCAGATCATCAGGTGGCGGCGGTTCCAGCGGTCGACCAGCGCGCCCACCGGCAGGCTCAGCAGCAAATAGGGCACGATGCCCAGCGCGCTGGCCACGCCCACCGCGGCCGGTGAGCCGGTCATCGCCAGGATCAGCAACGGGATCACGATGCCGGCGGCGTGTGAGCCCAGCGTCGAGACCACCTGCCCGGTCCACAGCAGCCGGTACTCGCGTTGGCGCCACAGCGGCGGCAAGTGCGGTAGCAAGGGCAACGCAGGGCTGCAAGGTGCCGAACCGGGATCCGCGTCTGGACCGGCCATGCGACATGATCCGGCCGTCAGACCAGCCGCAACACCTTTTGCAGCCCATCCACCGCCCTGCCCTTGCGCGCCCGCTTGCCCTGGTGGCTTGCCAGGGCTACGCCCTTGACCAGTTCGTCCTTGGGCTTGCCGCCCCGGCCGCTGCCCTGAACCAACACCGATTCAGCCAGCGTCGCAACCGACAGCAGCGGCGCCTGGGCGTCCACGTCCATCAGCGTCAGGCCGCGCCCGCCCTTGGGCTGCAGTTTCAGGTCAGACAGCGCAAACACCAGCAGCCGGCCGTCGCCCGACAGGCAGGCCACCTGGTGATGGGCCTGGGCCACCACCACCGGCGGCAGCAGTTGCTCACCGTCTTCCAGCGTCAAAAACGCCTTGCCCGCTTTTTGCCGGCCCTGAAGGTCGGCGGCATGGGCCAGCAGGCCAAACCCACCGGAATTGGCCAGCAACAACGTGGTCTGCGCGGCGCCGGCAAAGTAGTGCGCCGGCTGGGTGCCCGGCTCCAGGTCGATCAGGCTGGTAACCGGCAGACCGTCACCCCGCCCACCCGGCAGCGCGCTGACCAACACCGAGTAGACCCGGCCACTGCCCTTGGCGGCCGTGCCAAACACCAGCAGCGTGTCCACACTGCGGCAGGCAAAGGTGCCGTAGCCCGCGTCGCCAGCCTTGAACTGCAAGGTGGCCGCGTCCACCTCGTGGCCCTTGAGTGCGCGCACCCAGCCCTTGGTGCTGACCACCACCGTCACCGGCTCATCCACCACCCGGATCTCGGCCACCGCGCGCTTCTCGGTCTGGATCAGGGTGCGGCGATCATCGCCGTGGGTCTTGGTATCGGCCTCGATCTCGCGGATCAGCAAGCGCTTGAGCGCCGCCGGGCTGCCCAGGATCTCTTCGAGCTTGGCCTGGTCCTCGCGCAGACTTTTCAGCTCCTGCTCGATCTTGATGGCCTCCAGCCGCGCCAGCTGGCGCAGGCGGATTTCAAGAATGTCCTCGGCCTGCCGGTCGCTCAGCATAAAGCGGGCTATCAGCGCTGGCTTGGGCTCATCGCTCTGCCGGATGATGCGGATCACCTCGTCGATGTTGAGCAGCACCAGCGCCCGGCCTTCGAGGATGTGGATGCGCGCCAGCACCTTGTCGAGCCGATGCCGGGTACGGCGCGACACCGTCGCCTCGCGGAAGGCCAGCCACTCGACCAACATCTGGCGCAGCGACTTTTGCGTCGGCCGCCCGTCGCCGCCGACCATCGTCAGGTTGATCGGCGCGCTGGTCTCCAGGCTGGTGTGGGCCAGCAGCTGGGTGATCAACTCGCCCTGCTCCACCGTGCGGCTTTTGGGCTCGAACACCAGGCGCACAGCGGCCTCACGGCCGGATTCGTCCCGCACGGCGTCGAGCACCGCCAGGATGCTGGCCTTGAGCTGGGTCTGGTCGGCCGACAAGGCCTTTTTGCCGGCCTTGACTTTGGGATTCGTCAACTCCTCGATCTCTTCGAGCACCTTCTGGCTGCTGGTGCCCGGCGGCAGCTCGGTCACCACCAGCTGCCACTGGCCGCGCGCCAGGTCCTCGATCTTCCAGCGCGCGCGCACCTTCAGGCTGCCCCGCCCAGTGGCGTAAGCGTCGCGAATATCGGCGGCCGAGCTGATGATCTGGCCGCCA
>JBBRZR010000582.1:0-2706 GCA_038236495.1 Burkholderiales bacterium
CATCGAGGCGGCGGCGGCGCAGTTTGGCCTGGACTTCATCCCGCTGATCGCCGAGGACTACTACCTGGTCTGCCTGAAAGACGCGCTGGACCATCCGGCAGTGGCCAAACTGCGCCAGGCGCTGGAAAGCCCGGCCTGGCCGGCGGCGCTGGCCGGCTTGCCGGGCTACGCGCCGTCGCGCAGCGGCGAGGTGCTGTCGCTGACCCAGGCGCTGCCGTGGTGGCATTTCCGGGTGGGCAAGCCGGCCATGGCGGGCTCGGGCGGGCAGGCGTAGGCCGCTACTCGCCGTCCCAGCAGTCGAGCGGCTGGCCGGGCCGGCTGATGAAGCGGAAGGCTGGGGCCGTAGCGCCCGCAGCCGCCGCCGCGGCGACGGGCTCGGGTGCATCGAAGATGCCGAACTTGCCGCTGTCCGGGTCGTCGCAGATCACGGGTGGGTCCTCGCTGCTGATCGCCAGGTAGCGCAGCGCGGTGGGTCCGGTGTTGTTGATCGCGTGGGCGGTGTCCCGGGATCTCCAGCCCTTGGCGGGCGACTTGGCCGGTGGGGGCCGTAGGGGTGGAGCTCACTGCAGGTGTGTCCTCGATCTGCATTGCACCAGCCCTGCGGGCTGCCCAGGGGCTGCTGACAGCGGCGTGTCAGCAGGCTGCGCTGCACGACAATATTGAAATGGCAACTGTGTCGGGCTTCAAGGGCAACAAACAGGCACTGCCGCGCAAGCTTTGCGTGGCCTGCGGCCGCGAGATGGTGTGGCGCAAGGCCTGGGCAAAAAACTGGGCCGAGGTGCGCTACTGCTCGGACGCCTGCCGCCGCCGCGGCGCCAGCACCGCCAGCCGATGAGCCCTGACCCGGCGGCTTTGCCGATTCTGCACCCGGTGCGCCACCTGGTGATCGTCTTGGGCGACCAGCTCGACCGCAGCGCGTCGGCCTTCGACGGCTTCGACCCCGTGCAGGACTGTGTCTGGATGGCCGAGGTGGCCGAGGAATCGACCCAGGTCTGGTCGGCCAAGCAGCGCACGGTGCTGTTCCTGTCGGCGATGCGCCACTTTGCCGCTGCGCTGCAGGCCGACGGCCTGCCGCTGGACTACCGCCGGCTGGACGACCCCGTCAACACCGGCACGCTGGCCGGTGAGCTGACCGCCGCGATCGCCTTGCACCAGCCCACCGCACTGCGCATGACCGCGCCCGGTGACTGGCGGGTGCTGCAGGCGCTGCGCGGGGTGGCGGCCGCAACCGGCCTGGCGCTGGTGGTTCTCGACGACCGGCACTTCTTCACCACCGTGCGCGATTTCAGCGCCCACGCCGAGGGCCGCAAACAGCTGCGGCTGGAGTACTTTTACCGCGAGCAGCGCCGCCGCCACGGCGTGTTGATGGACCGCGCCGACCCCAGCCAGCCCGAGGGCGGGCAATGGAACTTCGATGCCGAGAACCGCGGCGCCTTTGGCCGCAGCGGCCCGGGCGCCGTGCCGCCGCCCACCCGCTTTGCGCCCGATGCGATCACCGCCGAGGTGATGGCGCTGGTCAACGGCCGATTTGCCGGCCACCCGGGCCAGGCCGACAGCTTCGGCTGGCCCGTCACCCGCGACCAGGCGCTGCAGGTGCTGGACGACTTCATCACCCAGCGCCTGCCCGCCTTTGGCCAGTGGCAGGACGCGATGTGGCAGGGTGAGCCCTGGCTGTACCACGCCCACCTGTCGGCGGCGATGAACCTGAAGCTGCTGCAGCCGCGCGAGGTGGTGGCCCGCGCCGAGGCTGCCTACCGCAGCGGCGCCGTGCCACTGGCCGCCGCCGAGGGCTTCATCCGGCAGGTGCTGGGCTGGCGCGAGTACGTGCGTGGCATCTACTGGACCCGCATGCCGGGATATGCCCAGCTCAACGCGCTGCAGGCCACCGAGCCGCTGCCCGCTTTTTACTGGACTGGCAACACGCCGATGGCCTGCCTGCGCGACGCCATCGGCCAGACGCTGCAGCACGGCTATGCCCACCACATCCAGCGCCTGATGGTCACCGGCCTGTACGCGCTGCTGCTGGGCGTGCGGCCGCAGGCGGTGCACGCCTGGTATCTGGCGGTCTATGTTGACGCGGTGGAATGGGTGGAGTTGCCCAACGTGCTGGGCATGAGCCAGTTTGCCGATGGCGGGCCGGCTGCCGGTCTGCCCGAGGGTGTGGGCCTGATGGCCAGCAAGCCCTACGCTGCCACCGGCAAGTACATCCAGCGCATGAGCAACCACTGCGCCGGCTGCCGCTTCGATCCGGCCGCGTCCACCGGCGACAATGCGTGCCCGTTCACCACGCTGTACTGGGATTTTTTGTCCCGGCACGACGCCCGCCTGGCGCGCAATCCGCGGATGGCCCTGCAGGTCAAGAACCTGTCCCGGCTGTCCGAAGACCAGCGTGCTGCCATTGCCGAGCGGGCGCAGGCGATCCGCGGCGGCTTGCTCGACCCGGCCTGAGCGCCAACCCTTCACCGACTTTGCCGAGAGCGCCATGAACCCCAGCTTCCCACCCACCCGGGCCGCCGCGCTGGCCGGTCTGGGTGCCATGCGCACCCAGTCCTACGCCAGCAGCCGCAACCACCTGGACGGCGCGGTCACGCATTTGTCGCCTTATCTGACGCACGGCCTGCTCAACCTGCCCGAGGTGGCCGCGCTGGCCGCCGCCCGCCATGCGCTGCCGATCGAGCACAAGTTTGTGCAAGAGCTGGCCTGGCG
>JBBRZR010000583.1:0-2686 GCA_038236495.1 Burkholderiales bacterium
CAACCCCGCCGGCCGGCCAGCACAGGCCGATGTCCACCACGGTACCCAGCAGGGGCCGGGCCCGTCGCAGCACCGGCGGCGCGGTGGTGCTGGCCATCACAGCGCGCCGGCGCGGCGCGCCAGTGCCAGCACCGCAACGATACGGCGCACCCCGTCGGTGACGTGGTTGCAGCTCAGCGTGGCGCCGCTGATGTTGTTGATGTCCTCGCCCACCCGCAGTGCCGCGCCCGTGCCCTTGCCGACAAACTGCCGGCGCCAGGCCGGCAACCGGATCTCGTGGCCGTGGCTCTCGCGATAAGACAGGATCTCGATCTGCCGCACCGCGCCGTCCAACCCGACCGCCACCGCGTAGCTGATCAACTCGACCTTGCCGACCACCTCGTCGGCCACCACAAAACCCTGCAGCACGCCGGCACGTTGCGCCAGCCGCACCGTCCAGCCGGCAGAGCGCGCCCGCACGCCTTGCGCGTCCAGCTGCTGCAGCTGGGCGGCGTCCAGCGTCAGCCGCCGCAGCTCAAAGGTTTCGGCGTCCGGAAACATCAGCCGCGCCGCCTGATCGGCGCTGAGGTAGTCCACCGCAAAAGCAGGGGCCGGCGCCAGCGCCGCCGCCGTGCCCGCCAGCGCGCTTGCCAGCACGGTGAAGCGCATCAAAAGCTCCAGCCCAGACCGAGGTTGACCCGGTCCAGGTCGGGCGCCTCGCGGAAGCGCTGCCAGTCGGCCTTGAGCACCACCCCGGGCGAGACCACGAAGTTGGCACCCAGCGTGGTGACCTGCTCGGCCCGGGCCGCGGCCGGGGTCAGGCCGGCGCCCAGGTCGGCATAGGCGCTGGCGGTGTTGAAGCGCTCCCAGCGCACAAACGGCGACAGCGCGTAGTCGCCGTGCGACCACAGCTTGTAGGCGCCCTGGACATAAAAGCCGTCAAAGGACTTGGGGATCAAGGTGGGGTTGCCCACCAGCGGCGCGTTGAGTGCGGCGCTGTTGCTGATGCCGCCGCGGGCGTAGACGGTGGACAAGTCCCAGCGGCCGGGTGTCCAACGGGCATGGGCGTCCCAGAGCGTGATGCGGGCGGTGGTGGTGGCCCGGCCCTGGGTGCCCTGGCCCGAGAACAGCGAGCCGCCCAGCAGCAGGCCGGGCACACCGCGCCAGTTCAGCGCGCCGAACACCGCCAGGTCATGGCTGCGCGCCTGCGACAGCTCCTGGTGGATGGACCCCAGCGGCGATTCGCGGCCCTCGCTCGCGCTGGCATCCCATTTGTTCAGATCAAAGCTGGTGCTCAGGCCACCCTGGGCGGTCAGGCCATTGTCGAAACTGGCCACCAGCTGCAGGCCACCCTCGCGCCAGGTGCTGGGGATGATGGCGGTCTCGACGAAGTTGCGCTCGACCCCGTAAAACGCGGTCGGCTCGTGGTTTTCGTTGAGCAGACCCGCCGGCATCAGGAACAGGCCTGCGCGCAGCGCCAGCAACGGGCTGAGCTGGCGCTCGATGTAGGCCTGCTCGACTGCGACCTCGCCCTTGTCGCTGGCCGAGGACACCGCGTGCTCGACCTCCAGCTCAGTGACCAGCTTGGTGCGCTCGTCGAACCGGTGCTGGAAGCCCAGCACAAAGCGCCGCACGTCGGCCTGGGCGTCTTGCGGCGCATGAATCGGCCGGTTGTAGTTGATCTCACCGTAGCTGGTGATCACCGTGGCCGGGCCAGCCGGCGCGCTGGGGGCGGCATCAAAGGCGCTGGCCAACGGGGCCGCGGCGCTTGCAGCGGCCGTGCCGCCAGGGCCCGTACCGGCGGCCACGGCGGCGCCGGGCAGCGCCACCGCTGCCGGGGCTGGCGAGATGGCCGGCGTCAGCGCACCACGCTGCTGCATCACGGCCAGCTGGGCCTTGACTGCTGCCAGCTCGGTGGCCAGCAGGTCCAGCCGCGCCGCCAGCGCGGCCTCGGTGGCGGACTGCGCCAGCGCAGCGCCGGCGGCCAGGGCCAAGGTGGCGGCGATCAGGGTGCGGACTGGCAGCGTCAGCGGTTTTTGCGGGGTCATGGGGGCGCTCCGGAGGGGAAATTGGCTGAGGCTGGGGTGGCGTGGGCAGATCTGGCGGTTCAAGGCCGGTAGCCGTCGCTCAAGGTTTTCAAGAAGGCGATCACGTCGTCGATCTCGGCGTCGCTCAGGGCCGGCGCGTCACCGGGCCGGCGGTTGTAGGGCGCCTCGGTCGTGTTGACGTTGCCGCGCAAGGCTGGCGGCAGGTCGTCGAACTTCTCTACGCTGCCGTCGGCTGCCCGCCCGTACCACTTCTCCGGCTGGGTGTCGCGCTGCACGTAAAACGTCAGCGCGTCCTTGAGCGTGGCAAAGCGCCCGTTGTGAAAGTAGGCCCGGCGCAGCGCCACGTTGCGCAGCGACGGCACCTTGAAAGAACCACACAGGTCGGTGCGCTGGGCCAGCCCGGGCCGCTCGCACAGGCCCAGATCGAAGTAGCCCGGATCGGCGTTGCGGGCGATTGCCGGATTGCGCGGCACGCCCAGGTTGTCGTAGCTGAAGTCGGTGAACAGCGGCGGGTTGCCGTCCGCCGACTTGGCTGAGGGGTGGCAGGCCGCGCAGTTGCCCTTGGCCGGGCTGTTGAACAGCGCCAGGCCGCGGGTCTGGGCGGCTGAGAGCGTGGCGGTGCCGCGCAAAAATGCGTCGTACTGGCTGGAGAACGCGCG
>JBBRZR010000584.1:0-2685 GCA_038236495.1 Burkholderiales bacterium
TCGGCTGACAGTCTGGTTCAACGTCGAGAGCCGCCGCAGCAAGCACCAAGCCACCCGGGCGCTGATGATGTTCCGAGGATTTCTACGCTGGTGCGCCAGCCAGCCAGAGTACCGCGCCTGGGTGGACCGTGACGCCGGCAAAGCGCCGGCCATCATGGATAACCTGCCCGAAATGAAGCGCCGCACCGACGCCCTGGGAGCCGCCCAAGTGCCCGGCTGGTGGGCTGGCGTAGCGCAACTGTCCAACCCGACCGCGTCGACCTACTTGCGCGCCCTGGTGCTGACCGGCGCTCGCCGCGAGGAAATGGCCGCGCTGAAATGGGCCGACGTGGATTGCAAGTGGAACAAGCTGACCATCGCCGACAAGGTGGGCGACGCCCGCACCATTCCGCTTACCTCCTACTTGGCGTGGCTGCTGGCCGGCCTGCCCAGAGGGAAGGGCGCCGACGGCAGACCGAGCCCGTTTGTGTTTGCCAGCGCCAGCAAGTCGGGCCGCATCGCTGACCCGCGCTCTAGCCATGAAAGAGCCTTGCAAGGGGCCGGCATGGATGCGCTGACCCTGCACGGCCTGCGCCGTTCGTTCTCGCTGCTGGGCGAGGCTGCCGGCGCCCCGGCCGGCGCCATCGCGCAGGTGATGGGCCATCGCCCCAGCGCCACCGCCGAGGGTTACCGGCCTCGCATCGTCGATGCCCTGCGCCCGTTTCTGCAACGCATCGAAGACCACATACTGAGTTTGGCCGGGGTGGTGTTCGTCCCGACCGCTGCCGCACCAGTTGCCCTGCGCATTGTTGCCACCGGGCGGCAACCGTAGCTCTGCACGGGACAGTTCAACAGTCATCCACTTGTCCAACAAGCTTTGAATGTGTACGGTACACACCAATGATCATTGCTGACCTGATACGCGAAATGCGGCAAGCCGGCTGGGTGCTGGACCGGGTAAATGGTTCGCACCATGTGTTCAAGAACCCCGAGCGGCCCGGCATCGTGGTGGTCCCGCACCCGAAGAAGGATTTGGGTCCGGGGTTGGTCAAGGTCATACGGCGACAAGCCGGCATCTGAGAGGTGAACCCATGCGTTACCCCATCGCCATCGAACCCGGCACCGACGCCACCGCGTGGGGTGTTGTGGTGCCCGACCTGCCCGGCTGTTTCTCGGCTGGCGACACCCTGGAAGAGGCGCTGATTCAAGCCGAGGACGGCGTGACCGCCTGGATTGCGACCGCCCTGGACGCTGGGCAAGGCATCCCCGAGCCCAGCCACATCGAGGCCCTGCGCGCCACACATCCGGAGTTTGAAGGCTGGCTGTGGGCGCTCGTCAAGGTGGACCCCGCCATGCTCGATGACACGCTGGAGCGGGTGAATATCAGTCTGCCGCGCCGCGTGTTGCACCGTCTGGACGCACGCGCCCGCAGCGCTGGCGAAACCCGCTCAGGGTTCATTGCCCGAATGGCCATAGAAGGGCGCGAACCGATGCCCGCTGCCTGACGTTTTCGTGTGCGCGCTGGCTGGCCGCCGTGTGCTGCTGCTGCTGCTGGTGCGTGGCGACAAGGGCGACCAAGTCCGCGCCATCCGGCAAGCTATCGGGTATCTGGACGACTGGAAGCAATGGGGCAAGCCATGAACGCACCGCGAGACAGTAGCTATGAAGCATCCTTGCTTCAAAGCCTGAAAGACACCGAAGAATCTGCCGCCTACCTCGATGCCGTCATCGAACTGGAAGACCCGTCCACGCTATTGCTGGCGCTGCGCCAAGTTGCCGAGGCGCACGGCATGGCCGAACTGGCCCGCCGCGCCGACGTAGGCGACAAGACCCTGTTTCGCGCCCTGAGCGAGAACGGCAATCCGACCCTGGACACCGTGACCAAGGTGTTGCATGCGGTGGGATTGCGGCTGAGCGTGACGCCGTGGCAGGCGGCGCCGTGAGGAGGTGACGGATTGGCCCGAACCACGCGCAGCTGGGCATGCACCGCGTCAAACGGCTGACCCGTATTTGGTCAGTTGGTGTGCCATCACCATGGCGGGCAGCCCAAACAGTCCGTCAGCAAATTCCGTGAGGGTGGTTGGCGACAATTACGCTGGCCGACGTGTTCGGTCGCTGGCGCTGGTACACATTGCTGGGCCGCGGGCGATACAGCGCAGGTATGGACGGACCAGACAGCAAAACGCCCCGACTGGCGGGGCGTTGGCTTCATCGCAAATTGATTGATTCAGTTAGCGCGTGAGGTGGTGCCGGTGAGAAGAGTCGAACTCCCGACCTTCGCATTACGAATGCGCTGCTCTACCAACTGAGCTACACCGGCAACAACCCAGAATTGTAGCCTGGATTTCTGCATCGCCTGGCCTTAAGCCGGGTGGTCGCGACGGCATGCGCTAAGTGGGCCATCGCACAGACGGCGGACAATCGGTCTGCAAGCATGATGTTTAACCGGGTCTGCAAACTGGCGCCCGTTTGGCCTGCTTGGCTGATCGCCTGTGGTGTCGCCCCGACAAGTGCAGTTTCCCGCCGGGCCGCTGGCGTATCCGATGGAGACTGCCCTGATCGACACCGCCGCCCCGAACTTTCTCGACACCGCCTCCAGCAACGACCCCGAACGCGTCGACGGCATCAGCGAGTTGCAGCGCCAGGAAGCCTTGCTCAAGACCGGCGCGCTACAGAACGCGATCCTCAACAGCGCCAACTTCTCCA
>JBBRZR010000585.1:0-2683 GCA_038236495.1 Burkholderiales bacterium
ACGTTCGGCGATGGCGGTGGTGGCGATGGTGGCGGTGGGGGCGGCGCTGGCGGGCGCCGGGCTGTCGGCAATCGGTGTGATGAACAGGTTGGCGGCGTCCAGCTGGGCCAGGATGCGCCGTGCATCGCTGCGCGGGTTCAGGGCCTGGCAGAGCGGCGCGTTGAGGTGGCGCAGCACGCTGGTGCGCAGCAGAAAGTCGCGGATCTCGGGGCTTTGCCGCTCCAGCACGTCCTCGGCCAGAAAGTCGGCCACGGCCCGGTCGCTGCCCGAGAACTGGGCGACAAAACCGGCCACCGAGCCGTGCCGGTGCTGCACCGCGTCCAGCGCCATCGAGGCCAGCCAGATCGCGGCGATCCAGCCCTCGGTTTTGCGGTGCAGGTCGCCCAGGTGGGCCAGGATCTCGACCGAGCCGCTGGCGGCGATGTCCGGCGCCACGCCTGCCGGGCTGCGCAGCGCAAAGAACCGCTGGGTCTCGGCCAGGCTGAAGCGCAGGTGCTCGGTGTCGATCTCCAGCAGCTGGCCGGTGGCACGCAACCGGCCCAGCCCCAGGTCGGGCTGGCTGCGTGAGCCCAGCACCAGCTGGCCGCGGCGCGGCAGGTGGTCGATGATCTCGCGCAGCAGCCCCAGCACCGCCGGCTCGGTGATCAGCTCGAAGTCGTCCAGGAACAGCGCAAAAGGCGCGGCGTGGCCGGCCAGCGACTCCAGCACAGCCAGTGGCGCCTCGCTGGCGGGGGCGTCGGGCACGATCTGAGCCACCGCCTGGCGCAGGCAGCGCAGAAAGCGCGAAACATCGTTGTCGGTGCGCTCCAGCGTCAGCCAGGCGGTGGCCACGCCGGCTGCGGCCAGGCGGTCGCGCGCCTGCACCATGGCCGTGGTCTTGCCAAAGCCGGCCGGCGCCCGCACCAGCACCAGCCGCACCGGGCCAGCGGCCTGGATACGGTCGCACACCGCGTCGCGGCTCACCTGGGTGGCGGTGGTCAGCGGCGGGTTGAGCTTGCCCGACTGCAGGGCGCCATCCTGGCGCGTCGCGGGCAGGGCAAAAGGGGTGGCGGCGGATTCAGGCATCAGCGGCTGATTTTGGCGCAGGCCGCGGGCCGCGACCAGACCGGTGCGGTGGGCACAATCCGGCCACGATGACGCTGCCAGCCCCCACCTTGCCCACCGACCCCGCCGACAGCCCCGACGGGCCCGAAAACCCAGCCCGACGCCCGACCGACGATCCCACCCAGGCACTGGGCGATCTGGTGGACCTGCTGACGCTGGAGCAGTTCGAGCACAACCTGTTTCGCGGCCAGAACCGCGACATCGGCAGCCCGGCGGTGTTTGGTGGCCAGGTGCTGGGCCAAGCGCTGATGGCGGCAGCGCGCACCGTGGCCGACAGCCAGTCGGTCAACTCGCTGCACGGCTATTTTTTGCGGGCCGGCGACAAGGCGGTGCCCATCGTCTACGAGGTGGACCGCATCCGCGATGGCGGCAGCTTTGCCACCCGGCGGGTGGTGGCGATCCAACACGGCCAGGCGATCTTCCACATGTCGGCGTCGTTCCACAAGCGCGAAGGCGGGCCGGCCCACCAGGGCACGATGCCCGACGCACCGCCGCCCGAGCAACTGGTGGACGAGCACCTGCGCCAGCGTGCGATAGCCGACCAGCTGCCCGAGCGCATGCGGACTTTTTTGCAGGCGCCGCAGCCGGTGGACCTGCGTGCGGTGAACCCGATGGACCTGCTGGCGCCCGAGGCCAGGCCGGCGTACGCGCTGCATTGGCTGCGTGCCGCCGCCGCGCTGCCTGACGACCCGCGGCTGCACCAGGCGCTGCTGGCCTATGCCTCGGACTGGAGCCTGATGCGGGTGGCGATGCTGCCGCACCAGCTCAACTTCACCCAGCCGGCGGTGCAGGGCGTCAGCCTGGACCACGCGATGTGGTTTCACCGCGATTTCCGCTTCGATGAGTGGCTGCTGTACCAGAGCGATTCGCCCTCGCTGTCGGGTGCACGCGGCTTTTGCCGCGGCAGCCTGTGGTCGCGCGACGGCCGGCTGGTGGCCAGCGTGGCGCAGGAGGGGTTGATCCGGGTGCGTTGAGGGCACCGCGGGTTCCGCAGAATAAAGTTACCAACGGGTCAACAAATTTGCCAACCGATCGGGCTGGCGTAAATAAACGTTGCCAACTGACTTGGCGCTGGGCGGCACTGCTCGCGCTGGCACTGGCAACGAACGTCAGCTCACGGCTGCGGTAACGGACTGGCGCTCTCGGCCACAACCTGCCGCTCGCGAACGGCAGGTTCCGGGCAGTCCACCGAGCAGGGTGAACCGCGCGTCGCTGAGGCCTCTTTGCGCCAGCGTTCATTTTCGTCGAATTGACTGTTAACCGGTTAACAGGTAGAATCTCTTCATGCCAATCCAGTCGTTCGCCTGCCCCGACACGGAGGGTCTGTTCACCTCCGGCAAGTGTCGCCGGTTCGTCAACATCAAGAGCGTAGCTGAGCGCAAACTGGCACAGCTCGACGCGGCGCCCTCGGTGAGTTTCATGAAGGCTCCTCCAGGCAATGACCTGAAGGAATACGACGGCGCCTGGCATGTGCGAATCAACGACCAGTGGCGGCTGACCTTCAAGTGGGGTGAGAGCGGCCCCTATGACGTGCTCATCGAAGACCCACACTGACCCAGGCCCGACTGGCATTCAAATC
>JBBRZR010000586.1:0-2680 GCA_038236495.1 Burkholderiales bacterium
CGACGCCCGCAGCCAGCTGCTGGCGGTGGACTTTGGCCGGGCCTTTGTCGCGGTCGGCCTGCTGTCGCTGCTGTCGCTGGTGTTTTACCGGCGGCTGGCGCCGCACGCCGGCGCCGAGATGTCGGGCCACGGGCCGGGCGCCACAGTGCCTGCAGCAGCGCCGCACTGACACCACTGCAGCCGCTGCGGGCCTCGCGCTCAGCGCAGCTTGGCGCCGCCAAGCACCCGTTGATTGACGGAGGTCGCCTCGGCCGCCGCGCCCGGCTCATCAAAAGTCACCCGCTGATTCACCCGGTGGTGGGGCCAGTAGTCGGCCAGCGCGTAGTGCTGGGTCGATCGGTTGTCCCACAGCGCGATGCCGCCCGCCTCCCACTGGTGGTGCACCATGAACTCGGGCTTCTTGAGCCATTCAAGCAAGAAGTTCAGGATGCCCCGCGCCTCGTGCCGGTCGATGCCGACGATGTTGCGGGTGAAGTCGGCGTTGACAAACAGGCATTTGCGACCGGA
This sequence comes from Burkholderiales bacterium, assembly GCA_038236495.1. Taxonomy (GTDB): domain Bacteria; phylum Pseudomonadota; class Gammaproteobacteria; order Burkholderiales; family Burkholderiaceae_C; genus Pseudaquabacterium. The sequence goes on from JBBRZR010000586.1 coordinate 508, forward strand.
ATCGGGGTTCTTGCGGACCACCGGATGAACCACTGGCTTGAAGGCCTTGATCGCGGCGATCAGCGCCTCGTCGCCACGCCGGCCCAGCGCCTCCCGAAAACCCGAGACCTCCCAGCTGTGCACGGCGCTCAGGCCTTCGAGGTACTTCTTCATCCCGGGCGACAGCCAGTCGTAGGCCTTGCTGGTGCTGCTCCAGCAGGTGTTGCCACCGGCCGGCGGCGTCACGGTGATCTGGATCGCGGTGCCCAACGGCGGCTTCGGCTTCCAGCTGATGTCGGTGTGCCAGTTGTCGATCGACGGCGGGTGCTCGCGGTCGGAGACGATCATCTCCAGCTCGGGCGCGCCGGGCTTGCGCTCGAAGTACGAGCCGGCCGATGGCGGCCCGAACACCGACGCCAGCGCCACATGCTGGGCCGGGGTGATGGTCTGCGGGCGGAAGAAGATCACCTCGAAATCCCACAGCGCCTGGCGCAACTCGGCCTTGACCGGCTCGCTCATCGGCTGGGTCAGGTCGACGCCGTCGATCCAGGCAGCAAAATTGGGCATGCGCGGCACCGGCGTGATGTGTTTGTAGCGGCGGGCGATGTTGATCAGTTTGAGTGGCTGGGTATTGGCCATGCGGGTGTCTCCTCAGGCAGTTGGGCTGGTCGGGCTGGTCGGGCTGGTCGGGCCGGATGGCCGGGGCAGGCCGATGGCCTCGTAGGAATCGGCGCCCGCGTCGTAACGGGCTTGCGCCGCAGCCATGCGGTCCAGCGCATCGGCGCGCCGGGCCGTCTCCGAAAAAATCTGCACCTCGTTGCGCCGGGCTGCAGCCAACGGCAGGTCACGGCCCTCCACCAGTGCACGCTTGGCGGCCGCCAGGGCCGCACGCGGCCACTGCGCGATGTGAGCGGCCCAGGCGATGGCCTGCGCACGCAACTCGGCGTCGGGCACCACCTGGTTGATCGCGCCCATGGCCAGCGCCTGCTGCGCCGTGATCGGACGGCCGTCCAGCACCATCGCCATGCAGCGGGTGCTGCCGACCAGCCGCTCCAGCCGGGTGGTGCCGCCCCCGCCCGGGATGATGCCCAGCGCCACCTCGGGCTGGCCGTAGGTGGCGGATTCGGCCGCGATGCGCAGGTCGCAGGCCCAGGACAGTTCGGCGCCGCCGCCCCAGGCCTGGCCGTTGTTGGCGGCCATCGTCACCACCGGCAAGGTCTCGAGCACATCGAACAGCCCGGGCGGGCGGGCCCGGGCCGGCCCGCCCGGCGGCCGGCTGTAGCCATCGACCAGGGCCGCCAGCGACCAGTGCGAGATGAAGATGCCCGGCAGGTCCGACGCCAGCACCACCACCGACGCGCCCGCTTTGTCGGCCTCGGTCACGCTGGCCAGGATCCGGGCCGCCAGCTCGTTGTTGCCGAAGTTGCGTGGCGGGTTGTCCAGCGTGACCAAGGCCACGCCGGTGGCGGGCCAGGACAGGTGGGCGGCAGTGGTCATGTCGGCGCCTTCATCGCAAGTCTTGTCGGTGGGCCCGGCGGGCCCGACCCTTCATCATCGCCCGAACCACAAGGCCGCCTACGCAGGGCAAACACCGCTGGCGCAGGCCAACTCGGGCAGCAACGCGCACGGCCAAGCGGCAGCCCAACTGTCACTATCATCTCGGTTTCTGCTTGCACCGGAGTACCCGAATGTCGATCGTGAAATGGGGGGTGACCCTGTTGTTCGTGGTGGTCGTGGCTGCCATCGCTGCGGGCCAGGCCGGCTTGCTGCAGGGCAAGGCGCCGGCTGACTTGGGTGTTCACGGTGGCAAGCTCAAGCCGCCCGCGTTGACCCCCAACAGCGTGACCAGCCAGGCCGCCCTGTATCCCGATCAACCGCAGCGCCAGAATGCCGAGATTGCCCCCCTGGCTTTGCGCGGTGACGGCCTGGCAACCATCGCCAGGCTGAAGGACGTGGTGGCGGCGATGCCCGGCGCCAAGCTGGTGAGCAGCCAGCCCGACTATCTGTACGTGCAGTACACGACGCGCTTGATGAAGTACGTCGACGACGTCGAGTTCTGGTACGACCCCAAAGCGCAAGCGGTTCAGGTGCGCTCCGCATCGCGTCTTGGCGAAAGTGACCTGGGCCTGAACCGCGAACGGGTTGAGGCCGTGCGCAAGGCACTCGCCGCGCAGCCCTGAGGACACGCGGCGGC
>JBBRZR010000587.1:0-2676 GCA_038236495.1 Burkholderiales bacterium
AGCACCGACCGGTGCGTTCAGGAGATCAAATGACGCCCCGCCGTCTCAACGCCGTTGTCCTGCTGGCCCTCGCTGCCGTTTCCGGGCTGGGGCACGGGCTGGCCCAGGCCCAGGCCCAGACCAATTGGCCGAGCAGGCCGATACGCGTCGTGTTGCCGTTTCCGCCCGGCGGACCCAGCGACATCACCCTGCGCCTGGCCGCCGACAAGATGCAGACGGCACTCAAGCAGACCATCGTGATCGACAACAAGCCGGGTGCGGGTGGCAACCTGGGCACGGCAGAGGTCACACGCGCCGCCCCGGACGGCTACACCTGGCTGTTCGCGCCCGACTCGGTGGTCACCGTCAATCCCCATGTCTACAAGGGTTTGGGCTTCAAGGTCGACGCGCTGACGCCCGTCACCATCGCCACGCAGTTTGGCCAGATCCTGGTCTGCAACCCGAGCCTGGGCGTGAAGACGCTGGCGGAACTGAAGGCCAAGGCGAAGACCGAAAAACTGAGCTACGCCTCGGGGGGCGCCGGCGTGCCGGGCCACTTGTCGATGGAGTTGCTGATGTCCATGGCCGGCTTCGAGATGAGCCACATTCCGTACAAGGGCCCGGCGCCGGCGACGCAGGACGTGCTGGGCAACCAGGTGCCCTGCGGCCTGCTGGCCGGGCCGACGGTGCTGCCGTTTGTGCGCACCGGCAAGCTGGTGGCGCTGGCCGTGTCCGGCAGCAAGCGCTCACCGTCCTTGCCCGAGGTGCCGACCATCGCCGAGGCCGGCGTCGCCGGTTACCAGGCCGACTTCGCCCTGGTCATGTTTGCGCCCAAAGGCACCGCACCGGCCATCGTCGAGCAAATGCGGCAAGCCCTGGTCGATGCGTTGAAGTCCAGCGATGTGGGCGACAAATTGCGCAGCTTTGACCAGGCGGTGGTCGGCGGCACGCCGCAGCAGGCCGCGGACGCCTTGGCCGCTGACTCGAAAAAGTGGGGCGAGGTGGCGCGCCGCATCCACCTCGGGCTGGATTGACCGGAGCGATGCCCATGAGACCGAACATCATCTTCATCGTCTCGGACGATCTGGGTTACGCCGACCTGGGTTGTTATGGCGGGCGCAGCGCCGGGTTTGGCGCGGTGTCGCCGCACATCGACGCGCTGGCGGCGGGCGGGCTGCGTTTCACCGAGGGCTATGCCAATGCCCCGGTGTGCTCGCCCACCCGGTTTGCGTTGATGACGATGCGCTACCAGTACCGCTTGCGCGGCGCGCTGGAAGAGCCGATCAACAGCCGCAGCAAAAACAGCACCACCCTGGGCCTGCCGCCGGACATGCCCACCCTGCCGTCGCAGCTGCGTGAGGCCGGCTATGCCACGGCGCTGATCGGCAAATGGCACCTGGGCTACCCACCGTCGTTCGGCCCGCTGCGCTCGGGCTACGACGAGTTTTTCGGCATCATGGCCGGTGGTGTGGACTACTTCACCCACTGCTCGTCGCAGGGCGACCACGACCTCTACCTGGGCGAATCGGCGCACCACGAGGTGGGCTACCTGACCGATGTGCTGTCGCAACGTGCGGTCGCGTATGTCGAGCGCCAGGCCGCCGCTGCGCGCGGTGGCCAGCCGTTCTTCCTGAGCCTGCACTACACGGCGCCCCACTGGCCCTGGGAGACGCGTGATGACGCCGACCTGGCGCCCACGCTTGCCGCCAACCTGTTTCATCTGGCGGGCGGCAACGTTGCCAGCTACCAGCGCATGGTCCACCACATGGACGAGGGCATAGGCCAGTTGGTCGAGGCGCTGCGCCGGCAAGGTTTGCTGGACGACACGCTGATCGTCTTCACCAGCGACAACGGCGGTGAGCGTTTCTCCGACAACTGGCCGCTGGTGGGCGGCAAGATGGACCTGACCGAAGGCGGCATCCGCGTGCCCTGGCTGGCGCACTGGCCGCGGCAGGTTCCGGCCGGCAGCGTCAGCCACCAGCACTGCATGACCATGGACTGGTCGACCACGCTGCTCGACATCGGCGGCGGCCAGCCGCACCCCGACTTCTCCCCCGACGGCGTGTCGCTGCGGGGCGTGCTGCAAGACCCCTCCATCACCTTCGACCGGCCGATGCATTGGCGCATGAAGCACCGCCAGCAGCGCGCCACCCGCCTGGGCCGCTGGAAGTACCTGTTGGTGGACGGGCACGAATACCTGTTCGACATCAGCGCAGACGCACGCGAGCGGGCCAACCTGGCGCAGCGCCATCCCGAGCGGCTGAGCGCGATGCGCGACGCCTGGCTGGCCTGGGACGCCACCATGCCGCCCATCCCGCCCGACGCCACGGTCAGCCTGGGCTTCTCGGTCAAGGACATGCCGCAGCGTTGACCGGCGGGGCGGCTCAGCGGCCGCGGTCTATGCGCAGCGCCAGCTCGACCGAGGTGGTGGTTTTCATCACGCCGTCGATCGCGCCGATCTGGTCGAGCAGCATATCGAGCCGGGCGGTGGTGTCGGTGCGCAGCAGCGCGATGCAATCGAACTCGCCGCTGACGGAGGACAGCTGCAGCAGCTCGGGCAGCTGCGCCAGGCGCGACATCACATCACGGCTGCGCTTGGGCTGCAGCGTGATGCCGACAAAGGCCCGCACCTGCGGCCGGGCGTCATCGGCGCCCAGGCGCAGCGTGTAGCCCACGATCACGCCGCCCTGCTCCAGC
>JBBRZR010000588.1:0-2670 GCA_038236495.1 Burkholderiales bacterium
CCGAAGCAAGCCAAGCGCATCATCCTGTCAGCCGACGACCGCATCCCGGCGCGTGAGGCGCTGGCCATGGGTCTGGTGAGCCGCGTCGTCGCGCAGGGTGCGCATGTCGACGAAGCCCTGCGGACCGCACGCGGCGTCGCGCTGATGGACCCCAACCAAGTGGCCGAAGCAAAAAAAGCGCTGAACCGCACCTACGAGATCCAGGGCATGCCCACAGCGATGCGCATGGCCCTCGACATCGACCACACGATCGAATCGCATGGCTCGCCGGTCAAGCGTGCCTTCATGGACATCACGCGCGAACGCGGCATGCGCGAGGCCATCGCCTGGCGCGACGCCCGCTTCGCCAAGGCACAGGCGTGCCGACGTGAGGCATGGTGGCGCCAACTTCACGCCCACCATTGAATTTCAGCCGCTGGCCGGTGTGATGACCCACGCCGCCCAAATCGAGCAGCAGCGCACCGCCTGCCTGCTGGTCGAGTTGCGCAACAAGACGGGCTTTTCGTTGCTTAGGGCACTTACCGACCGACGAAACGAATAACGCGACGCCGGTCAAGCCCAATGACTGGCTACACGGCACAAGCCGCGCCGGTGGCCAGCCCGCAGCCTGATGACCCCATCGAGTACCCGCTGCATGTGGAGGTCGAGGTGCTGCTGGCGCAGATGGCCGGCATCACTGCCCGTCAGTTCGAGCTTGAACAAGACCGGTCCGATGCTGCGAGCCTCGCCGACCTCGGACAGGTCCGCAAAGCCATGCAAGCCATGAGGTTCCCCTTTGACCCGTGCAGCAAGAGCGAAGCCCTGGCCATCGTCCAGCGGATCGGCCAATACGCCAGCGCCCTTCAGATTGGCCGCTCAAACTGATCAGCGGGAGCCCGCGCGCGCCAATCGCATCGCCGGGCAACGGCGCGGACCGACCCAACCGGCTGAGGCCGCTGTAGAGCAAAGAATGGCACTGGGCGCCCCTTACAGCCCCTTACAGAAGCGGCGAGAAAGGCATTGGGCGCCCCTTACAGGATCGGCGAGAAAGGCCACTGGGCGCCCCTTACAGGATCGGCGCCAAGGCGGCTTCGTCGGGGTTGCCCTGGCGAATTTCTCGCGCGACGGCTTGCAACTGCTTGAAGGCGCGAAACCGCGCGTCGTGGCAGGCTGCGACGGTGCCTGCAGCCGGCTCATAGCGCCGCCTGATCTGCGACATACCCCTCATCGCCGATGGCACGCTGGCGAACAGGCCGCCGGCCACGCCGCCCAGCATCGCAGCGCCGAGCATGACGGGTTCTTCCGCCCGGGTCGAGAGCACCGCCTTGCCGGTCGTGTCGGCAAGCAACTGCCTCACAAGGTCGCTGCGCCCAGCGCCGCCGCTGATGAGCACGCGTTCGATCGGCGCGCCAGCCGCCGCCTGGGCCTCGATGATCTGGCGCAGGCCATAGCCGATGCCACACAGACCCGCGACGTAGAGGGCAATCAAGCTCTGCAGATCGTCGTCCATGCCCAGACCCGCGATCACCGCTCTGGCCTGGGGATCGGCGAGCGGGGCCCGGTTGCCGAGAAATTCCGGCACGACATGCAGGCCGCTCGCCAGCGCGACGGCGTCGGACAAGTTGGCCACGGCGCGCGTCGCGAGCCCCGCAAGTAGCTCCGGCAGCGACTGGCCCGCCTCTTGGGCACGGCGCCGGGCGTCGCGCGCCGCAGGGTGCATCGCCAGCAGATGCTCGATTGCGGCACCGGCAACTGACTGCCCGCCCTCGTTCAGCCAGGCATCGGGCACCATCGCCGAGAAGTACGGCCCCCAGACGCCGGGCACAAAAACCGGTCGCCGGGTCGTGGTCATCGTGCACGAGGAGGTGCCGAAGACGTAGGCCAAACAAGCCTCGGCCTGCCCGTCGGCGCCGACGGTGCCGATCCCTCCGGCGTGGGCATCGATCACACCGGTGGCCACCGGTGTTCCGATGGGGAGGCCGAGCGCAGCAGCGGCATCTGCCGTCAGTCCGGCCCCCAGCGGCGTTCCGGGGTCGACCACGGTCTGACCGATCCGGGCATAGGCCTCATCCGCCAGCACGCCGAGCCCGACGGTGCGGAAGTAGCTTTCGTCCCAGCGTCGCTCGTGCGCCAGATAGGTCCACTTGCAGGTGACCGTGCAAGTGGACCTGGACAGATCCCCGGTGGCACGCCAAGTCAGGAAGTCGGCCAGGTCGAAGAATTGCCACGCCGCGGCGAAGACATCGGGCTTGTTCTCAAGCAGCCACAGCAGCTTGGGCGTCTGCATTTCCGGCGATATCCTGCCGCCGACAAATTTAAGTACCTCATGGTCCGTGGCATTGATGCGCTGCGCTTGCGGCACGGCACGGTGGTCCATCCAGACGATGATGTCGCGTTCAGCATGTTCGGACGGGCCGACCGGCAACGATTGCCCGCCCGCCCCCAACACGACCAGCGAGCAAGTGGCGTCGAAACCGATGCCGGCGATCCGGTCGGGCGACACCGCGGCCTGCGACAGTGCGCCCTTCACGGCGTGGCACACGGCGCGCCAGATCTCGGCGCTCGATTGCTCGACGTGGGAGCCGGTCGAATGGAACAGGGTGATGTCGTGTCTTGCCGACCCCACCATGCGGCCGGTCAGGTCGAAGATTCCGGCGCGGGCGCTGCCGGTGCCAACGTCCACGCCGATGA
>JBBRZR010000589.1:0-2653 GCA_038236495.1 Burkholderiales bacterium
GGCGTGCCGGTGGCTGTCAACATCGAAGAAGTGCGCAAGCCCGAGATCGATGCCCAGCTGATCGCCGACTCGATCACCCAGCAGCTCGAAAAGCGCATCATGTTCCGCCGCGCCATGAAGCGCGCGATGCAGAACGCGATGCGTCTGGGCGCGCTGGGCATCAAGATCATGTCGTCAGGCCGCTTGAACGGTATCGAGATCGCCCGTTGTGAGTGGTACCGCGAAGGTCGCGTGCCGCTTCACACCTTGCGTGCCGACATCGACTACGGTTTCTCCGAGGCCAAGACCACCTACGGCGTTATTGGCTGCAAGGTTTGGGTTTACCGGGGTGATCATCTCGGCCGCGGTGACGCGCCGGGTGCCCGCCCTGAAGGCCAGGACGACGACCGTCGGCCACGCCGGGGTCCGCGCCCCGGTGGCCCGGGTGCACCCGGTGGTCCGGATCGCCGCCCAGGCGGCCCGCGTCCGGGTTCAGACCGGGGTCCCCGCAGCGATGCGGCCCCGAGTGAAGCCCGTCCGGCTGAGATGGGTGCCGATGGCAAGCCAGTCGCCAAGCGCGTGCGCAAGGTGCCTGCGCCTGGCACCGGCGCTGCTTAAGGAGTTACAAACATGCTGCAACCAGCACGTCGAAAATTCCGCAAGGAACAAAAAGGCCGCAACACGGGTGTCGCCACCCGGGGCGCGAATGTGTCGTTTGGTGAATTTGGTCTCAAGGCCACCGAACGAGGCCGCATCACGGCCCGCCAGATCGAAGCCGCTCGCCGGGCGATCTCGCGCCACATCAAGCGCGGTGGCCGTATCTTCATCCGCATCTTTCCGGACAAGCCGATCTCCCAAAAGCCTGCAGAAGTGCGGATGGGTAACGGCAAGGGCAACCCGGAATACTACGTGGCTGAGATCACGCCTGGCAAGGTGCTCTACGAACTGAACGGCGTACCAGAAGCGCTGGCCCGCGAGGCGTTTACCCTCGCGGCTGCCAAGCTGCCGCTGCGCTGCACGTTCGTCACGCGCATGCTCGGCGCATGAACACGGGGCAAAACATGACCAAAGCATCAGATCTCCGCGTCAAGGACGTTGCGGGCCTCGAAAAAGAGGTCACCGACCTCTTGAAGGCCCATTTCGGCCTGCGCATGCAAAAGGCCACGCAACAGTTGACCAACCACAACACGCTGGGCGAAACCCGCCGTGACATCGCTCGCGCCAAGACCATCCTGGCCGAGAAGAAGAAGGGAGCCGCCAAGTGAGCGAAGCCCAAGCCAGCGCTGTTGAAGTTTCTGCAGCACCTCAAGCCGCCGTCGTTGCGGCGCCTGCCGCCAAGAACACCCGTACCCTCGTGGGCCGGGTGGTCAGCGACAAGCGCAACAAGACCGTCACCGTGCTCGTCGAGCGCCGCGTCACGCATGAGCTGTACGGCAAGATCGTCGGCCGCTCGCGCAAGTACCAGGCACATGATGAAAAGGGTGAGTACCACACCGGTGACAAGGTCGAGATCGCCGAAGGCCGGCCGATCAGCAAGACCAAGTCCTGGGTGGTGACCCGCTTGCTGCAAAAAGCCGGCTTGGTTTAAGCCGCAGCTGCGACGGGGCTTTCTAGCCCCGCGCCAGCCCTGAACGGTCGGAACGCTGGGATACTGGCGCCCGGCCGTTTTTCGTTGTGGCGTCAGGATCAATGCCGGCTTCTTGCCGCAGCCCAGCGCCGACACTTGCCGGCCACTTTTGGCCATTTCCGAACACACCAAGGACATCACCATGATCAAAGTAGGCGACAAACTGCCAGCCGGCGCACTCAATGAATTTGTCGAGATCGAAGGCAATGGCTGTGCCATCGGCCCGAACACCTTCGACATCGCCGCTGCCAGCAGCGGCAAAACCATCGCGTTGTTTGCGCTGCCCGGTGCCTACACGCCTACCTGCTCTGCAAAGCATGTGCCCGGCTATGTCGCCAATGCCGATGCGCTCAAGGCGGCGGGTGTGGACGAGATTTGGTGTGTGTCGGTCAACGACGCCTTTGTGATGGGCGCCTGGGGCCGCGACCAACACACCCTGGGCAAAGTGCGCATGATGGCCGATGGCAGCGCCGACTTCACCAAGGCCACCGGCCTGACACTCGACCTGACGACCCGTGGCATGGGCCTGCGCAGCAACCGCTACTCGATGCTGGTGGTCGACGGTGTCGTCAAGTCGCTCAACGTTGAAGGGCCCGGCAAGTTCGAGGTCAGCGACGCCGATACGATGCTGAGCCAGGCCAAGGCGCAACAAGCCTGAAAAAATGGGCGTGACCTGCGGGCCTGAACTGCGGGCCTGAATCGCACCACGGGTTTTTGCGACAGCACTGCTTGACAAGCGCGCTGGTCGCCAGCCATAATCAACGCTTCGCCGGAGAGGCCGCCTAGGTAAACACTTAGGGCGACTTTTTCGGATCCGCCCAAACAAGAGGGTGCGCACCAATGATGCGCGCCTGACTGACGGGCCCAAGACTGACCGGCTTCTACGATGTGTGCCTGATGGGCGCACGCGGCAAGACGGGACAAGTTGGGGACACAAATGATCCAAATGCAATCGCGACTCGACGTCGCTGACAACACTGGCGCCAAGTCGGTCATGTGCATCAAGGTGCTCGGTGGCTCGCGGCGTCGGTATGCCGGTATTGGCGA
>JBBRZR010000590.1:0-2639 GCA_038236495.1 Burkholderiales bacterium
GGCCCGGCAAAGCCGGCCGCCAGGTCGCGCAGCGCCCGGATCGACTCTGGCGCGGCCGCACGCAACGAGTGGATCACCAGGCCGGCGTCCAGCCCGGGCCGCTGCGCTGCCGTGATGCGGCTGGCCATGGCCCAGACGCTGGCGGCATCGGTGGCAAATCGCCGCTGGTCGTCGCGCAAATTGGCTTGCTGGAAGCTGGCACGCTGGTACAGCGCGGGCATCAGCGTCAGGCCCAGGCCGGCATCCTGCGCCGCATCGGCCAGGGCCCAGCCCAGCGTCAGCGGGTCGGGGTAGGGCTGGCCGGCCGGGTCGTGCTGCAGGTAGTGAAACTCGCAGACCTGGGTGTAGCCGCCTTGCAGCAGCTCCAGGTAGAGCTGGGCCGCGACCGCGCGCAGCTGCGCTGGCGTGATGCGCAACGCCACCTGGTACATGCGCTGGCGCCAGGACCAGAAGTCGTCGGTGGCTGTCTCGCGCCGCTCGGCCAGGCCGGCAAAAGCACGTTGGAACGTATGGCTGTGGGCATTGACCAGGCCGGGCAGCAGCGGGCCGGGCAGCACGGTGGCCGCCTCGGGCGCTTGCGCGACCCCGGTTTGCACCTCGGCCCAGCAGCCGTCGCTGCCGATACGCAGCAGCACCTGAGGTTGCCAGCCGCCGGGCAGCCAGGCGCTGGGCGCCCACAGCAACCGGGGGTCAGGCACCGGGCCGCCAGTCCAGCATTGTCTGCAGCAGCGTGCGCAGCACCGGCGCCAGCGTTTCGCAGCGCGCGGGCGCCAGCTGCCAGGGTGAGGCTTCTTCGTCCAGGTAGCAGGACCAGCACATCTCCAGCTGCACCGCGTGCACGCCGTCTTGCGGGCGGCCGTGGTGGCGGGTGATGTAGCCGCCCTTGAAGCGGCCGTCGGTGACGTGGCTGAAGGTGGTTTGCCGGTCCAGCACCTGCATCAATGCGCTGCGCAGCGACGCTGCACAGCTGGCGCCGCTGGCGGTGCCCATGTTCAGGTCGGGCAGGGTGCCGTCGAACAGCCAAGGCAGCTGCGAGCGGATGCTGTGGCCGTCCCACAGCAGCGCGTGGCCATGGGCCGCCTTCAGGCGCGCCAGCTCGGCCGCCAGCGCGTCGTGGTAGGGCTGCCAATAGGTGTCGCGGCGTTGCTGCACTGCGGCGGGGTCGGGCGCCTGACCCGCGCGGTAGAGCGGGTCACCGGTGAAGAAGCGGGTCGGGCAGAGCTCGGTGTTGTTGCTGCCGGCATACATCGGCGTGTTCTCGGGCGGCCGGTTCAGGTCGATCAGGTAGCGCGAGTGGCGCGGCACGATCAGGCTGGCGCCCAGGCCGCGGGCAAAGTGGTACAGCGTGTCCAGGTGCCAGTCGGTGTCCTCCACCGCCAGCGCCCGGTCCACCAGCTGGGGCTTGAGCGCCTCGGTGATCAGCGTGCCCACGTGCGGCAGGCTGACGAGCAGCGGCGCGTGGCCGCGGTACAGGGTGTAGACCGGCGTGATGACCGGCGCTGCGTCAGGCGGCGTGGTGGTGTTCATGGGGGGCGCTCCTGCCCGCCGACGATGCAGCGGGCGCTCAGGCGCTGGCCAAACCCGTAGGCCAGCTCGTTGGGGTGATCCAGTGGCCAGACCACAAAATCGGCGCGCTGCCCGGCCGCCAACCGACCCCGGTCGTTCAGGCCCAGCGCTCGCGCACCGTTGACGGTCATGCCGCGCAGCGCTTCTTCCGGCGTCAACCGGAACAAGGTGCAGGCCATGTTGAGCATCAGCAGTGGCGACAGCGTGGGCGACGAGCCGGGGTTGTGGTCGGTGGCGATGGCCATCGGCACGCCGGCGGCACGCAACGCAGCCACCGGCGGCGCCTGGGTCTCGCGCAAAAAGTAGTAGGCACCGGGCAGCAGCACCGCCACCGTGCCGGCGCTGGCCATCGCGGCCACGCCGGCCGGGCTCAAGAACTCCAGGTGGTCGCAGGACAGCGCGCCGAACTCGGCCGCCAGCTGCGCGCCGCCCTGGTCGCTGAGCTGCTCGGCATGCAGCTTGACCGGCAGGCCCAGGCGGCGCGCCACCTCGAACACCCGGCGGGTTTGCGCCGGGCTGAAGGCGATGCGCTCGCAGAACGCATCCACCGCATCGACCAGGCCTTGCGCGTGCAGGCCGGGCAGCCAGGCGCAGACCGCGGCGATGTAGTCATCAGCGCGGCCGTCGAACTCGGGCGGCAGTGCGTGCGCCGACAGGCAGGTGGTGCGCACGGTCAGCGCCAGCCCGTGGCCCAGCAGGCGGGCGATGCGCAGGCAGCGGGCTTCGTGCTCGGCCGACAGGCCGTAGCCGGATTTGATCTCCAGCGTGGTCACACCCTCGGCCATCAGGGCCTGGGCGCGGCCCAACGCAGCGTGGTAGAGCTCACCGTCCTCCGCCGCCCGGGTGGCGGCCACGGTGGACCGGATGCCGCCGCCGGCGCGCGCGATCTGCTCGTAGCTGGCGCCTTGCAGCCGCAGCTCGAACTCCCGCGCACGTTGGCCGCCATAGACCAGGTGGGTGTGGCAATCGACCAGCCCGGGCGTGACCAGCGCGCCGTCCAGACCGTGCTCGGCGTCCGGTTGCAGGCCGGCGGGCAGGTCGGTCTCGGCACCGACCCAGCGCAAGCTGTCGCC
>JBBRZR010000591.1:0-2620 GCA_038236495.1 Burkholderiales bacterium
CCACACCATGCGCTCGCGCATCGCCTTCCAGCGCGGTGACATCGATGCCGCGCTGCAGGCCATCACCGACCTGGAGTACCTGGGCCACCACCGCCAGCTGCCGCGGGTGGTGGCCAGCGCCCGGCTGGAGCGGGCCCGGGTACTGGTGCTGCAGGGCCAGGCCGACGCCGCCGCGCAAGCACTGGACCGCGCCGACGATGCCAACGTCTGGCAGCGGGTGGCGCGCCACCAGATGAGCGCGCACGACGTGGACGACATGGTGATCGGCCGGCTGCGCTGGCAGGTGCGCTTTGGCGACGCCGCGGCCGCCGCCCGCGAGGCCGGCGGGCTGGCCGAGCAAGCCCGCCAGGCCCAGCGCCAGCGCCGTGCGCTGCGCCTGCAGGTGCTGCAGGCGCTGGCGCTGCAGCGGACCGGCCAGGCCGACCAGGCGCAGCAGGGCATGACGGTGTTGCTGCGCAGCGCCTGTGCCGAGGGTTTTGTGCGCCTGCTGCTGGACGAAGGCCAGTCCGTCGGCCCGCTGGCGCGGCGGGTGCAGGCCGCGCTGGCATTTGCCAGTGGCAGTAACGGCGGCGGCCGCAGCGACCCGATCTTCGACGACTGGCTGCAGCGCTTGCTGCAGATTGCCGGGCCCGACGAGACCGACGACAGCAGCGTGGAGTCGGGCAGCGCCCCAGCCGGCGGCGAGCTGTCCGCCGCCGGCGCGGCGCTGCCGGCGCTGGCCGAGCCGCTGACGCGTAAGGAGATCCGCGTGCTGCAGTTGCTGGCCGAGGGCTACAGCAACGGCGCGATGGCTGAAAAGCTGTTTGTCAGCGACAGCACGGTGCGCACCCACCTGCGCAACATCAACATGAAGCTCAACGCGCGCAGCCGCACCCAGGCGGTGGCGATCGCACGCCGGCTGGGCGTGATGTCCTGAGGGGCGGCCAGCGCCAGGCGGCCGCGCTCAGACTTTCAGGTCGTGTTCTCGCAGCATCACCGGCTCGATCGACCCGCCGGCCACGCGGCGCCTCACCACGGCATCGATCAGCTCGGCATTGGCCAGGTAGGTGGCCAGCGGCTCGTCGTCGCTGCGGCCGGGCATGAAGCGGTAGTGCAGCGTCATCTTGCCGATGCTGGCGCCGACGAACTGGTCGTCGATCGCGACCCAGAAACGCACGGCGGCGGAGTCGTCGTGGAAGTAGGCTTGCGGATTCATGGCGACCTGGGACGGGAAGTTGGAGCTTGCGATCATGCGCCAAGGCCGGCGTGGCTGTCAGTGCGCCAACGCGCACAGCCGTCGGCCCGGTTGCGTCGACTAACGGACTGACTGCCAGAAGCGCTGGTGCAGCGCAGCGATTTCAGCCTCGACCTCGGGCACCGGCCCGATCACCTGGACAGCCTTCTGGCCGCTGCCAAACACACTGCGGCACGGCAGGTCCAGCGTCGGGTTCTGGGCATGGGCGCCGGTGATGACCAGCAAGGCCGACTCGCTCATGCCGTAGACCACCCGGCCGATGTTGGCCCAGTACTGGGTGCCGGCGCACATGGCGCAGGGCTCGACCGTGGTGTAGAGCGTGCAGCCCCACAGCTCGGCCGGTGTCCAGCGCCGCGCCGCCTCGCGCGCCAGCACGCTTTCGGCGTGGTTGACCGCATCCAGATTGCCCTGGCTCAGCAGCACGGTCTCATGGTCAGGGCCGACCAGCAGCGCACCAAATGGATGGTGGCCGCTGCGCAAAGCGGCTTCGGCCACGGTGTTGGCCTGGCGCAGGTGGCGGACCTGCTGGTCCGCGCTGGGCGATGTGGCGTGGCCGGTCATGCAGGGTGCCGGCTCATTTCCAGGCAAACACCGGCTGCTCGAAATGCGCTACCCGCGTCGCGCGGCCCAGCACGCAGACCTCGCGGAACTGGTAGATCAAAGCGGCGGTGGGTGCGGCGATCCAGTTGTCGCCCACCGGCATTTTCAGCACCGGGTGCTCGCTGCCGGCCAGTGGCTCCAGCATGGGCGCGTCGGCGCGCAAGAACTCAGCGACCGGGATGCGGTGGATGCTGGCAACCTCGGCCGGGTTGGGCAAGAGCCGCCGCGCCTCGCCCGCCCACATCACCACCGGCGTGATGGCGTAGCCCGAGCGGGTGATGAAGGTGTCGAGCCGGCCCAGCACGTCGGTGGGCTCGAGTTGCAGGCCCACCTCCTCCTGAAGTTCGCGCAGCGCGGTTTCCTCCGGTGTCTCGTTGCCGTCGATGCGCCCGCCCGGCAGCGCCCACTGGCCGGCATGGCCGCGCAGGCTCTTGGCGCGGCGCGTCAGGATCAGCGCGGCCTCGGTGCTCCAGTGGCCGCTGCGCTGCAGGCCCCACAGTGCCGACCCCGGGCCTTCGTCGGTGATGACCAGCGCCACGGCGGCGCGTTTCAGGCCGGTGTCGTCGGGTGCGTGGTGCGACCAGCCGGCCAGGGCGCGGGCCACCTGGTCGCGCAAGGCCGCATCGCGCTGCATCAGCGGGTCTCGTCGGCAAACACCGGCGCGCGCTTTTCCAGGTTGGCGCGCACCGCTTCGAGTTGGTGGGCGGCACCCATCAAGGCCACCTGCTCCACCGATTCGGCCATCAGCAGCGCAGCAGCGGACTCGTCCAGCGTGCGGCCGGCCAG
>JBBRZR010000592.1:0-2598 GCA_038236495.1 Burkholderiales bacterium
GACTCAGGCTATTCAGCCTTTGTCGCCAGCCCGATGAACGGGGTTGTGTCTTGGCGCGCCACATCTGACGGTGGTCGTCGCAAGGACACCAAGCTTGATCTGCTACCGGGATCGCTCACCAGGCACCTGCGTGCCGAGGTTGTCAGTCCCAGCTCAGCGCACCACCGGATTGGTACTCGATGACGCGGGTTTCAAAAAAGTTGCGTTCCTTCTTCAGGTCGATCATTTCGCTCATCCAGGGGAACGGGTTTTCTTCGTTCGGGAAGAGTGCTTCAAGACCGATCTGCGTGGCACGCCGGTTGGCGATGTAGCGCAGGTAGCCCTTGAACATCGAGGCGTTGAGGCCCAGCACGCCGCGCGGCATGGTGTCTTCGGCGTAGCGGTACTCCAGATCAACCGCCTTCAGGAACAAGGCCTTGATCTCGTCCTTGAACTGGCCAGTCCAGAGCTGCGGGTTCTCGGCCTTGATCTGGTTGATCAGGTCGATGCCAAAGTTGCAGTGCATCGACTCGTCTCGCAGGATGTACTGGTACTGCTCGGCCGCGCCGGTCATCTTGTTCTGCCGGCCCATCGCCAGGATCTGGGTGAAACCGACGTAGAAGAACATGCCCTCCATCAGGCAGGCAAACACGATCAGCGAGCGCAGCAGCGTCTGGTCGTTTTCTTGCGTGCCGGTATGAAAGTTGGGATCCATGATCGCGCTGATGAACGGGATCAGGAACTGGTCCTTGTCGCGGATCGAATCGACCTCGTTGTAGGCGTTGAAGATCTCCGCCTCGTCCAGCCCCAGCGACTCGACGATGTACTGGTAGGCGTGGGTGTGGATGGCCTCTTCAAAGGCTTGGCGGAGCAGAAACTGCCGGCACTCGGGCGCCGTGATATGGCGGTAGGTGCCCAGCACGATGTTGTTGGCGGCCAGCGAGTCGGCGGTGACGAAGAAGCCCAGGTTGCGCTTGATGATGCGGCGCTCGTCGTCGGTCAGGCCGTTCGGGTCTTTCCAGGTCGCGATGTCGCGCGACATGTTGACCTCTTGCGGCATCCAGTGGTTGGAACAACTGGCCAGGTACTTCTCCCAGGCCCATTTGTACTTGAAGGGCACCAGCTGGTTGACGTCGGTCTGGCCGTTGATGATGCGCTTCTCATCGGCGTTGACACGGCGCGCACCAGCGACTGCAACGGCTTGTACCGGCGCACTGCGGGCGGCGGATACGGAGGCCATGGCGGCAGCCAAAGCGGTTGCCGGGACGATGTCCTGCACGGGTGACGGTGGTGATGCTGCCATCGGCCGTGAGAGGCTTGAGCCACGTGGTGCAGCGGGCGTCGAGGGTGTTGCCTGCGGCTGTATTACTTCGTCTTCCCAGACCAGCATATGTGTGCTTCCTGTAGCGGTTAATTATCAGAGTGTTGGGCTCGAAACACCAAGCACTTATTGACGGTCATGCCGTCGTGTTTTGCCCCGACTGCGTCACGCAGTTGCACTTGTTGGCGCGTGGCAGGGCACGGGCAATGCCGCACCCCGGTGGCGCGCCTACTGGCAGGCCTCGCAGTCCGGGTTGTCGATCGAACAGAACTTGATGTCGCTCGCCGGTGTCGCGTCGATTTCGCGTTGGGCCGGCACAGCGGCTGCGTCGAGTGCCGACAGCCCACCGCCAGCCATGCCGCCACTGGACACCGCGTTCATCGCGCCTGCCGTGACGGTTGATTTCTCGGCGTGGGTAGCCCCCATGGTGCGCAGGTAGTAGGTGGTCTTGAGGCCGCGCAGCCAGGCCAGCTTGTAGATCTCGTCGAGCTTCTTGCCCGACGCGCCGGCCAGGTAGATGTTCAGGCTCTGGGCCTGGTCGATCCACTTCTGGCGCCGCGAGGCGGCCTCGACCAGCCACTGCGCATCAACTTCAAAGGCGGTGGCATAGAGCTGCTTGATGTCCTCGGGCACGCGGTCGATGCGGCGCAGGCTGCCATCGAAGTGCTTCAAGTCCATCACCATCACGTCGTCCCACAGCCCCAGGCGCTTCAAGTCACGCACCAGGTACTCGTTGACGATGGTGAACTCACCCGACAGGTTGCTCTTGACCGACAGGTTGCCAAAGCAGGGTTCGATCGAGGCATCGACGCCGATGATGTTGCTGATGGTGGCGGTGGGCGCGATCGCCACGCAGTTGCTGTTGCGCATGCCATGACGGGCGATGCGTTGGCGCAGCGCGTCCCACTCCAAGGTGACCGAGCGGTCGACCTCGACATAGCCGCCACGGGCCTCGGCCAGCAGGTCCAGCGAGTCGATCGGCAGGATGCCCCGATCCCACAGGCTGCCGCGGTAGGTGGCGTAGCGGCCGCGCTCTTCGGCCAGCTCGGTGCTGGCCCAGTAGGCGTGGTAGCAGATGGCCTCCATCGAGCGGTCGGCAAACTCGACCGCCGCGTCCGAGGCGTAGGGCACGCGCAACTCGTAGAGCGCGTCCTGAAAGCCCATCAGGCCCAGGCCCACCGGACGGTGCCGCAGGTTGCTGTCGCGCGCCTTCTTGACGGCGTAGTAGTTGATGTCGATGACGTTGTCGAGCATGCGCATCGCGGTGGACACGGTCTGCTTGAGCTTGACCTGGTCAA
>JBBRZR010000593.1:0-2597 GCA_038236495.1 Burkholderiales bacterium
GCGCGCAGCTTGGCGTTCGGTGCGAGAACGCCATGGAAGCGAATCAGATGCAGCCTCGGTCTGGGCACCAGCGCAGCCAGCCGCTGCATGAACTCCAGCGGCGACATGACGAGGTGCGTGGTGCCATCGCGCCAAGCGGTCTTGAGCTTGAGCACCACTTGCCCGGCCGCGTTTGTTTGCACGCGCTCGTTGGCCAAAGCGGGGAGCGTGATGTAGCGGCACACTTGCTCCAGCGCCTGGCGGTCGCCGGCGCCGCAGCGCACGGCGGCGTGCAGGCTGAACCCATCGATGTCGGCGCACAGCGATTGCCTGAAGTCTGTGTCCCGGGGCATTGCGCCCTGCACCGTCAACACTTTCTGCCCGGCGCGTGGGCCGAAGGCGATGCGGTAAGTGCAGGCGGCGGCCTGCAACGGCCTGAGCACGCGGGCCTCGTCCGAATCGGCGTCGCTGTCAGCCATATAGGTCGAACCCTCCTCTTCTACGAGCACCCCCCGACGGGTGAGCAGCTTCATCGTGCGGGTGATGATCTTGTGCAACACCGCCTGCAGCGCCTCGTCGGTCGGTGCGGGCACTTCGACGAAGACAGGTTCGCCTTCGGTGTCGCAGCGGTACACGCCGTCCAGCACCAGGCAGTGAAGGTGAATGTTGAGATTGGCGGCCGAGCCAAATCGTTGGATCAGCGTGACCGCGCCGCTGTCGGGCCGCCGGCGGCCTGCGCAGAGCCGAACGCAGCTGACTGCCCGTGCCGGCGGCGCAGCGCGGCGGCCTTGCGCCAGAGTGCGCGGAGTAACGGTCAGCCGCGCCGCGGCCAGCGCGCGGGCGATGGCCAGTTGCTGCTGCTGGCCGCTCGACAGGTTGCCGCCGCGGCGGCCGATCCTCTGTTTGAGTACCGGGAACAGTTCGAACAGGATCGGCGGCACGGGAGTGCGGGTGGGCCGCGATGCCAGCCCCATGCGCAGGTTTTCATCGACGGGCAGGCGGCCGAAGATCTCGCGGCCCTGCGGCACATAGCCGATGCCGGCCCGCACGCGGTCGAATGACGTGGCCTTGGCAATGTCGTGGCCCGCAAGCAGCACGCTGCCACCCTTCACTTTCAACCAGCAGCGGTCCGCTCCGTGATTGCCTTTGATGCAACCGGTCATGTCAAGCGCGGGCTCGGGCGCCTGGGTTGCCCACTACCTGGCGGCGCAGCGCGGTGAAGCGGGGCGCTTGCGCCAGGCGGTCGAAGGCCGGGTCCACCGGCAGGCACAAGGCGTTGGGGTCGCGTTCGAACACCGCGCGCTCCAGCAGCGTCAGCGCCTGGGCGTCGTCGTGCAGCCAGCATGCAGCCATCGCCAGCTGGTAGGGGCTGAGGTAGCGGCCGTCAGCCCAACTGCGCTGCAGGGCCTGCAGGCCCTGCCGTGCATCGGCCTGACGCCCCATCGCGGCCAGCGCCCACAGCTGGCCGCAACGGCCGATGCTGAGCTGCGGGTGCGCGGCAGCCACCCTGCCGTACTGCGCCAGGGCAACGGCCGCCTCGCCTCGGCACAGCGCCACATACCCCAGCAGGCTCATTCCCAGCACGTTGTCGGGGCTCAGGTCCAGCAGCGCCAGCAGGGATTGCTCGGCCGCGTCCCACTGGCGGCGGTACAGCCACAGCAGCGCCTGGTGCGCGCGCAGGCTCAGGTGCAGGGGGTCGATCTGCCGCGCGGCGGCGAGTGCACCTTCGGCGCCGTCGAAGTCACCGCGCATCATCAGCGACAGGGCCAGCGCATGCCGCACGAAGGCCGATTCGGGTGCCGCGCGTTGCGCGCGGTCAAACAAGGCGCGGGCGGCAGGCCAGTTGAACTCGAAGCGGTGCTTCAGCTGCGCTGCCAGCACCAGGCTGTCGGCGTGGGCGGGTTGCAGCTTCAGCGCACGGTATACGGCAGCCAGAGCCAGGCCGACACCGGGCTGAGGCGGTTCCAGGTTGGTGGCCACCAGCTGCAGCCAGGCACGCGCTACCCCGGCGTGTGCGGTGGTCAGGCCGGGTGCGTGGTGGGCAGCGGACTCAAAACGCTCCAGTGCCTTGCGGTGCCCGCCCTCATGGCCCAGCCGCAGGAAGTAGTGGCCACGCTCCACCAGCTCCGTCGCTTCGGTCTGTGCATCATCGGCAGCGCGCGACACGAAGTGCGGCACGTAGCTGCCAGTGGGCAGCACGATCATCAATGGCGTGACGCTGAGGTCACCGCCAGCTTGTGCATAGTGTCGGCGCAGGCGCTCGCGCAGACGGCGCGCTTCCACTCGCACGATGCTGTCGCGCTTGGGGTCAAAACTGTGCACCGGGCGCTGAAAGACTTCGATGCCCAGCACGCTCTCTTTCAGCGCCGCCCTGCGGCCGCCCAGTGTCTGTTCCACCAGGTGGCGCAGCAGCCGCTGGTGCGCTGCCGCGCCCGCAAAGGCTGGCGACGCCAACACCCGCAGCAGTTCTTGCCAGGCAGCTGCAGCCGCTGCCGCGCCTTCGGGCGCTGGAAGAGGTGGCCCTGATGCTGATGCGGGCTGGGTGGTGGCGGGCACGTGCGCAAGATACCGCGGATGCCACCAAGGCGGCAAACCCCCATTCAGCGGTAGCGCTCGAA
>JBBRZR010000594.1:0-2593 GCA_038236495.1 Burkholderiales bacterium
GGCGCAGCCGCTCGCGGCCGGCGGCCAGCGTGCCGGCCACATCCACCTCGTGGCCGTTGGCGCGCAGGTAGTCGCCCACCATGGCGGTGAGCCGGGCGTCGTCGTCGATCAGCAGCAAATGCGTGCTCATCGCGGGCTGCCTGCCCCGGCCACCCATCGACGCGTCAAACCGGGCCCCCGGGCAATGGCCGTCATGTCAGCTGCGCGGCTCGATGGCCTGACGCTCACGCTGGTGGCGCTGCATCATGTCCTGCCGGGTCTTCATGCGGTCCGTCAGCTTCTGGCGCTGCTCGGGTGTCAGCACCGCACTGACGTCCAGCATGGCCTGAAGCTGGCGCTTGCTGGCCACATCGCGCCGGGCTTGCAACTGCTGGCGCAAGGTCTCGGCCGCCGCGGCGTCCACCTGCGGGGCGGCCAGCAGCGCCATCATCTTCTGGTGCAGCTCATGGTCACTCTCGTGCTGCTTGCGCATGTCGTCCTGGGCAGACTTGAGCAGGTCGCGCACCTTGGACTTTTGCTCGGCAGTGGCGCCGACGCCGTCCAGCATGCGCTCGGACATCATCCCCGAGCCGGCCATACCGTGGCCCATACCGTGGCCCATACCGTGGGCCATGCCGTAGCCCATGCCGGGGTGTGCAGCCGCATGCATGGCGCCTGGGGCCATGCCCGGCGCAGCGCCCAGGGTCCCTGCGGGCTGGGCGTGGGCCACCGACACCGCCGCGCCGGTCAGCGCCAACAACAGCGTGGCGGCGGCCCAATGACGTGCAGTGCCTCGACCGGGCAGCGCCAGGGCGATTGAAGAGGGCTGGATTGAAATCGGGTTTGTCATGGAGTTCACCACCGGGAGTAAGTTGATGACTGCATTCTTGGCCGGGCCCTTTTCGGCGCCTTGTTCACACCGTAAAGATCGGTAAACAGCGAGCCGATCCGCCTGCGCCATCAACTTGACGGCCGCTCGACCCGAAGCAGGCGGCGCCGGACGGCGAAGTCGGGGTTGGCGCAGCGCAATTCAAGCCGCAGCAAGACGCCGCTGTGGCGGTCCACCGCCATCACACCGTCCAGCCGGGTGCTGCCATCCGTGCCTTGCCCGAGCCCGGCGCCGCCGGTGGGCGCTTCACCAAAAAGCTCGATCACCGCCACGTCGAAAGCCCGGCCAGCCACTGTCTGCGGGCCCAGGGCAACCACCTGACCGCGCACCCGGGCGCCAGGCTGTGAATCTCCCGCCGCCGCCAACTCGCCCGCCAGCACCTGGCCCAGCACCAGGTCTTGCTTGAGCAGGCGGCGCCAGCCGATCAGCGGCACCGGGATGTCGAGCACCGGATTGCCCGCCAGATCCTGCCGCCAGGGCTGACCCAAGGCACGGCCGTCGAGCTGCACGCTGAACTCGATCTGGTCACGGCGCAGCGCCGTGACGGTCATGGTCATCGTCTGCGTGGGCCCCAAGTCGCCGGGGCGCTCGTCGAACACCAGGCGCTCGCCCAGCGCAATCGGCAACGCCGCCTGGCGACTTGCGGCCATCGCGTCCGGCGGTGGGCCGCAGGGGCGCAACGCGGCGGCGGTGCGCAATGCCGCGTCACGCCCTTTGAGGTCAGCCAACTCGGCCGCCTCCGGCCCGTCCGGGCGCATCGCCAGCAAGGCGGGCCAGAACATCGTCACGCCCAGGCCCAGCGCCACCAGGTTGCTGCCCACCCGAGAATCCACCGCATAGGCCACGTCGATCGCCTGGTGACGAACCAGGTCGGATTCGTCAAAGATCCGCTCGCAATCCCAACTGGCGTAGGCCGCGGGGTCGCCGGGCTTGGGCACGATATCGGCCGAAGACGTGGCGCAGCCGGTGAACAGGCTGACGAGCCCGGCCGAAACCGCCAAGGTCAAGGCACGCAAGGCGTTGCCGATTGGCGCCGTGGCCGGAACCAACCCACCGCAAGCACGGGCCGCCGTGCGCGGCAAGCCGTGGGCAGGGTCCAGCGCGCGGGCAATCAGCATGGGCAGGGATTGTGCACGGGGAAGCCTGGTGTCGGCCGCACTGCAAACACCGGCCGGCGAGCGACAGCCATCGCGGTGGCGCAGACCGCAGCGCGCAAACAAAAACAGCAACCGAGGTCGCTGTGCTTGCTGATTCTGGAGGAGAGAGAGGGATTCGAACCCTCGGAACCTTGCGGTTCGCCTGATTTCGAGTCAGGTACATTCGACCACTCTGCCACCTCTCCAAAACACCCCCGGTCATTGAGGTGAAGCCCAATATTCTAGCCGATCACGGCGCCAGCACTTCGAGCCCGCCCAGATACGGGCGCAGAAGCGCCGGGATGCGGATGCTGCCATCGGCCTGCTGGTGGTTCTCCAGCACCGCCACCAAGGCCCGGCCGACGGCCAGACCCGAGCCGTTCAAGGTATGCAGCAGCTCGGGTTTGCTGTCGGCCTTGGCGCCGGCGCGCCTGAAACGGGCCTGCATGCGCCGCGCCTGGAAGTCGCCGCAGTTGCTGCAGGAGCTGATCTCGCGGTAGGTGGCCTGCGCTGGCAGCCAGACCTCCAGGTCGTAGGTCTTGACCGCACCAAAGCCCATGTCGCCGCTGCACAGCAGCACCACGCGGTA
>JBBRZR010000595.1:0-2577 GCA_038236495.1 Burkholderiales bacterium
CGCTAAACCAAATTGGCCGCGATGCTACATTCAGGCTACCGATCCTGCAAGCGCAGGCTTGCGGGATCGGCGGGCCAGCCCGCAGCGACACCAAAATCCAGAGCACCGTCACCATGAGCGCCTTCAACGAAGAAACCGTCCTCAGTGTCCACCACTGGACCGACCGCCTGTTCTCGTTCACCACCACCCGCGACATGTCGCTGCGCTTCCTGAACGGCCACTTCACGATGATTGGCTTGCGGGTCAACGGCAAGCCGCTGCTGC
The DNA here is from genome assembly GCA_038236495.1 of Burkholderiales bacterium. GTDB lineage: Bacteria > Pseudomonadota > Gammaproteobacteria > Burkholderiales > Burkholderiaceae_C > Pseudaquabacterium. Next base: position 265 of record JBBRZR010000595.1, read on the forward strand.
GCGCCTACAGCGTGGTCAGCCCGAATCACCAGGAGACCTTGGAGTTCTTGAGCATCAAGGTGCAAGACGGCCCGCTGACCAGCAAGCTGCAGCACATCCAGGTGGGCGACAGCATCATCGTCGGCAAAAAGCCCACCGGCACGCTGGTGATCGACTACCTGCTGCCGGGCAAGCGCCTTTACATGTTGAGCAGCGGCACCGGCCTGGCGCCTTTCATGAGCATCATCCGCGACCCGGTCACCTACGAGAAGTTTGCCGAGGTGATCCTGGTGCACGGTGTGCGCGAGGTGGCCGAGCTGGCCTACCGCGACTACATCACGACCGAGTTGCCCCAGGACGAGTTTCTGGGCGAGATGGTGAGCGCGCAACTGCGCTACTACCCCACCGTCACCCGCGAGGCCTTTGAGCACACCGGCCGCATCACCGACCTGATCGAGTCGGGCAAGCTGTTTGCCGACCTGGGCGTGCCGGCCCTCAATCCGACGGAAGACCGGGTGATGATCTGCGGCAGCCCGGGCCTGCTGCGCGACTTGAAGAGCATGCTGGAGGTGCGTGGCTTCAAGGAGGGCAATACCTCCACGCCGGGCGACTTCGTGATCGAACGGGCCTTCGTCGAGCAGTAGGCCGCAGGGGCCACTGGCGTGCGCAAGACTGCTGCCAACGTTGCTGAAGCGGCCAATTCGGCCAGTGCCAAAGCGGTGACCAAGCCCAAGCCCAAGCCGACACCCGCGTCCGCCGCCACTGCGCGTGCACCCAAGGCCGGCGCACGCGCGCTGGCCGCCCAGACCAGCCGCGACAACATCCTGCGCGCCGCCACCCGGGTGTTTGCCAAGCACGGCTTTGCCGGTGGCCGGATCGAGCAGATCTCGACCGCGGCCCAGTCTTACGACCGGATGATCTACTACTACTTCGGCAGCAAGGAGGCGCTCTACATCGCCGTGCTCGAAGACACCTACCGGCGCTTCAACCAGGCCGAGCAGGCGCTGGCACTCGACACCCGGCAGCCGGTGCAGGCGCTGAGCGAGCTGATCCGCTTCGTCTGGCGCTACTACCAGAAGCACCCCGAGTTCATCACCCTGCTCAACACCGAGAACCTGCACCGCGGCAAGTACATCGCCAAGAGCGAGCGGGCGCGCGAGTACTCGTCACCCGTCATCGCCATCACCGACAGCGTGCTGCGCAGCGGTGCCGAGCAGGGCCTGTTCCGCACCGACTTGAGCGCACGCGACCTGTACCTGATGATCGCGTCGATGGCCTACTTCTACCTCAGCAACCGCTTCACCTTGTCGTCGTTTCTGGGCGAGAACCTGGAGGCGACCGCAGCGCTGGCGCATTGGGAGGGCTTTGTGGTCGATGCGGTGCAGCGCACCTGTGCCGTCACCCGGTGACCCGGACGCCAAGGGGGTAAACCGGAGCGCCCGAGGTGGGCCGCACCGTCGCCGCTGGAGAATGCATGTCCATCGATCGACCTTGCAGCACAACCCAGGCCCACCATGATCAAAATGCTCTCAGCGACAGACATCGAAACCGGCCTGTTGTCCTTGACCGGCTGGGTCCGTGAGGGCGAAAAACTGTACCGCGAGTTCGTCTTTGCAGACTTCTCCCGCGCCTTCGGCTTCATGGCCGCCGCCGCCATCCAGGCCCAGGCGATGAACCACCACCCCGAGTGGTTCAACGTCTACGCCAAGGTCGAGGTCTGGCTGACCACCCACGAGGCCGGTGGCATCACGACACGCGATCTGGACTTGGCGGCGGTGATGAACGCCCTGGCTGATCGCCAGTAGACATCTCAACGCTTGAGGCGGCGCCCGGGTTCATGTAGTCTCCGCTACATCAACCCTGGAGAAACAAGCGCATGGCAGACCCCGCAGCAAGTGGCCTATCCGGCAAGGTGGTGATCCGCAATATCGGGCTGCTGCTGTCGGGCGACCTGGACCGGCCCATCCTCGACGCCGACACGGTGGTGGTGGTGGACGGCGTGATCAGCCAGGTCGGCCGCGAAAAAGACTGCGACACCGCCCAGCCCACCACCCTGATCGACGCACGCCAGACCTGCCTGGCGCCCGGCCTGATCGACAGCCATGTGCACCCGGTGTTTGGCGATTGGACGCCGCGCCAGAACCAGCTCGGCTGGATCGACAGCAGCCTGCACGGCGGGGTCACCACCATGGTCTCGGCCGGCGAGGTGCATTTGCCCGGCCGGCCCAAGGACATCGTCGGCCTCAAGGCGCTGGCCATCACCGCGCAGCGTGCTTTCGACAACTTCCGCCCCGGCGGTGTCAAGGTGCTGGCGGGTGCACCGATCATCGAGCA
>JBBRZR010000596.1:0-2571 GCA_038236495.1 Burkholderiales bacterium
CAGGGCACAGCCTGCCGCCACAGGTTGCAGCCGTAACACCAGCCCCTGCCCCATCGGGCGGCGCGTCGTCGCAGTCTTTGTCATCTCGTGTCTCCTTGCCCGCTTGCCGCTGGCGCCGGCAAGCCACGCCCGTGACCTGCTCGCCCGCCTAACTTTCAAACGCTGGGTAACGAAGTCTGTACTAAAACTAGATTATTTGCCAAGCACTCACAAACCCTGAACACGCCAGCAATCTCCGGGCTCTCAGCTGAATCCGACCCAGAATCGGCCAGAACATCAGGGAAAACACCCAGCATCTGTTGCCCACTGGCAACATCACCGGCCGCTTGAGAATGTAGGCATACTACATTTTGTACCGACCGGAAGGCCGCCTCGGCACGTCCCCCGCCCCCAAATGCACGCCGCGCCACCCGCCCCACGCTCACCCCGAGCGCCCTCGGATCCGCCCTGGACGGTCGCCCGCTGGCTGGGCAAGTTGCCGGCCGCCCTGCTGGTCGCCTTGCTCACACCCAGCGCCGCCTGGGCCGCCAACACAGGCGGGCTCATGCTGCATGTGCCCTCACCCGACTGGCGCGACCAGATCCTGTACTTTGTGGTGACCGACCGCTTCGACGACGGCGATAGCCGCAACAACAACCAGGGCGCGGGCGAGTTCAACCCGCGCAGCAACGCGCACTACAGCGGCGGCGACCTGTCGGGCCTGCAGCGCCGGCTCGACTACATCCGCGGCCTGGGCGCCACTGCGGTGTGGATCACCCCGCCGGTGGCCAACCAATGGTGGGACGGCCGCGCCCAGTACAGCGGCTACCACGGCTACTGGGCCGAGAACTTCTCGGCCGTGGACCGCCACCTCGGCAGCCTGGACGACTACCGGGCGCTCTCGAACGCATTGCACAGCGCGGGCATGTACCTGGTGCAGGACATCGTCGTTAACCACACCGGCAACTTCTTCGGCTACGGCCCCGGCTGGTCGGCCAGTGACCCGGCGCGGGGCTACCAGCCCAACACCGGCTCCCGCCCGCTGGCCGCGCCCAGCCAGGCCCCGTTCAACCTGAACGACCCGCGCCTGCCGGCCCACCGGGCGGCCGGCATCTACCACTGGACCCCTGATGTGCGCGACTTCGCCCAGCCGCAGCAGGTGCTGGGCTGGCAGATGGCGGGGCTGGACGACCTGAACACCGAAAACCCGCAAGTGCGCCGCGCGCTGCGGCAAAGCTACGGCCACTGGCTGCGCGAGGTCGGGGTGGACGCCTTCCGCGTCGACACCGCGTTTTATGTGCCGCCCGACTTTTTCAATGATTTCCTCAACAGCAGCGATGCCGCTGCGCCCGGCATCAGCCGGGTGGCCCACCAGACCGGCAGAGATCGGTTCTGGACATTCGGCGAGGGCTTTGCCATCGACAAGCCGTTTGCCGAGTCCGAGGCCCGCCGCATCGAGCGCTATGTGCGCAGCCCCGGCGGCAGCGCGCACCTGACCGGCATGCTGAACTTTCCGCTCTACGGCAGCCTGGGTGATGTGCTGGCGCGCGGCGCGCCCACCGCCGTGCTGGGCCACCGCATCCGCAGCATGATGGCGGTGCACAGCGCGCCGCACCTGATGGCCACCTTTGTGGACAACCACGATGTGGACCGCTTCCTGGCCGGTGGCAGCCCGGCCGGCCTGCGCCAGGCGCTGCTGGCGATCATGACCTTGCCGGGTGTGCCGGTGATTTACTACGGCACCGAACAAGGCTTCACCGCGCAGCGCGGCGCGATGTTTGCCGCCGGTTTTGGCTCGGGCGGCCAGGACCATTTCGACACCCAGGCGCCGCTCTACCAGCTGCTGCAGCGCCTGACCGCCTTGCGCCGCGCCAACCCGCTGTTCTCGCGCGGCGTGCCTACCGTGCTGCAGACCCGCGCCACCGGCCCCGGGGTGATCGCCTGGCGCATGCAGCACGGCAGCGAGTCCGCGCTGGTGGTGCTCAACACGGCCGAGTCGCCGGTGCTGCTGCACGGCCTGGCCACCGGCCTGCCGCCCGGGGTGACACTGCCCGGTCTGTTGGCGCTGGACGGCGCCGAGCCCAGCGTGCTGCGCACCGGCGCCGGCGGTCGGGTGCAGGCGGTGCTGCCGCCGCGCAGCGGCCAGGTCTGGCGTCTTCCCACCGCCAATGCCGTGTCAACAGCGTCAACGGCATCACCCGCATTGCCAGCGTCGCCTGCGTCACCTGCCGGGCCGGCCCTCAGCCTCGCCCCGCCCCAGGTGGCAGTCGAGGGTCAACGCCTCACCGTGACCGGCCGCGCACCGGCCGGCAGCACACCCCGCCTGCTGATCGACGCCGACCTGGCCCAGGCCACGCCAACGCAGGCCGACGCGCAGGGCCGCTGGTCAGCCCAGGTGGACATCTCGCGGGTGGCAGAGGGCAGCGCCGCCCACCAGATCGTGGCCTGGCTGCCTGGCCAGCCCGCTGCTGCCGTGGCGCGCGACTTTCGGGTGCGCAGGCCCTGGACGCTGCTTGCGCAGGCCGACGATCCGGCCGGCGACGACCAGGGGCCTGACGGGCGCTACCGCTACCCCAGCGATGCCGGCTGGGG
>JBBRZR010000597.1:0-2571 GCA_038236495.1 Burkholderiales bacterium
CACCCGCGCCATTTCGCGCAGCGACTTGGTGTTGGCATCGAGCTGGCTGATGTCGGCGGACCGCTCGGCCGCAGCCAGCACACCCGGCAGGTCGGGCACAGCCAGCAGCAAGGTGCTCATGCCCTCGGTGCCGGGCAGGCCGTCACCCGCGATACGGCGCAGCCGGGCTTCGACTTGCCGGGCCTGCGACTGGGCCTGGGTTTGCTGCAGCTCGGTTTGCTGCAGTTGCTTGCGCGCCTGCACCAGCTCACTGGTGCGTCCCTTGTCGGCCTGCACGATGGTCTCCAGCGACTCCACCAGGCAGCCCATCTTGCGCAGCTGCTGGCCGTAGATCACCGCCTGCATGCGGAAGCGGCTGCGCTCGAAGGCCAGCGAGGTCGTGGCCAGCGTGATCTGCTCCTGGGTCGACAGCAGGCCCAGCCTGGCAGCATCGGCCTGGAAACGGCGCCAGTCGATGATGCGGTCGCTGCGGCCGCCGTCATAGATCGTCTGGCTGATGGTGACACCGCCCCGGGCCTGCAGGTTGTTGTGCGGCGCCCCGGCGGTGCCGGCGTTGATCTCGGGGCTGATCAAGGCGTTGAGTGAGGCCATCGGTTTTTTGCTGGCCCGCGCCTCGTCCACATCCTGCTCTGCCGCCTCGGCCAACAAGCGGGCCGCGCCGATGCCGTTGCTGCGCTGCAGCGCATCGTGCACCAGCGTCTGGAGCTGGCCGCGCGGGTTGCTGGCCGCCAGCGGACCGGCGGCCGGGGCCGCGCCGGCAGCCGGCTCGGGCCGAGCCTCGTCGATGCAGGTGGCCCAGCCAACGCCGTGCAGGCCGGTCAGCAGTGCCAGGCAGACCGCGCCGTGCATCGCGCGGCTCTGCCGGCTCAGCGTCGGGCGTGCGGGGGTCGGGACAACGGGGTTCGGCTTCATGGTGGCGGATACAGCGGCACTGGGCATAGCGGGGGCATCGCCGGCGCACCAGGCGCAGGGGCTGCCAGCAGTAGGCGCCAGACGCGGTGGGGGCAATCGTTGAACTGCGGCCGGTTTTGCACCCCAAATCGGCTCAAGCATCCTCACCCGCGGCGCTGCGGGCGGGCTTGTTCAGCGCTCGGTGAACGCCTCTTGCGCTTTCATCATCGGCCGCACCAAAAAGCTCAGCACCGACCGCCGCCCTGTGCTGATCTCGGCCGTGCCGACCATGCCGGGCAACACCGTCAGCGGCTTGCCGCCGGCTTTCAGGGTGTTGGGGTCGGCCCGCACCAAGGCGCGGTACCAGGTGCCCTCGGCGCCGGCGTTGCGCTCGCTGTCACCCAGCGCGTCGGGGCTCATGGTCATGACCTTGCCGCGCAGGCTGCCGTAGACGGCGTAGTCGTAGGCGGTGAGCTTGATCTCCACCCGCTGCTGCAGCTTGATGAAGCCGATGTCGGCCGGCTTGATGCGCAGCTCAACCAGCACAAGGTCGCCCAGCGGCACGATCTCCATCACCGGCGCACCACCGGCCACCACGCCGCCCAAGGTGTTCATGCGGATGTTCTTGACCATGCCGCGCACCGGCGACGTCAGCACGGTGCGCTTGATCATGTCGTCGCGCACCACCTGCTGCTCGCCCATCATCGTCAGCTCGGTCTGCACCCGCACCAGTTCGGCGCTGGCGTCCTGCCGGAAACGGTTGATGCGCTCCTGGGTCTGCATGTTCATGTCGTTGACCTGGCGCCGCAGCCGCATCACCTCGACATCGCTCATCAGGCCCTTGGCCGACATCGATTCGGCCATGCCCAGCTCGCGCTCCAGCAGGCGCTGGTTGCGCGAGTTGATACCCACCGCGTCATTGAGCGCACGCTGGCGCGCGCTGTAAGAGTCGGTCTCGCCCTGCACCACCAGCGGCACGGCCGCCAGCTCGGGCGTGAACTTCAGCGGCCTGCCGGTGGCCTCGGCCTGCAGCCGCGCCACCGTGGCCAGCAGCGACAAGCGTTTAGCCCGGCTCTCGCCCTGCTGGGCCTCGACCCGCGTCGGGTCCATCAGCGCCAGCGCCTGGCCGGCCACCACCGATTCACCCTCGTGCACTTTCAGCTCGCGCAGGATGCCGCCCTCCAGGCTGGCGATCACCTGCTCGCGGCCTTCGGGGATCACCCGGGCATCGCTGCGGGTGATCATGTCGACCTGGGCAAAGGCGGACCAGGTCAGCCCGACGGCCAGCGCGGCCAGCATCAGGTAGATCGACCAGATCGCGCCACGGGCCGGCTCCAGCTCGTACGCCGCCTGGGATGGGCTGAGGAACTGCGCGTCGCCGCGTCGCAGCGCGGGACCCGTGGGGTTCAGATCGGATCGGGACATCGCGGGTGCGGTGCTGGGGTTCAGACCGCCGCGCGGCTGTCCGACGGTTGGGTGCTGGGGTGGCGGTGCACATTGGTGGGCGCGGCCGGCTCACCCGCCGCCGTGGGTGGCGCGGCCTGCGCCGCCGGCTTGGCGCCCGACAGCACCGCCAGCACCTGGGCCTTGGGGCCGTCCATCACCACTTTGCCGGCATCGATCACGATGATGCGCTGCACCAGCTCCAGCACCGCCGGGCGGTGGGTGACCATGATCAGC
>JBBRZR010000598.1:0-2557 GCA_038236495.1 Burkholderiales bacterium
GCGATCAGCCGCACGTAGTTGACGATGGGCTGCGGCGCATTGGCGGGCAGCGGCGGCGCAGCGGCAGCAGCGATCTGGGCGGCCGTACTGGCACCTGGATTGACACCTGAGTTGTTGCCATTCAGACCCGGTCGGCCCGGGCGGGTTGCAGACATTGCCACCAGCGGGGGCGGCTTGGGGGCTTCGATCGCCGGCGGGTGCAGGCAGGGCGGCGGCGCGCCCAGCGGCGTGCCCAGGGTGGCGGCCATGCGCTGGGCCTGCGGCAGGCCTTGCTCGGCCGCGGCCTGAAACAAATGCGCGGCCTGGGCGTCGTCACGCTCGATGCCACGGCCGTTGGTCAGCATCCAGGCCAGGCTGAACTGGGCCTCGGCGTCGCCCTGCTGGGCGGCCTGGCAGTACAGCGTGGCGGCCCGCGCCGGGTCCCGCGGCGAGCCGTTTTCGCCGTACTCCAGCGCCTGCGCCTCCTGCCGCCAACGCTGCACCTGGGCCGGCACCACCTGCGCCAGCGGTGGCCGGGGTGCGACCAGCGGCGCCGGCAGCGCGGCCAGGCTGGCGGCCAGTTGCTCGTCGAGCAGCAACGACTGCGCCTGGGCGTGCCCCGGGGTCAACCCCGCCAGCGCGGTCAGCGACGCCAACAGCAGCGCGCCCAGCCCAACCGGCAGCGCGCGGCTTGCCGTCCCTGGCCGCGGCACGCCGCTGCTGGCTGCGGCAGGGGCGGCGGTTTGCATGAGGGGCAGATCCTGTGCAGGCAAGGGAGATCGATTGGGGGGGTGTAACCCCTCAATGTAGCGCCGCGGCAATGGCGCTGGGCCGACAAGCCTCCCACACTTGAGGGGGATGCACCGCGCGTGCGCGGGCAGCCAGCGACTTTGTGCACAGACGCGCAGCGCCAAGGCAAAGCCGAACGGGATAAAAAATGTCGCCGCAAATCCAGGACGAATCCGCTTACCTGACCTGGCGCCAGCCCCGCGAACGGCGTTCACTGTCGAACGACAGCAGCACCGTACCGCCAAGCGGCAAAGCCCGTAGGCGACCCCGGCAAGCCGAAAGCCGTCCCGGGGTCGCTGCAGGCAACGCCTAGACTGTGCGCCCCGACCGTCCGGCGTCTCGTGCCGGGCCCGAGTCCGGCATCCCAACACACCAGGAAACCCACCATGACCCGCGACACCAGCCAATGGCGCTTCGAGACCAAATCCGTTCACGCCGGCTACACGCCCGAGGCCACCACCCATGCAGTGGCGGTACCGATCTACCAGACCGCCGCCTACTCGTTCGACAGTGCCCAGCACGGCGCCGACCTGTTTGATTTGAAGGTGGCCGGCAACATCTACACCCGCATCATGAACCCGACCCAGGCGGTGCTGGAGGAGCGGGTGGCGGCGCTGGAGGGCGGCATCGCCGCGCTGGCGGTGGCCTCGGGCCAGGCGGCCGTGACCTACGCGATCCAGACCATCGCCGAGGCCGGTGACAACATCGTCTCCAGCAGCGCGCTGTACGGCGGCACCTACAACCTGTTTGCCCACACCTTGCCGCAGTACGGCATCAGCACCCGGTTTGCCGACTACCGCAACCCGGCCAGCTTCGAGCCGCTGATCGACGCCAGGACCAAGGCGATCTTTTGCGAGAGCCTGGGCAACCCGTCGGGCAATGTCACCGACATTGCCGCACTGGCCGAGATCGCGCACCGCCACGGCATCCCGCTGATCGTCGACAACACCGTGCCCAGCCCGTACTTGTGCCGGCCGTTCGAGCATGGCGCCGACATCATCGTGCACTCGCTCACCAAGTACCTGGGTGGCCACGGCACCAGCATCGGCGGGGCGATCGTCGATTCGGGCAAGTTCCCCTGGGCCCAATACCCCGAGCGCTTCAAGCGTCTGAACGAGCCCGATGTCAGCTACCACGGCGTGGTCTACACCCAGGCGCTGGGGGCTGCGGCCTACATCGGCCGGGCCCGGGTGGTGCCGCTGCGCAACATGGGCGCGGCAATCTCGCCGTTCAACGCCTTCTTGATCCTGCAAGGCATCGAGACCCTGGCGCTGCGCATGGACCGGATCTGCGCCAATACCCTGGTGGTGGCGCAGCACCTCAAGGCCAATGCCAAGGTGGCCTGGGTGAACTACGCCGGGCTGGCCGAGCACCCCGACCATGCACTGGCCCAGACGCTGATGGGCGGAAGGGCATCGGGCCTGCTGACCTTTGGCGTCAAGTCCCCTGCGGGTGAGGGCCGGGCCGCGGGCGCGCGCTTTCTGGACGCGCTGCAGTTGTTCACCCGGCTGGTCAACATCGGCGACTGCAAGAGCCTGGCCACCCACCCCGCGTCCACCACCCACCGCCAGCTCACGCCGGCTGAACTGGCCCAATCGGGCGTGACCGAGGAGACGGTGCGGCTGTGCGTCGGCATCGAGCACATCGACGACCTGCTGGCCGACCTGGACCACGCACTGGCGGCGGTGTAAGCGCGGCCGCACCGCACCGCACCGCAAATGAGGCGGCCATGGCAGCTGGCGCGGTGATAGCGGCGCAGCGGATCCATCCGGCCATGCCGCCGTCGTCC
>JBBRZR010000599.1:0-2537 GCA_038236495.1 Burkholderiales bacterium
GCGCCGGTGCCGCCGTCGTGCCCGGCGATCACGATGTGGTCGGCCTTGCACTTGGTCACGCCGGCGGCGATGGTGCCCACGCCCACTTCACTGACCAGCTTGACGCTGATGCTGGCCCGGGGGTTGGCGTTTTTCAGGTCGTGGATCAGCTGGGCCAGGTCTTCGATCGAGTAGATGTCGTGGTGCGGCGGCGGCGAGATCAGGCCCACGCCCGGCACGCTGTAGCGCAGCATGCCGATGTATTCACTGACCTTGCCACCCGGCAGCTGACCGCCCTCACCCGGCTTGGCGCCCTGGGCCATCTTGATCTGGATCTGGTCGGCGCTGACCAGGTACTCGGTGGTCACGCCAAACCGGCCCGACGCCACCTGCTTGATCTTGCTGCGCAGGCTGTCGCCGTCTTTCAGCACATAGTCGGCGGCGATGACCTTGGCACCCACCACGTCTGAGACCTTGGTGCCGGCGGTGATCTTGATGCCCTTCAGCTCGTTGCGGTAGCGCGCCGGGTCTTCACCGCCCTCGCCGGTGTTGCTCTTGCCGCCGATGCGGTTCATCGCAATCGCCAGCGTCGAGTGCGCCTCGGTGCTGATCGAGCCCAGCGACATCGCGCCGGTGGCAAAGCGCTTGACGATCTCGGCGGCGCTCTCCACCTCTTCGAGCGGGATCGCCTTGCTCGGGTCGAGCTTGAACTCGAACAAGCCGCGCAAGGTGACATGGCGCTTGCTCTGGTCGTTGATGAGCTGGGCGTATTCCTTGTAGGTGTCGAACTTGTTGGCGCGGGTGGCGTGTTGCAGCTTGGCAATCGCATCGGGCGTCCACATGTGTTCTTCGCCCCGTACGCGCCAGGCGTATTCACCGCCGGCGTCCAGCATCGTGGCCAGCACCGGGTCGGTGCCAAAGGCAGCGCGGTGGGTGCGCAGCGCTTCTTCGGCCACCTCGAACACACCGATGCCGCCGACCTGGCTGGCCGTGCCCCGGAAGTACTTCTGCACAAAGCTCTTCTCGAGCCCGATCGCCTCGAACAGCTGCGAGCCGCAGTAGCTCATGTAGGTGCTCACGCCCATCTTGGACATGATCTTGCTCAGTCCCTTGCCGATCGCCTTGACGTAGTTGTAGATAGCCTTCTCGGCCGACAAATCGCCCGGCAGCTCGGCATGCAGCGCAGCCAATGTTTCCATCGCCAGGTACGGGTGCACCGCCTCGGCGCCATAACCCGCCAGCACCGCAAAGTGGTGCACCTCGCGGGCCGAGCCGGTCTCGACCACCAGGCCGGCCGTGGTGCGCTTGCCCTCACGCACCAGGTGGTGGTGGATGGCCGACAGCGCCAGCAGCGCAGGGATCGCCACCTGGTCGCGGCCCATCGCCCGGTCGGTGATGATCAGGATGTTGTGGCCGTTGCCGATAGCGTCCAGCGCCTCGGCGCAGAGCGACGCCAGTTTGGCCTCCACCCCCTCGCGGCCCCAGGCCAGTGGGTAGGTGATGTCGAGCTCATAGCTCTTGAACTTGCCGCCGGTGTGGGCCGCTATGCCGCGCAGCCGCGCCATGTCCTGAAAGTCCAGCACCGGCTGGCCCACCTCCAGCCGCATCGGCGGATTCACCGCGTTGATGTCGAGCAGGTTGGGCTTGGGGCCGATGAAGCTGTTCAGGCTCATCACGATAGCCTCGCGGATCGGGTCGATCGGCGGGTTGGTGACCTGGGCAAACAGCTGCTTGAAGTAGTTGAACAGCGGCTTGTTCTTGTCCGACAGCACCGCCAGCGGCGAGTCGTTGCCCATCGAGCCGATGGCTTCTTCGCCGGCCACGGCCATCGGTGCCAGCAGGAACTTGATGTCCTCTTGGGTGGTGCCAAAGGCCTGCTGGCGGTCGAGCAAGGATTCTGCAAACGCGGTGGTGCTGACGGCATCCGTCGCCTGGGCCGGGATCGAATCGAGACGGATCCGCACGTTCTCGATCCACTGCCGGTACGGCTTGGCAAACGCAAACTGGTTCTTCAACTCCTCGTCGTCGATGATGCGGCCCTGCTCCAGGTCGATCAGGAACATCTTGCCCGGCTGCAGACGCCACTTCTTGACGATCTTGCGTTCCGGGAAAGGCAGCACCCCCGACTCGGACGCCATCACCACCAGGTCGTCGTCGGTGACGATGTAACGCGCCGGCCGCAGGCCGTTCCGGTCCAAGGTCGCGCCGATCTGCTTGCCGTCGGTAAAGACCATCGCGGCCGGGCCGTCCCAGGGCTCGAGCATCGCGGCGTGGTACTCATAAAACGCGCGGCGCCGCACATCCATCATCTCGTGCTGCTCCCAGGCCTCGGGGATCATCATCATCGCGGCATGCGCCAGCGGGTAGCCGCTCATGGTCAGCAGCTCCAGCGCGTTGTCAAACGTCGCGGTGTCCGACTGGCCCTCGAAGCTGATCGGGTAGAGCTTTTTCAAATCATCGCCCAGCACCGGGCTCTTCATCACCCCCTCGCGTGCCCGCATCCAGTTGAAGTTGCCCTTGACGGTGTTGATCTCGCCGTTGTGCGCCACCATCCGGTA
>JBBRZR010000600.1:0-2521 GCA_038236495.1 Burkholderiales bacterium
GCACCGCACCGCACCGCACCGCACTGCAGCACTGCACCGCCAAGCCGGGGCAACATCCCTGCCGTCGCGCCTGGGGGCGGCAGCGTGGGCGCGACGCCACACGACGGCGACGGGTTCGGCTGTGTGCTGGAGGGCCCGCTGACGCTGCGCATCGGCGAGGCCGAGCACGGGCTCGGACCGGGAGACGCCCTCGCCTTCCCGCCCAACCTGGTTCACAGCAACCCCGGCAGCGACCTGACCCGGGCCAACCGGATCAACACCCCGCCAACCTTCTGATGCCGCGGGCGACCCCAGCGCCCGGCACACGACTTGGCATGACGCTTGCTCGCAACGTTGCACCGGGTTCAACCGGGTTGGGTAAATTACAGTGCCATACGCAGGCGTCGATGCGGGTGCTGACGGGTTTTCAGCTGACCCGATGCCAACACCTCACCCCGGCACGCCCTACCCCACTGCCCGCCAAAGGATCCCTCGATGACCGATTTTGCTGCCCGCCGCATCTGGCTGACCTTGCCCTTGTCTGCCGCGCTCCTGCTCGGCGCCCCCTTTGCCCAGGCCAAGGACACGGTGAAGATCGCCTTCATCGGCCCGCTCAGCGGCGGCGTGGCGGCCAACGGGCTGGGCGGTCGCAACTCGGCCGACCTCGCAGTGCGGCTGCACAACGCAGACCCCAAGTCCAAGTACAAGATCGAGCTGGTGGTGCTGGACGACGAGTGCAAGCCCAATGTCGGCGTGCAGGTGGCCACCAAGGTGGCCTCGGACAACAGCATCATTGCCGGCGTCACCCACTACTGCTCGGCGGTGGCGATGAGCACCGTCGATGTCTTCCACAAGTTCGGTCTGCCCACGGTGGTCTGGGGCGCGGTGCTGCCTGAGATCACCTACGGCAACGACTACAAGGAGATCCACCGCGTCAACGGCACGATGATCAACCAGAACGAGGTGGCCGCCAAGTTCATGACCGGTCTGGGCTACAAGCGCTGGGCGGTGATCCACGACACCACCGACTACGGCAAGGGCCACAACAAGTACTTCAGCCAGTTCATCACCAAGGCGGGCGGCCAGATCGTCGGCACTTTCGGTGTCACCGCCGACCAGCAGGACTTCACCGCCGAGCTCACCAAGGTCAAGGAGCTCAAGCCCGAGGTCATCTTCTTCGGCGGCCTGACGCCGATCGGCATCCGCATCCGCAGCCAGATGGACAAGCTGGGCATCAAGGCGGTGTTCGAGGGCACCTCGGGCATCAAGTCGGCCGCCTACCACGACGGCCTGGGCAAGGACCTGGCCGAAGGCTCGCTGTCCTTCATCGAAGGCGCCCCGTGGGAGAAGCTGCCCGGCGGGCTGAACTTCATCGCCAAGTACACCCAGGCCAAGTACGCCGAGCCGGCCGAGGCCTACGGCCCGTTTGCCTTTGCGGCGGCCACCTTGATCATGGACACCATCGAGCGCGTCGGCCCGGACCGCAAGAAGGTACGCGACGCGCTCAACCAGACCCAGGGCGCCGACACCATCATCGGCAAGGTCAGCTTTGACGACCACCGCCAGAACATCGTGCCGCTGATCTCCAAGTACGTGGTGCAGGACAACAAGTGGGTGCTGTGGGAAGACAGCGAGTACGCCAGCAAGAAGCGCAAGTTGGCGGGTCAGTGATCTTTTTGCTCTGGGACGAATTGCGGGTGTATGCGCAGATGAGCGTGCGTGGCCGCTCCAAAGCGCTCATGCCGGAGCGCGCAGCGCAGAGGATCGTCCCATGAGCATCGACATCCTGAGCCAGTACGTGATGAACGCGTTGATGCTCGGCATGATCTATGCGATGGTGGCGGTCGGCTTCACGCTGTTTTTCGGCGTGCTCGACGTGATCCAGTTCTCGCACGGCGACGTGCTGATGCTGGGTGGCTTTGCAGCACTCGCCACCTACCTGGGCGCAGTCGCCATCGGCGTCACCCAGCCCTGGGCGCAACTGGCGCTGATGCTGGTAGCCGCCGTTGCGGTGACCGCTGCGCTGGGGGCGCTGGTGGCGCGCTACCTGGTCTTGCCGCTCAAAAACGCTCCACCGCTCAACACCTTGCTGGTGACGCTGATGTTCGGCCTGGCGCTGCGCGAATCGGTGCGGCTGTTTTATCCCAACGGCTCCAACCCGAAGCCGTTTCCGCGGCTGCTGCCCGAGGGCACGCTGCAGCTCGGCGCGCTGCAACTGCGGGCCGATAGCCTGCTGTTGCTGGGCGCGGGCCTGTTCACCATCCTGGGCGTGCACGGCCTGATCACCCGCACCAAACTGGGCCTGGCGATCCGCGCCGTGGCGCAGGACGGCGAGACCGCGCGGGTGATGGGCATCAACTTTCAGCGGGTGGTGCTGTTCACCTTCGGCCTGGGCTCGGCGCTGGCGGCGATGGCCGGGGTGATGAACGGCCTGTACTACAACGAGGTCAACTTCTCGATCGGCCTGCTGCTGGGGGTGATCGGGTTCTCGGCGGCGATCCTGGGTGGGCTGGGCAATTTTTATGGCGCGATCCTGGGCGGC
>JBBRZR010000601.1:0-2518 GCA_038236495.1 Burkholderiales bacterium
GATGGGCACGCCGATCGTCACCTGGTCGGGCCGCAGCTACATCTCGCGCATGGCCGGCAGCCTGCTGACCGCCGTGGGCCTGCCCGAGCTGGCCACCACCAGCCTGGCGGACTACGAGCGCCTGGCCGTGCTGCTGGGCCGGCATCCGGCCCGGGTGGCCAGCTACAAGCGCTACCTGGCCGAGCAGGGCCGCAGCTCACCGCTGTTCGACATGCCCAGCATCGTGCGCAGCATCGAGAGCCACTTCGAGCGCCTGGCGCTCAAGCACCGCGCCTGACGCCTGAGGCCTGATTGCTGATGCCCGCCTGCTGATCTTCGACGCCAGTTTCCTGATCACCGACCCGTGTCCGCCCGCGACGATCCCTCTCTGCACCCGGACCCGGCCCCCGCCGAGCCGGAGGCCGTTGGCTTGACCGACGACGCACTGGCGCAGGCGCTGGTGTGGTTGACGCGCTACCACGGCAACGAGCGCTCGATCGCATCCTTGTTCGAGGGCCAGCAGGTCAACGGCCTGGTCGGCCCCGACCAGGCGCTGCGTGCGCTGCGCGAGGCCGGGTTCAAAGCCGGCCTGGTCCAGCGCGCAATTGCCGACATGCCCGACCTGCTGATGCCGGTGGTGCTGCTGCTCAAGAGCGGCGACGCCTGCGTGCTGCTGTCGCGCCGCCAGCAGTCGGCCGGGCCGGCGATCTGCACCGTGCTGTTGCCCGGCGCTGTGCCCAGGGAGGTGGCGGCCACCGAGACCGAGCTCGACGTCGAATACACCGGCATGGCTCTGGTGGCCACGCCGCAACCACAGGCCGCAGCGCCGTCCGCCAATGCCAGTGCCGAGCAGGCCGCAGCACTGCGCGATCCGGCCTCGCACTGGCTGTGGGGCACGATGCGGCGCTTTTTGCCGTACTACCGCTCGGCGTTGCTGGCCGCGCTGCTGAGCAACACGCTGATGCTGGTGACCGGCACGGTCACCTCGGTGATCTACGACAAGGTGATCCCGCACCAGGCCTTTGTCACCTTGTGGGCGCTGGCCATTGCCGGCGGCCTGGCGCTGTTGTTCGACCTGGCCGCGCGCCAGCTGCGCGCCCACCTGATCGAGCTGGCCGGCAAAAAGGTGGACCTGCTGGTCGGCACCACGCTGTTCCGCCAGAGCCTGGGCGTGCGCATGGAGCACCGGCCGGCGTCAGCGGGGGCCTATGCCCACCTGGTGGGCCAGATCGAACAGGTGCGGGAGTTCTTCGGCTCGGCCACCTTGTCCGCGGTCAGCGACCTGCCTTTTGTCTTCATCTACATCGCGATGACCTTTGTCATCGGCGGGCCGCTGGGCTGGGTGACGGTGGCAGCGGTGCCCCTGATCCTGGGCGCGTCCTGGCTGGTGCAGGGCTCATTGCGGCGCTCGATGTCGGCCAATATGGTGCAGCAGGCCGACCTGCACGGCCTGTTGGTCGAGTCGGTCGAGGGCATCGAGGACGTCAAGGCCACCGGATCGCAAGGCCGCTTCTTGCACCATTACGAGCAGACCACCGCCGCCTCGGTGCACAGCCAGCTGGCGTCGCGCCGCATCAGCAGCCTGACGATGAACCTGTCGATGATGTCGCAGCAGGCGGTCACCTTGGTGATGCTGGTCTGGGGCGTTTACCTGATCGATGCCAAGGTGATCACCGGCGGTGCGCTGATGGGCGGCGTGATGTTTGCGATGCGGGCGATTGCGCCACTCAACTCCGTCGTGATGCTGACCACCCGCTACCAGGGCGCGCGTGCGGCGATGCGCGCACTCGACCGGGTGATGGCGCAGCCCACCGAGCGTGAAGCCGGCCGCAGCTACATCCCGCTGCGCAACATGACCGGCGCCATCGGCCTGCACGACGCCAGTTTTGCCTACCCGGCGCCCGCCGGCCAGCAGGCGCCGCAAGTGCTCAAGGGCGTGAACCTGCGCTTTCAGGCGGGTGAGCGGGTAGCCATCCTGGGCCGCATCGGCAGCGGCAAATCCACCATCCTGCGCCTGATCGCCGGCCTGTACCGTCCTACCGAAGGCACCGTGGAGGTGGACGGCATCGACCTGCGCCAGCTCGACCCGGGCGACTTCCGCATGCGCGTCGGTTATGTGCCGCAAGACTCCCGTTTGTTCCACGGCACGCTGCGCGACAACGTGCTGCTGGGCCGCGCCGGCGCCGACCCCGCCCGCCTGGCCGAGGTGGCCAAGCTGACCGGCCTGACCCGGTTGGTGGATGGCCACCCGCTGGGCTGGGACTTGCCGGTGGGTGAATCCGGCGGGCTGCTGTCGGGCGGCCAACGCCAGCTGGTGGCGCTGACGCGCAGCCTGATCACCGCACCCAAGTTGCTGCTGATGGACGAGCCCACCAGCTCGATGGATGCCCAAAGCGAAATGGCCTTTTTGCGCCAGCTCAAGGACGCCGCCAGCGACTGCACGCTGATCATGGTCACCCACCGCCCGGCGGTGCTGGAGCTGGTGCAGCGCATCATCGTGATCGATGCCGGCAAAGTGGTGATGGACGGCCCCAAGGCC
>JBBRZR010000602.1:0-2516 GCA_038236495.1 Burkholderiales bacterium
CCGTAACCGCGCCGGGTCTGCGCCAGCAGCACCAGGCGCGGGCCGGTGGCGGCTGGCGGGACGTGCTGGCGTGCGACTGGCGCCACCGGCGCTGTCGTTGGCGTTGTCGTTGGCGTTGTTGTCGTCGTTGTTGTCGTCGGCAGCAAGGCCACCAGGCCTGACGCCGGCACGGGCAACGCCCCGGGTGACTGACCGGGCGGCAATGCGGACGGCCCCGCCAATTGCATCTCGGCCCCCACCACCACCCGAAAACCCAGGCGCTGCGCTGCGCCGAGCGCACGCACCGCACCCGACATCGAGCATTCGTCCGTGATCGCCAGCGCCGAGTAGCCGCGCGCCTGCGCCGCGGCCACCAGTTCCTCGGGCTGCGACGCGCCGGTCAGAAAGCTGAAGTTGCTGCGGCAGTGAAGCTCGGCGTAGGCGGGCAGCATGGTGACTGAACGTTATAAAACGCATCGGGTTCACGCGCAGCCGGCGGCGCCTTGCGCCGCGGCGGCAACACTGCGGCAGGCGGGCGGCCACCCCCCGTCGCGGCGCCAAAAGGTGCGGGCGGCTCAGTCGGCAAGCCCATCAAACTGTCCATCGGGCTGCGCACCGCACCGCCGCCCAGCCTGAGCACATGGGTGTAGATCATCGTGGTGCTGACATCGGCATGGCCGAGCAGCTCTTGCACCGTGCGGATGTCATAGCCCGCCAACAGCAAATGCGTGGCAAACGAGTGGCGCAGCGTGTGCGGCGTAGCCGGCTTGTGCAGCCCTGCCGCCAGCACCGCACGCTTGAAAGCCCGCTGAAAGGCCTGATCGGGCTGGTGGTGGCGGCGCACGCCCTCACCGCGTGGATCAGTGGACAGGCTGGGCTGCGGAAACACCCAGAACCACGCCCACGACAACGAGGCGCGCGGATATTTGCGGCCCAGCGCATGCGGCAACTGCACCCCCTCCACCCCGGCAGCCCGATCCGCTGCCCACAGCGCGTGAGCCTGCGCCAATTGCCGGCGCAACGGCTGCTCCAGCGATGCCGGCAGCATCACCACCCGGTCCTTGCTGCCCTTGCCCTCGCGAACGACGATGGCGCGACGCGCAAAGTCAATGTCCTTGACCCGCAGCCGAAGGCCTTCCAACAGGCGCAGACCGGTGCCGTAAAGCAACTGGCCGAACAAGCGGTGCTCAACATCCAGTGCCGCCAAAACACGCGCAACTTCATCGTGCGCCAGCACCACCGGCAGCCTCGTATCGCTGCGAGGGCGACTGATCTCGTCCATCCAGGGCAACTGCTGCCCCAGCACCCGCTGGTAGAGAAACAAAAGCGCCGACAAGGCCTGCTTGTGGGTGGACGCCGACACCTGCCGCTCCGTCGCCAACCAGGCCAAAAAGCCCTCAACCTCACTACCGCCCAGCTCGATCGGATGCCGAAGGCCGTGGAAGTGCACAAAAGCACGCGTCCAATAGACGTAAGCCTGCTCGGTACGTATGCTGTAGTGAAGATAACGGATCTGGCTACGAAGCTGATCCAGCAGCCGTTCAGGAGGCGGCTCAACGATCATGGACATGGTCACACGCCAGTGGAAGTGGTACTGTACGAATACACAGTATCCACCCAATACCGCAGCGCGGCAAGCCCGTTTCAATGCAACACGGGCAAGCGCGCGGCTGATGAGGCGAGCGAGCATGCCCACCACCCCCTTACACCAGGTCCGGATCACCAAAAAACTGGGGCCGGATCAGGCAGGCGCCAAGAAGCTGGCCCAGCGCTACGGTGAAAACCTGGTGTGCGTGCGCTACCGACAGGACGCACCATCGGGCCAGCGCTACACCACTGTCGAAATCGTGGTCGACGAAGGCCCGATCGCTGTGGATAACCGTCTACCGGATGTCGTGCACCTGAGGATTGCCATTGGCGAAGTCGACCTGCAACGCCAGATCAAGCAACTGGGCGGCGAATGGGACCGCAGGCACCGGGCCTGGCGCGTCCCAAAAGCCACCGTCCTGCAACTGAAATTACATCACCGGGTGGTCAGGATATAGCCATCAATGGACATCGAAAATGGAAAGGTATGACCAGCGATGGACACTTATGACCATCTATCGATAGCTTTCTGCAGGTCGAAAACACGTTATGCCGCAGACAAACATTGCGCCGCAGCGAAGTGCATCGGGATCAAAGTTCTTTTGGACAACGCATAAGAAGTTGAGTTTCCAAATAACAAAGACCAGATACGAAAAGCGGAACAATATTCCAAGACTGTGCAGTCCGTTTAACAAATAAGCCAATGCTCGGAAGTCTTCTTCACAAAGTCAGTTCGCCAACGCCGCCGCTAGAAGCGGCGTCGAACACAGCGCGTTTGGCCGCCATTCGCGTCACCTCAACCGCAGCAAACATGAACATCCAAGTTGAGTTGTGCTCTTTTGCAAAACTGCGGCCTAACGAATAAGGTTAGATCGCGCGAAGCCGCGATCTGAACCGTTTGTTGGACGAGCCCGGGCCAAGCGGCTCGGTGGTGGCACCGGGCTGCTGCA
>JBBRZR010000603.1:0-2506 GCA_038236495.1 Burkholderiales bacterium
ACCACATCGCCTGCCCCAGAGCAGGCGATGATCCGGTCAGTTTGCCGCGCTGTCGGCGGCACCCGCCTCGGCCGCGTGGTCCACCGCTGCCATCTGCACCGCGGCCAGTTCTTCAGCTTCCTGCAAGGCAATGGCGCGGCGCTCGGTGTCGTCCATCTCTTCCTTGACCTTGCGCGCCTGGTGGTAAGCCATGCCGGTGCCAGCCGGGATCAAACGACCGACGATGACGTTCTCCTTCAAGCCCCGAAGTTCGTCGCGCTTGCCCATGATCGCCGCCTCGGTCAAGACCCGGGTCGTTTCCTGGAAGGAAGCGGCCGAGATGAACGAGTCGGTGGACAACGAGGCCTTGGTGATGCCGAGCAGCACGTCCACGTAGGTGGCCGGCAGCTTGCCCTCTCCGCGCAGGCGGTCGTTGGTGTCGAACAACTCCGAGCGCTCGATCTGCTCACCCAGGATGTAGGTGGAGTCGCCCGGGTTGCTGATCTGCACGCGGCGCAGCATCTGGCGAACGATCACCTCGATGTGCTTGTCGTTGATCTTCACACCCTGCAAGCGGTAGACGTCCTGCACCTCGTCGACGATGTAGCGCGCCAGCTCCTCGACGCCCAGCAACCGCAGAATGTCTTGCGGATCGGCCGAGCCGTCAACAATCAACTCACCCTTGTTGACCACCTGGCCTTCGTGCACCAGGATGTTCTTCTCCTTGGGCACCAGCTCTTCATGCTTGTGGCCCTCGGGGTCGGTGATCTCCAGACGAACCTTGCCCTTGGTCTCCTTGCCGAAGGAGATCGTGCCGGTCTGCTCGGCCAGGATGCCGACATCCTTGGGCGAACGGGCCTCGAACAGCTCGGCCACCCGCGGCAGACCGCCGGTGATGTCGCGTGTCTTCTGGCCTTCAACCGGGATACGCGCCAGCACCTCGCCGGGCGCCAGGTCCAGGCCGTCACGCACCTGGATCAGCGAGCCGACCGGAAAGCCGATCGTCACCGAATGGTCGGTGCCGGGGATCTTGACCTCATGGCCCAATGCATCCAGCAGCTTGACCTGCGGCCGGATGACCTTGGCCACACCGCGGCGCTTGCTGTCGATCACCACCAGCGTGGACAGGCCGGTGACCTCGTCCAACTGCTTGGCCACCGTCACGCCCTCTTCGACATTTTCGAAACGGGCCTTGCCGGCAAACTCGGTGATGATCGGGCGGGTCAACGGGTCCCAGTTGGCCAGCACCACGCCGGCCTTGAGTTGCTGGTCGGCCCGGATGTTGAGCGTGGCGCCATACGGCACCTTGTGGCGCTCACGCTCGCGGCCGTGCTGGTCGGAGATGATGATTTCGCCAGAGCGTGAGATCACCACCAACTCACCCTTGCTGTTGGTCACGTAGCGCATCGTCGGGTTGAAGCCGATGATGCCGTCCGACTTGGCTTCGACGCTGTTGGCAACCGCCGCACGCGAGGCCGCACCACCGATGTGGAAGGTGCGCATCGTCAACTGCGTGCCCGGCTCACCGATCGACTGCGCGGCAATCACGCCCACCGCCTCACCGGTGTTGACCAGTCCACCCCGGCCCAGATCGCGACCGTAGCAGCGCGCGCAAATACCGAAGCGGGTGGAACAGGTCAGCGGGGTGCGGACCTTGACCTCGTCAGCACCCGCAGCCTCCAGGATATCGAGCGCGTCTTCATCGAGCATGGTGCCGGCGGGCAGCAGCAGTTCCTGCGTCTCCGGATGCATCACTTCGACTGCAGCCACACGGCCCAGAATACGGTCGCGCAGCGACTCGATCACCTCGCCGCCCTCGACCAGGGCCCGGGTGTTGAAGCCGTTTTCGGTGCCGCAATCGACCACGGTGACCACCAGGTCCTGCGTCACGTCCACCAAGCGGCGTGTCAGGTAGCCCGAGTTGGCCGTCTTCAGCGCCGTGTCCGCCAGGCCCTTGCGGGCGCCGTGGGTGGAGATGAAGTACTGCAGCACGTTCAGGCCTTCGCGGAAGTTGGCCGTGATCGGAGTCTCGATGATCGAGCCATCAGGCTTGGCCATCAGGCCACGCATGCCGGCCAATTGCCGGATCTGCGCAGCAGAGCCGCGCGCGCCCGAGTCGGCCATCATGTAGATCGAGTTGAACGACTCCTGATCTACTTCATTGCCGTGGCGGTCGATGGTCTTTTGCTTGGACAGCTGGGCCATCATGACCTTGCCGACTTCGTCGCCGGTCTTGCCCCAGATGTCGACCACCTTGTTGTAACGCTCACCAGACGTCACCAGGCCCGAGACGTACTGCTGCTCGATCTCTTTGACTTCCTTCTCGGCGCGCTCGATCAGACCCTGCTTTTGCGGCGGCACCAGCATGTCATCGATGGCAATCGAGATGCCGGCGCGCGTGGCCAGACGGAAACCGGCTTGCAGCAGCTTGTCTGCCAGCACCACGGTTTCTTTCAGGCCGCACTTGCGGAAGCTGGTGTTGATCAGCTTGGAGATTTCTTTCTTCTTCAAGGCCTTGTTGATGTTG
>JBBRZR010000604.1:0-2485 GCA_038236495.1 Burkholderiales bacterium
AAACGCCGCTGGCAGGCAGGCCAGAAAGGGCCAGCCCGCGCGCTGCATCAGCAGGATCAGGATGTAGCCCCCCGCCATCGCAAACGCGCCGTGGGCCAGGTTGATGAAGTTCATCAGGCCCATGGTGACGGCCAACCCCAAGGCCAGTACAAACAGCAGCATGCCGTAGGCAATGCCATCAAACAGCAGGGTCAACATCGGCGGCGCGGGGCGGAGGCGAGGACGGCGTCAGGCCGAGAACTGGCGCGGCAGGCTCACTTCAGCTTGCCCGGGTCTTTCACCGCCTTGAGGGTGTCGAACTCGACGTTGTAGAGCTGGCCGTTGACCTTTTCCACCTTGCGGATGTAGATATCCTGAACGATGTCGCGGGTCTGGGCGTCGATCAGCACCGGGCCACGCGGGCTCTCGAAAATCTGGCCCTTCATCGCTGCCAGCAAGGCGTCACCGCCAGCGCCCTTGGTGGCGTCCAGCGCCTTGAAGATCACGCGCATGCCGTCGTAACCGCCGACCGACATGAAGTTGGGCCGGAACTTGTTGGCGGCCTGAAAATCAGCCACGTACTTCTTGTTGGCCGCACTCGGGTGCGCGGCCGAGTAGTGGTGGCTGTTGACCACGCCGAGTGCCACATCGCCCATGTCGTTGAGCTGGTCGTCGTCGGTGACGTCGCCGGTGGCGATCAACTTGATGCCGGCCTTGTCCAGGCCACGCTCGGCAAACTGCTTCATGAACTGCGCGCCCTGGCCTGACGGCAAAAACACAAACAGCGCGTCGGGCGCCAGATCACGCACTTTTTGCAGCGCGGGCGCAAAGTCGGCGCCGCGCAGCGGAGTGCGCAATTTGTCGGCAACCGTGCCGCCGTTCAACTGGAACTGGCTGGAGAAAAACTTCTCGGCGTCATTGCCCGGGCCATAGTCGGCCACCAGCGTGACCACCTTCTTGATCTTGTTCTTGGCCGCCCATTCGGCAATCGCCGTGGACACCTGCGGCAGCGTGAAGCTGGTGCGCACGATGTAGGGCGAGGCCTCGGTGATGATGGAGGTGGCCGCAGCCATCACCACCATCGGGGTTTTGCTTTGCGTGGCAATCGGTGCCGTGGCCAGCGCCAGCGGGGTCAGACCGAAGCCGGCCAGCGCCACCACCTTGTCGTTGACCACCAGCTCTTGCGCCAGGCGCCGGGTGGTGTCGGCCACGCCGGCATCGTCCTTGATCAGCACTTCAACCTTCTTGCCACCGGCCTTGCCGCCGCTTTGGGCCATCCACAGTTTGATGGCGGCATCGATCTGCCGGCCGGTGGACGCCGACGGGCCGGTCATCGGCAGGATCACGCCGATCTTCACGGTGTCTTCGGCCCGGGCCGTGCCTGCGGACAGTACCAGGGCGGCTGAGGCCAGGCCCGCCAGCGTGGCCAGGTGGTGTCGTCGTGTGGTCGTGCTGCGTGTCATGGGATGTCTCCGGAATACATGGGCGGGATTGAAGCGGTGGGCATTTTGCGTTGCGGTCTGGCGCGGCGAGTGTGCGCTGCGATTGTGCGGCGCCTCAAGGCCTCAGGCTCCCCGCGCAAGCCCCTAAGGCGGCAGCAGGGGGTCACTATCAGTTATCGCAAGGCGGCATGGCTCAGGCTTGCGGGCGATCTAATATCCAGTACCAACCGGGCTGATCTGGAACGTGAGCAACAAGGCAGAAACTGGTCGTTGGCGGCCTGCTCCTCAGGCGTGAGGTAGAGATCACGGTGCTCGGGCTCACCCGCCAGCAACCGGGTCAGGCAGGTGCCGCACACCCCTTGGCCGCAAGAGGTCATCACTTCGACCCCAGCGTCCGCCAGCGCCTGCACCACGGTTTGGCCGGCAGCCACCGGCACCACCCGGCCCGAACTGGCGGGCTGCGCATCGGCGCCCGGCTCTGGTCGTCGTTGACCTGCACGAACTTGCGCAGCAGGCGCATTGACGCGGCGCGCTCGGGCGCATCCAGCCGGCTCGAAAGGCTGCGGTTCATCTCCGGCATGACCTGGTCGATGCCGGGGCGCTACTGCAACATGCGCAGGTTGGCGTACTGCACCGGGGTGACCTCACGGCCGATCGCGTCGAAAAACATGGACATGGCGATCTGCTGGGCGCGCCAGATCAAATGGCCGGGCTGCTCATAGCGCTCGACCGTCAAGGCGTCGCGGGGTGGGGTGCTCATCGGCGGGTCATCATGGGTGCGGGGGGGCAGCTTGCGCCGTATTTTCAACCCGGAAGCCCACCCGGCTGGCCCGGAGCGCCCCGTTGATCGGCTACCCTGCCTGCCTCAAACACCCCAGCCGCCCAAGCTGCGGCAACCCCGGAGACCCCCCATATGCTGCCCCTGACCCGACGCCACGCCCTGGCATCGCTATCCCTGTTGCTGAGCACCGCCGCCTGGGCCCAGGCCTACCCGAACAAGACCATCGAGTGGGTGGTGCCCTACCCCGCCGGCGGCGGCACCGACGTGGCCGCCCGCACCCTGG
>JBBRZR010000605.1:0-2483 GCA_038236495.1 Burkholderiales bacterium
GGTGATGCCGACCTTGGCCGAGACGTAGGCAATGCCCGCGCCCATCATGCCGGCGCCCAGGATGCCCAGGGTCTTGACCTTGGTGGCCGGCAGGTCCTTGGGCCGCGAGGCGCCCTTCTTGATGGCGTTCAGGCCAAACCATAGCGTACTCAGCATGTTGCGCGCGGCCGGGCTGGTCAGGCAGGCGGCGAAGTAGCGCGATTCGATCAACAACGCAGCGTCGATATCGACCAGCCCGCCCTCGAACACGCTGCTCATGATGTGGGTGATGGCCGGGTAGTTGTTCCAGCTCTTGGCCGCGGCCATGGCCGGCGCGATGGCCCACATCTGGGCCATCGCCGGCGAGCGTGAATCCCCACCGGGATAGCGGAACTTGGGCAGGTCCCAGGGCTGGCGCGCCTTGGGGTTGGCCAGGCACCAGGCACGGGCCTGGCTGATGGCGCTGGCCCGATCGGGCGCCAGCACATGCACCAGGCCGATCGCCAAAGCCCGGTCGGCCTTGACCTCGCTGCCCTCGCACAGCAGCGGCATCGCGGCTTGCATGCCCACCAGGCGCGGCAGGCGCTGGGTGCCGCCACCGCCGGGCAGCAGGCCCAGCTTGACCTCGGGTGTGCCCAGGCGGGCGCGGCCGTCGTCCACCAGGAAGCGCTGGTGGAAGGCCAGCGTCAGTTCCAGCCCGCCGCCAAAACACATGCCGTGGATGACCACCGCCGCAGGCTTGGCGCAAAGCTCCAGCCGGCGCAGCTTGCGCTTGAGCACCATCGACAAATCGAAGGCCTGCTGCGCAGTGGTGATCAGCTTGATGCCCTCCAGGTCGGCACCGGCCAGAAAGTCGCGCTTGCCCGAACACAGCACCAGGCCCTTCACCGCAGCATCGGTCTCGACCCGCGCCACCATGGCCTCGACCCCTTCGGTGGTGATCTCGTTGAGCACATTCATCGGCCGGCCGGGCAGGTCCAAGGTGGCCAGCAGGATGCCGTCGTCGCCCAGTTCAAATTGCATCGCGTTCGTCATGGTTCGGAGCTCCGGCGGGGTCACAGGCGTTCGATGATGGTGGCGATGCCCATGCCGGCACCCACACACAAGGTGGCGGCGCCCAGGGACTGGCCGCGCCGCTCCAACTCGTCCAGCAGGGTGCCCAGGATCATGCAACCCGTGGCCCCCAGCGGGTGGCCCATCGCGATGGACCCGCCGTTGACGTTGATGCGCTCGGGGTCGATGTCGAGCGCACGCGCGCACTTCATCGGCACGACGGCAAAGGCTTCGTTGATCTCCCACAGATCGATGTCACGCGCCGTCATGCCGGCCTTGCGAAGCGCCTTTTCGCAGCTGGGCGCCGGGCCGGTCAGCATGATCACCGGCTCGCTGCCGATCACCGCCATGCTGCGAATGCGGGCGCGGGGCTTCAAGCCCGCCTCGCGGCCGGCCTCGGCCGAGCCGATCAGCATCAGCGCCGCGCCGTCGACGATGCCCGACGAGTTGCCGGCATGGTGCACATGGTGGATGCGCTCCACCGTGGTGTAGTGGCGCAGTGCGGTGGCGTCAAAGCCCATTGCGCCCATCACCCCGAAGCTGGGCTCCAGCCGGGCCAAGGTCTCGGCGCTGGTGGCCGGGCGAATGGTCTCGTCCTGCGCCAGCAGCAGCAAGCCGGCGATGTCGGCAACCGGCACGATGGACTGGTTGAAGTGGCCCGCCGATTGCGCCGCCGCCGCCAGCCGGTGTGAGCGTGCTGCAAACGCATCGACATCAGCGCGGCCCCAGCCCTCCAGCGTGGCGATCAGGTCGGCACCGATGCCCTGCGGCGTGAAGCCCAGCGCGGTGTTGACGCGGGGGTCCATCACCCAGGCGCCGCCGTCGCTGCCCATGGGCCAGCGGCTCATCGACTCGACCCCGCCGGCCACCACCAGGTCTTCCATGCCGCTCATCACCTTGGCGGCCGCCAGGTTCACCGCCTCCAGGCCCGAGGCGCAAAAGCGGCTCAGCGTCACGCCGGCTACGGTCTGGGCCCAGCCGGCGTCCAGCACCGCCGTGCGGGCGATGTCGGCGCCCTGCTCGCCCACTGGCGTGACGCAGCCCAGCACCAGGTCATCGACCAGCGTGGTGTCCAACGCATTGCGCCGCTGCAGGGCCTGCAGCAGGGTGCGTAGCAGCCAGACCGGGCTGGCCTGGTGCAGGCCGCCGTCTTTCTTGCCCTTG
Source organism: Burkholderiales bacterium (assembly GCA_038236495.1). Lineage (GTDB taxonomy): Bacteria > Pseudomonadota > Gammaproteobacteria > Burkholderiales > Burkholderiaceae_C > Pseudaquabacterium. Next base: position 2,197 of record JBBRZR010000605.1, read on the forward strand.
CCACGTGGCGTGCGCACGTGGTCGTAGATGTAGGCATCAGCCATGGGGATCTCCAGATCGGTAAAAGGACATCGGGTTGCGGGGTGTGCCGCCCAGACCTGCGCGGCTCAAGCCTGGGCGGCCAGGAAGTCGCGCACGGTCTGGTTGATCACGCGCAGCTCGGCCAGCGCCGCGTCGATGTGGGCGCGTTTTTGTTCCAGCTCGGCAATCGCTGCGCCGGTGCGCTCCAGCACGTAGGCCTGTTGCAGCGCCCGGCCCTCGCCGTGGGTGCCGTACAGGTCGAGGTA
>JBBRZR010000606.1:0-2469 GCA_038236495.1 Burkholderiales bacterium
CACCAGCCCGGCCTCGGCACAGGCCGCTGCAAACGCCGGGTTCTCGGCCAGGAACCCGTAACCTGGGTGCACCGCGTCGGCACCGCTGAGGCGGGCGGCCGCCATGATGGCCGGGATGTTGAGATAACTCTGGCGCGGCAGGGGCTCACCGATGCACACCGCCTGGTCGGCCTCCAGCGTGTGGCGGGCCTGGGCGTCGGCCGTGGAGTACACCGCCACCGTGCGGTAGCCCAGTGCACGGGCGCTGCGCATCACCCGCAGCGCGATCTCGCCGCGGTTGGCGATCAGGATTTTGGTGAAAGGTGTGGCGCCGGCCATGCTCAGCGCTGCACCGGGAAGGTGCCCATGAACTTGCTGAGGATCTGCAGCATCACCTCGTCGGCACCGCCACCGATGCTGGACAGGCGGCCGTCGCGCCAGATGCGGTTGATCGGGCTTTCCATCATGTAGCCCATGCCGCCCCAGAACTGCAGACAGCCGTCTGCCGTCTCACGCACGGTGCGGCCGGCCTTGAGCTTGGCCATGGTGGCCAGCTTGGTGGCGTCCTCGCCGCGCACCACCATCGCCACACCGCGCCAGGCCAGTGAGCGCAGCGCCTCGACCTCGACCTGCAGCTCGGCCAGCTTGAAGTGCACCCACTGGTTGTCCAGGATGCTGCGGCCAAAGGCCTTGCGCTCGCGGGTGTACTCGATGGTGTGGTCGATGGCACGCTGGGCCATGGCACCGGCGTTCAGCGCGCCCCACAGGCGTTCGATCTGGAACTGCTCCATCTGGTAGATAAAACCCATGCCCTCCTCGCCGATACAGTAGCGCTGCGGTACCCGCACATCGTCGAAGTACAGCTGCGCGGTGTCGGACGAATCCATGCCCACCTTCTTGAGCTTGCGCGCGACGCTGACGCCTTTTGTCGCCATCGGCACGATGATCAGGCTCTTGTTCTTGTGGCCGGGGGTGGCGGCGGACACTTCGGAGGTGTTGGCCAGCACGCAGCAAAAGTCCGCCTGGGTGCCGTTGGTGGTCCACATCTTGCCGCCGTTGATGAGGTAGTCGCCGCCGTCCTTGCGCGCTGTCGTCTTGATGCTGGCCACGTCCGACCCACTGCCGACCTCGCTGACACCCAGGCATGCCACCATGTCGCCGGCAATCGCCGGGGCCAGAAACTCGGCCCGCAACTCGGCACTGCCGCGCTTGGCCAGCGCCGGCGTGGCCATGTCGGTCTGCACGCCGGTGGCCATCGGGATGCCGCCGCAGTTGATGTCGGCCAGGGTCTCGGCCAGCACGGCGGCGTAGCTGAAGTCCAGCCCGGCGCCGCCGTTTTCCACCGGTTTGTCCAGGCCCAGCAGCCCTAAGTCGCCCATACCCTTGAAGACCTGGTGCGCCGGAAAGATCTCGTCAGCCTCCCACTGGTCGACAAAGGGGTTCACCTTCTCGGCAATGAAGCGCTGGATGGTGGCGCGCAGCGCCTCGTGCTCGGGGGTGAGTTGCATGGTCGGGCTGTCCGGTTGGGCTCGCGGTGGGTCTGTTTCGATTCGGCTGTTGGGTCTGAAACCTAGGGTCGGGCGACCGAAAATTGCATCGCCTGGGGCTGGCGGGCATCGCCGTCGCGGCAGATCGACAGCACCTGCGCCAGCACGTCGCGGGTCTGGCGCGGGTCGATCACGCCGTCGTCCAGCAGCAGCGCGCTGGTGGTGAACACGCTCATCTGGCTGTCGAAGCGCTGGATGATCCCGGCTTGCAGCGCATCGAGCTTGCCCTGGTCCACCGCGCCTTTGCGCGCCATCGCTGCCTCGGTGACGATGGCCATGGTCTTGGCCGCTTGCTCGCCGCCCATCACCGCCGTCTTGGCGTTGGGCCAGCTGAAACAGAAGCGCGGTGCAAACCCGCGGCCGCACATGCCGTAGTTGCCCGCGCCAAAACTGGCGCCGCAGTACAGCGTGATCTGCGGCACCGTGGCATTGGCCACCGCCTGGATCATCTGGCTGCCGTGCTTGATCATGCCGCCCTCTTCGAACTGGCGGCCGACCATGAAGCCTGTGGTGTTGTTGAGGTAGAGGATGGGCGTGCGGCTCTGGCAGCAGGCCTGAATAAAGTGCGTCGCCTTGGCAGCACCGGCGTTGTCGATCGGGCCGTTGTTGGTGACGATGCCCACCGCATGGCCCTCGATCCGGGCATGGCCGCAGACGGTGGCCGCGCCGTAGTTCTCGCCGAAGGGCAAAAACTCGCTGTCATCGACAAAGCGTGCGATCACCTGCCGCATGTCCACCGGCCGCTTGTGGTCCATCGGCATGATGCCCAGCAGTTCCTCGGCATCAAAGCGCGGCGGTTTGAAGTTGCGCACCGCGCTTTGCGCGGGTTCGGCCCGGGGCCAGTCGATCTGGCCCAGCACCTCGCGCGCCAGGCGCAGCGCGTCGCGGTCGTCCTCGGCCAGGTAGTCGCCCAGGCCCGACACATGGGTGTGCATCTGTGCGC
>JBBRZR010000607.1:0-2425 GCA_038236495.1 Burkholderiales bacterium
CCCAGCACCTGCACCCGGCCGTCGAGCCCCGTCTGGCCCAGGCGCAGCGGCGCAAAGCGCAGCCCGCTGCCATCGGCCAGCCACACGCCGACCTGGTCGCCCTGGCGTTTGACGCTGGCGTTGGGCACCACCAGGCCCGTCGCGGTGGTGGGCAGGCTGACCGTCACTTCAGCCAGTTCACCCATCGAGACACCCACCGGCAAGGTGTCGAAGCTGATCTGGGCAACGCGCTCCTCGGTCACGCTATCGCTGACCGCTTCGAGGCGTGCCACCTTGCCGGTCAGCGGCACTGCCGGGTTGGCGCGCAAGCTGATGTTGGCGCGAAGCCCCGCCGCCAATCCTGCGGAACGGCCCTGGTCGAAGCGCACCTTGACCCACAACGTGGCCGGCTCGATCAGCCTGAGCACGGCCTGGCCCGCCACGACGGTGGAGCCTGGCTCGGCGTCGCGGCTGATCACCACGCTGTTGGCCGGCGCTATCAGCCGCACGTTGTCGCGCTGCTGGCGCAGACCGGCGCGCTCGGCCGCCAGTCGTTTGAGGTCATGGCGCGCCGCAGCGAGGTTGGCATCGGCGCCGCTGACCCCGGCGTTGGCGGAGGTCTGCTCCTGCAAGCGGGCCTCCAGTGCACCGGCGCTGATGAAGTTCTGCGCGGCCAGCTCGACATTGCGGCGTGCGCTGATCGCGGCCAGCGCCTTCTTCGCTACGGCATCCTCGCGTTGCGCTTGCAGCGCCAACACAGCGCTGCCGGCGCGTGCCATCGAGGCGTCCAGTGCAGCGACTCTTTCGTCGATGTCCACCGGGTCCATTTCAGCCAGCAACTGGCCCGCCTTCACGGCGTCGCCGACATCGACGAGCACGCGCAGCACGCGGCCGGCGGTGGTGGGTCCGATCAGGTAGGCGCGTCGCGCCTCGACCGTGCCGATGCCGAACAGGGTCGGCACCACGCTGGCGCTCTCCGCCTGGTGCACCGTGACGCGCGTCGGTGCCAAGGGCCCCGAGCGCATCACGACGAAGACCAGTGCCGCCAACAGCAGGGCCGCCAGCAGCCCGAGTCCCCAACGGCGCAACCGGGGCGCAGCCAGCGTCAAAGAGGCCGCCCGGTCAACCGCTCCAGCCGCTCGATGCCCAGCGACTTGAGCACGTACTTCTCATAGATGGGCTCGGAGGTGCCGTTTTTCATCTTGTACATGAAGTACTTCTCGTAGCCGATCTTGGCCAGGTGCACCCACTTGCCCTTCTTGAACCAGTTGACATTGCGCGGCGGGATTTGCGGCATGGCCACGAAGGCGGCGCCGGTGTCGCCCATGTCGGCCAGGCAGATCGCGTTCCAGGTGCCCTTGGCGGTGGCCGGCTTGCCGGCGATCTCGTCCGCGATGTTGTGCACGATCGCCGTGACCATGGTCTCGATCATGTAACCCGTCTTGGGCGCGCCGGTGGGCACCGGTGTCACCTCGACCGGCGGGATCGCCACGCACACGCCGGCCGAGAAGATATTGCGGTATTTTTTGCTGCGCTGGAATTCGTCGATCAGCACAAAGCCGCGCGGGTTGCACAGGCCCTCGACCGCCGCCACCGCATCGACACCCTTGAAGGCCGGCAGCATCATGCTGAACTTGAACGGCAGCTCGTGCTCTTTCTTCACTTGCCCGCTGTCGTCAAGCTCGGTCACGAACATCTTGCCGGCTTCGACCTGGGTCACCTTGGCGTTGGTGATCCACTTGATGTCGTTGTTGCGGAACTCGCTCTCCAGCATCGACTTCGAATCGCCCACGCCGCCCAGCCCCATGTGGCCGACGTAGGGCTCGCTGGTGACGTAGGTGATGGGCACCTTGTTGCGCAGCTTGCGGCGCTTCAGGTCGGTGTTGAAGATGAACGAGAACTCGTAAGCCGGCCCGAAGCACGAGGCGCCCGGCATCGCGCCGATGACGGCCGGGCCGGGGTCTTGCAGGAACTGTTGGTACTTTGCCCAGGCCTCCTCGGCATGGTCGACCTTGCAGATCGACTGGGTGTAGCCGTCGGGCCCGGCGCCCGGCACTTCATCGAACGACAGCTTGGGGCCGGTGGTGATCACCAGGTAGTCGTAATCCAGGCGGCTGCCGTCGGCCAGCTCCAGCGCATTGCCGCTGGCGTCGATACGCTGCACGGCCTGGGCCACGAACTCGATACCCTTCTTCTCAAGATAGGGCCGGATCGGAAAGGTGATGGTCTCGCGCTCACGCCAGCCCACTGCCAGCCAGGGGTTGGACGGCACGAACTGAAAATAGTCCACCGCGTTGACAACGGTGATGCGGTGCGCGCTGCCCAACAGGCCGCGCAATTCATAGGCCGCCGGCATGCCGCCGATGCCGGCGCCGAGGATGACGATGTGAGCCATGAAAATCTCCTGGATGCCGCCTGCGCGGCCGGGGTTGTTGACGCGGTGAAC
>JBBRZR010000608.1:0-2397 GCA_038236495.1 Burkholderiales bacterium
CACTTGCAGCGTGCCGAGCTGGTTGACCACATCGGACACGAACACCGGCTGCGTGCCCCAGATCAGGCGCTGCAGGTCCTCCAGCACCATGAAGGCGGCAAAAGTGACCAGCAGCTGCAGGATCGGGTCCTTGTCCAGGATGCGGCGCAGCAGCGCCCACTCGAGCAGCGTGCCCAGCAGCCCGCCGATGACCAGTGCTGCGACAAACAGCGCCGGCAAGCCCAACCAGCCCGGCAGGCCAAAGCGGGTGATCGCCAGGCCCAGCGTGGCCGCAAAGTAGCCGCCCCAGGCGTACAGGCTGCCGTGCGCGATGTTGAGGATGCGCATGACGCCGAAGATGAGCGTCAGGCCGAGGGCGACGAGGAACAGCAGTGCCGCATACGACACGCCGTCCATCAGCGCCAACACGATCAGGCTGGCGTCCATGCGGTGCAGTGAAACCCGGGCCGCGGCGTCAGGTCACTTGAAGTCGTGGGTCTTGAACTGGTCCGTCGACAGCACCTTGGCCAGCGCCGGGTCGATGCCCTTGACCCAGTTGGTCGACAGCTGGCCCACCGGCGTGGTCACCAGTTCAGCCGGCACCAGCACCATCTTGTCGAGCACCGCAAACGGGTACTTCGGCGTGCGCTTGGTCACGCCCAGCAACTGCGCCTCCAGGCCCTGGCCGTCCTCGCGCATCGTGACCTCGCGGCCGTAGGCGGTGAACTTCATCTTGCGCATGGCCTCGGCCACTTGGTCGGGTGCGGGCCATTTGCCACCGTTGGCCTTGATGGCGGCCTCGTAGCCAGTCTTCAGGCCGACCAGGGCCTGGGCCATGTGGTAGACCGGGTAGATCGGGTAGGCGCCGGTCTTGGCCTTGAACTTGGCGATAAAGGCCTTGTGCTTGGGGTCGTTGGCGGTCTCGGGGTGCAGCCAGTAGTGGTCGCCGCGGGCGCCGGCGATGATGCCCTCGGGCACCGCATCGCCCAGGCGCTCCAGCGAGCTTTCGATCAGCGGCAGCACAAACGTGGCGCCCTGCTTGAGCAGGCCACGCTGGCCGGCCTGCCGCACGAAGGTGTCCAGATCGCCGCCCCAGCTGGTGGACAGCACCACGTCGGGCTTGAGCGCCTGCAGCCGGCTGATCTCGGTCGAAAAATCGGACGCGCCCAGCTTGGGGAACATCTCGGCCACCACCTTGATGTCGGGCTTGAAGACCCGCAGCGTGTTGATGAAGATCTCCCACGAGTCACGGCCCCAGGCGTAATCCTGGTTGACCACCGCGATGGTCTTGAACTCGGGCTTCATCTTCAGCAGGTACAGCACCGTGGCCACCATCTCGGTGGTGGCGTTGGCCTGGGTGCGCACCACGTACTTGTAGCGCTTGTTCTCCAGCACTTTCTCGGTGCCGCAGTCCCACATCACGTTGAGGATTTTCAGGTCCTCGGCCACTGGCGCGACGATGTTGCAGTTGCCGCTGGAGATCGCCGACAGCATGGTCTTGACGCCCTGCTCCTGCACCAGGCGGCGGTACTCGCTGAGCAGCTTGTCGCCGCCGATGCCCTCGTCGATGAAGGTGGCTGCGATCTTGACGCCGCCGATGCCACCGGCCGCGTTCATCTCCTCGATCAGCATCTCGGCAGCGGCCTTGGCCGGCACGCCGAACACCGACGCAGCACCCGAGGTGAAGGTGGAGATGCCGATCTTCAACTCGGCCGGTTTGTCCTGGGCCAGGGCCAGGCCGCTGCTCAGTGCCAGGGTGGCCAGCAGCGTGCGGATGGGCAAGCGTTTCATGGTGTTTCCTCGGTGCAAGGCCGGGCGGGTTGCCCGGCTGTTGTGGCTTTTGCGGCCCGCACGGCGGCCAGGGGTCGACAGCAAAAAACGCTGTTCGGACGCCGATCCTGAGGCGCCACAGCAGTTTGCACAAGGGTGGCAGCCCGCGGAATCTGCGATTGCCGAAGGTCACCTTCGCCAACGCCAAACGCAGATCGATGCGGCGTTTGTGTTGCGGACCGGCACTTCTGTCGGCGACCGGTCGCTGGCCCCGCGGTGCGGGTGTGGCAACGTGCGGCTGTGGCAGCGCGCGGGTTGGCGCTCAGGCCGCTGCGCCGGGCAGCGCATCCAGCACCACCGGCCCGATCCCCGGCGCGCCGTCGGCCACGCTGATCGCGGCCAATACCGCCTGCGCCGCGGCCTCGGCTTGCGCGACATCAGCGGCGTGCACCCGCAGCAGCGCGTCGCCGGCGCGTACACGGCTGCCCAGCGCCTGGACATGCGACAGGCCGACCCGCGGATCAACGGCATCGCCGGCCCGCCGCCGGCCACCGCCCAGCGCCACCACCACCATCCCCAGTGCCCGGGTGTCCATCGCCGCCAGCACGCCGTCGCGGGCGGCGGGCACGTCGAGGCTGACCGGCGCGG
>JBBRZR010000609.1:0-2394 GCA_038236495.1 Burkholderiales bacterium
CAGCTTCACCGTCAAGGGCCCGTCATCCACAAACGCAGCTCAGCCCACCGACATCAAAGGCATCGAGGCCGCCGGCGCCGCCTGGTACCCGCTGCAGATGGGCCGCGAGCTGGAGGACGCGATCCTGCAGATGCGCACCAATGAGCTGGACATCGGCACCTGGTTGATCAAGACCGACGGCGACGTTGCGGCCGCCCTGGCGCTGGACGCCACCTTGCTGGCCAACAAGGACCACTGGCTGGTGCGTGAGACCATCGGCCTGCTGCGCCGTACCTTCAGTCGGCTGGATGTGTCGAGCCGCAGCCTGTTTGCGTTGATAGAGCCGGGGTCCTGCTTCGCCGGCCCGCTGCTGGAGCTGGCGCTGGCCTGCGACCGCAGCTACCAGCTGATGCTGCCGGACGACGCCGCCCGCTCGCCCAAGATCGCCGTCAGCGAGGCCAACTTCAGCCTCTACCCGATGGTCACTGGCCAGAGCCGCCTGGCCCGTCGCTTCTACGGTGAAGCCGCACCGATGGCCGCTGTGCGCGCCGCCATCGGCCAGCCGCTGGACGCCGACGCCGCCTTCAAGCTGGGCCTGGTCACCGCCAACCCGGACGACATCGACTGGGCTGACGAAGTTCGCATCGCCATCGAAGAACGGGTGGCGATGAACCCCGACGCGCTGACCGGCATGGAAGCCAACCTGCGCTTCAACGGCCCCGAAAACATGTTCACCCGTGTCTTCGGCCGGCTCACGGCCTGGCAGAACTGGATTTTCCAGCGCCCCAACGCCGTCGGCGAAAAAGGGGCATTGAAGGTTTATGGCAAGGGCGACAAGGCCGTCTTTGACTGGAACCGCGTCTGAACTTGTGCCCCTCGCCAGCGGCTTACCGCTGGCGATCCCCCGAGGGGATGCCAACCCTTCTTGGGGCGGCCCGGCGAAGGGTTGGCCCGCTTTGATCTACAGGACACCGACATGAGCACCATCGACTACAGCGACAAGATCCCCAACAACGTCAACCTGAGCGAAGACCGCACCTTGCAGCGCGCGTTGGAGCAGTGGCAGCCCAACTACCTGCAGTGGTGGGGCGACATGGGGCCGGACGATTCGCAGAACTTCGACGTCTACCTGCGCACGGCGGTCAGCGTGGACCCGCAGGGCTGGGCCCAGTTTGGCCACGTCAAGATGCCCGACTACCGCTGGGGCATCTTTTTGAACCCGGCCGAGAAGGACCGCAAGATCCACTTCGGCGACCATAGGGGCCAGGACGCCTGGCAGGACATCCCCGGCGAGTACCGCGCCAACCTGCGCCGCATCATCGTGACGCAAGGCGACACCGAGCCGGCGTCGGTCGAGCAGCAGCGCCACCTGGGCCTGACAGCGCCCAGCCAGTACGACCTGCGCAACCTGTTCCAGGTCAACGTCGAAGAGGGCCGCCACCTGTGGGCGATGGTCTATTTGCTGCACAAGCACTTCGGCCGCGACGGCCGTGAAGAGGCCGAGGCGCTGCTCGAGCGCCGCTCGGGCCAGGAGGACAACCCGCGCATCCTGCAGGCCTTCAACGAGGAGACGCCCGACTGGTTGAGCTTCTTCATGTTCACCTACTTCACCGACCGCGACGGCAAGTTCCAGCTCTGCGCGCTGGCCGAGAGCGCCTTCGACCCGCTGGCCCGCACCACCAAGTTCATGCTGACCGAAGAGGCGCACCACATGTTTGTGGGCGAGTCGGGTATCAGCCGCGTCATCAGCCGCACCTGCGCGGCGATGAATGAGCTCAAGACCGACGACCCGGTCAAGCTGCGCGCCGCCGGTGTGATCGACCTGCCGACCTTGCAGCGCTACCTGAACTTCCACTTCAGCGTCACGATCGACCTGTTTGGCGCCGATGAATCCAGCAATGCCGCCACCTTCTACTCCACCGGCCTGAAGGGTCGGTACGAAGAGGGTAAGCGCATGGACGACCACATCCTGAAGGGCCAGACCTACAAGGTGTTGGCCGTGCAGGGCGGGCAGTTGGTCGAGCGTGAAGTGCCGATGCTCAACGCCTTGAACGAGGTGCTGCGCGACGACTACATCAAGGACTCGGTCGGTGGCGTGAACCGCTGGAACAAGGTGATCGAGAAAGCCGGCATCCCGTTCCGGCTGCAAGTGCCGCACAAGGCCTTCCACCGCAACATCGGCGCGCTCAAGGGCGTCAAGGTGTCGCCTGATGGTCGGGTGGTGAGCGATGCCGAATGGGCCGCCAACGTCGACAAGTGGCTGCCCTCGGGCGGTGACCGGGCATTTGTCGCCAGCCTGATGGGCCGGGTGGTTGAGCCGGGCAAGTTTGCCAACTGGATCGCGCCGCCGGTCATGGGCATCAACCGCCAGCCGGTCGACTTCGAGTACGTGCGGTTCAACTGAGCTGGTACCGG
>JBBRZR010000610.1:0-2377 GCA_038236495.1 Burkholderiales bacterium
GCACCGCGCCGGGCTGGCGTGCCCCGCTCCGTGTCATTCCGGGCCGGAAAAGCACCGGCCCTCCCTTCTTTACCTGCGCGGGACACGCCAGCCCGACACGGCGCTACTCCGCCAGTGGTGTCTGCTGAGTTTTCCGGCCAATGCACGTGGCAAAGGTGGCGGCGGCCAAGGGCGTTGGGTGACCGGCGCAGTGACATAAAGGGGGAGACGTCGTCCCGCAGGACGGCGTCGGAGGACAGTCACGGAGCCGGTTGCCCGACGGCCTTGGTTGCCTCGCGCCGAACGCCGCACGTCGAACGTCGAACGTCAGCATCCTGGCCAATCGAACGGCAGCTCAGAGCCGCAAGCCGCCCTCCCCCAATCGCCACATATCACCCCGGCTGGCTCAAATCACTTGGCGATCGTCACCCACTGCATCACGACGAAGTTGTCGGCCCGGTGTACCAGGTTGACGTTGCTGCGTGACGCCCAGGGGATCATCTGACGGTGCAGCGGGATGGTGTGGATCTGCTCTTTCCACTCGGTCAACGCAGCGCGTATCAGTTGCTCGCGCTTTTTCGGGTCGGCCTCGACGCTGGACGCCGCCGCCAGCGCGTCGAACTTGTCGTTGTGCACCATGCCGTAGTTGTACAGGCCCACGCCCTTGTCGCCGCGGCTGCGCATCACCGCGGTCAGCGTGGTCTCGGCATCGGTCACCGCACCGCCCCAGCCGAAGAGGTACAGGCTGGTGTCCATCTTCTCTGCCTTGGGGAAGAACAAAGTGCGGGGCTGTGCATTGACCTTGAGCTTGACCTTGATCTGGGCCCACATGGCCGCCAACGCGATGCAGATCTCCTCGTCGTTGACATAGCGGTTGTTCGGGCAATCCATCGTCACCTCAAAACCCTCCGGGTAGCCCGCATCCGCCATCAGCCGGCGCGCCGCTGCCAGGTCGAAGGGCAACCGGGTCTCCAGCACCGGGTCGTTGTAGGCGGCAAGCGGCGACGGCGCCATCGTGCCAGTGGGCAGCGCCATGCCGTTCATCAGCTTGACCTTCATCGTCTCGATGTCGATTGCCTGGTACAGCGCTCGCCGCACCCGGATGTCCTTGAACGGGTTCTTGTCACCGGGCACGTTGGCGTACAGCAGCTTGTCGCGGGCCTGGTCCAGACCGATGAAGATGATGCGGTTCTCGGGGCCCTCGATCACCTTGACACCGGGCACCGTGCGCAGCCGGGCGATGTCGCGCGGCGCCGGGTCGTGCACAAAATCCAGCTCACCCGAGACCAGCGCCGCCAGCCGGGTGGCGTCGTTGGCAATCGGGGTGTAGACGATGTCCTGCACGTTGCCCTCGTGCTTGTTCCACCAGGCCGGATTGCGCTTGTAGGTCGTCTTGATGCCGGGCGCGCGGCTGGCCAGCAGGTACGGACCGGTGCCGTTGGCGTTGATCGATGCAAAGGTCTCTTCGCGGTTCTTGTAGTCCAGCGGCTTGGTCACCCGGTATTTTTCGCACCAGGCCTTGTTCATGATGAACACCGTGTCGAGGTGCTGCAAGAACACCGGGTTCACCGCCTTGAGGCGGAACTCGACCGTCAGGTCGTCCAGCTTGACCACCTCGCCCAGCGCATTGGCATAGGTGGAGATCTGCGAGGTCAACTCGGCTGCGCGCCGGACCGAGAACACCACGTCATCCGCGCTGAACGCTGCGCCGTCGTGAAACTTGACGCCCGCCCGCAGCTTGAACCGCCAGAGCAGCGGCGACACCTGCTGCCACTCGGTGGCCAGGCCGGGCACGATGGCGAGTTGCCGGTCCCGGCCCACCAGGCGCTCGTAGACCTGCTGGTTCATGCTGTTGGTCAGGCCCTCGTTCTGGGCATGCGGGTCCATCGTCATCGGATCGCCCTGGCTGGCCCAGCGCAGGGTCTGGGCCCAGGTTGGCGTCGCGGCCAGCAGGACGGCGGCCAGCAAGGCAGTGTGCAGGAGTCGTTTCATGGCGCTTGCTTCATGACTGGGGTGTCGGCACCGAGCTTGGGGACAGGCCGCCAACGCGCGGGCATTCAGGGCGTGGATGTCAGGCCGGTGCGTAGCCTTCTGCCGTCAGCGCAGCGGCAAAAACGGTGGCGGGCTGGGCCGATTCGATGCTGACCTGGTGGGTCGGCAGGTCGATCTTGACGGTGGCGGCAGGGTCCACCTGCTGCACGGTCTCGGTGACCGTGCGCACGCAGTGGCCGCAGGTCATGGTGGGCAGGGTGAGTTGGATCATGTTGAGGCTCCAATATTGGCAACCCGCCCAGTATCGGGCCTGTCAGGGCAACCGGGCCTGGCGCCAGGGTCTAGCATCCCGGCATGAGCGATACCTGCGTCCTGAACCTGCCCGTCACCGGCATGACCTGCGCCA
>JBBRZR010000611.1:0-2362 GCA_038236495.1 Burkholderiales bacterium
GGGCGCCCGGCATGGGCACAGTCCAGGTTCAAACAGAAGAACCGAGATCCTGGAGATTCCGTGAGCCGCAACGCGCCCGTCAGCCCTAAAGTCAGCCACCCTTTTACCGCCGCCTGGCTGGCCGCATCCCTGCTGGCCAGCGCAGTGCAGGCCCAGCCAGCGCCGCAGCGGGTGGAGGTGGTCGGCGTCAGCCCTGTGCCCGGTCTGGACTTGCCCAAGGACTGGGTGCCGGCCAATGTGCAGACGGCGCGCGCCACCGATGTCGAGCGCAGCCACGTGATCGACCTGACCGGGTTCATGGCGCGCCAGCTCGGCAGCGTGCATCTCAGCGAGGTGCAGGGCAACCCGTTCCAGCCCGACGTCAACTACCGCGGTTTTACCGCATCGCCGCTGCTGGGCAGCGCGCAGGGCCTGTCGGTGTACCTGGACGGCGTGCGCTTGAACCAGCCGTTTGGTGATGTTGTCAGCTGGGATTTGATCCCCAAGTCGGCGATCTCCAGCATCGCACTGATGCCGGGCTCGAACCCGCTGTTTGGCCTCAATACCCTGGGCGGCGCGCTGGCGGTGCAAACCAAGGACGGGCTGAAGAACCCGGGCAGCGTAGTGCAGGTTTTGGCAGGCGCCAATCAACGCGCCGCGCTGGAGTTCGAGACCGGCGGCGGCAGTGCCGAAGGGCTGAACTGGTTTGTCACCGGCAACCGCTTTCATGAATTGGGCTGGCGCAGCCAATCGCCCAGCGACGTGGGCCAGCTGTTTGGCAAGTTGGGTCTGCTGGCCGGTGATACCCGGCTGTGGCTGACTGCCGCGTTGGCCGACAACACCCTCAACGGCAACGGCTTGCAGGAGATGCGCCTGCTGGCCGCCGACCGAGCCAGTGTCTACACCCAGCCCGACACCACCCGCAACCGCTCGCTGCTGCTCAACCTGTCGGCCAGCCGGCCGCTGAGCGATGCACTGTCGATGACCGGCCAGGTGTACTACCGCCGCATCAAGACCTCGACCTTCAACGGCGACATCAACGAGGGCTCACTCGACCAGGCGGTCTACCAGCCCAATGCCGATGAGCAGGCGGCGCTGAAGGCGGCCGGCTACAACGGCTATCCGGTCTCGGGTGAAAACGCCGGCAACACGCCGTTTCCAAAATGGCGCTGCATGGCCAATGCGCTGCGCTCTGACGAACCCGCTGAAAAGTGCAATGGCCTGATCAACCAGTCCCACACCGACCAGCACAACGTGGGCATCGCCGCCCAGCTCAATTGGCAGGGCCGGTGGGCGGGCCTGCAACACCAAGCGGTGCTGGGCGCAGCCTGGGATACCAGCCGGGTGCAGTTCCGCCAGGGCTCGGAACTGGGCACCCTCAACCCCGACCACAGCGTCACGGGCGTGGGTGCCTTTGGCGACGGTGTGACCGGCGGCAACGTGAACGGTGCACCCTATGACACCCGGGTGGACCTGTCGGCCGACACCCGCACCGGCAGCCTCTTTGCCAGCGATACGCTGGCGCTGAACCCGCAGGCTCACCTGACGCTTGCGGGCCGCTACAACCGCACCACGGTGCACAACCGCGACGCGATCACACCCGGGGGCGGCACCGGCTCACTCGACGGCGACAACCTGTTTGCGCGGTTCAATCCGTCGATCGGGCTGACGTTTTCTGCCAGCCCGGCGCTCAGCGCCTACGCCGGCTTCAACCAGGGCAGCCGCGCGCCGTCGGCGGTGGAGCTGGGCTGCGCCGACCCGGCCAGCCCCTGCAAGCTGCCCAACGCGATGGCGGGCGATCCGCCGCTGCGCCAGGTGGTCACCAGCACGCTGGAGGCAGGTCTGCGCGGCCGGTTGTCGGCGGATACGGCCTGGACCCTCGGCTTGTTCCGCGCCGACAACCGGGACGACATCCTGTTCGTGGCCGACAACGCTGCGGGTTATGGCTATTTTCGAAACTTTGGCCAAACCCGGCGCCAGGGCCTGGAGGCGGGATTCTCGACCCGGCTGGCCGGTGCCGCTGTGGGCGCCAACCTGACGCTGCTGGACGCCACCTTCCGCAGCGCCGAGACGCTCAATGCCGCCGGCAACAGCAGCAACGACGCGGCGCTGGCCGGCTTCCCAGGGGTGGACGGCAACATCGCGGTGCGGCCTGGCGACCGCCTGCCGCTGATCCCGCGCCAGCAGCTCAAGCTGTTTGCCGACCTGCCGCTGGGCGCGGCCTGGTCGCTCAATGTCGATCTCACCGCGATGGCCGGCGCATTGGCGCGGGGCAACGAAAACGGCGCCCACCAGGCCGATGGCACCACCTACCTGGGCCCGGGACGCAGCGCGGGCTATGCGGTGCTCAACCTGGGCGGCGACTGGCGGCCGCTGCGCGGAC
>JBBRZR010000612.1:0-2345 GCA_038236495.1 Burkholderiales bacterium
CACCATGGTGCCCAAGGCATTGGCCAAGCTGGCGCAGCACCCGGGGTTGTTCAAGCGCGAGGCCATGCTGGCCGTGCGCGACCTGTACCAGTTCGACAACCTGTTCACCGCGCCGCTGCACGGCTTTCGCAACACCGAGGACTACTGGGCGCGCGCCTCGGCCAAGCCGCAGCTGCACCGCATCCGCATCCCCGCGCTGCTGCTGAACGCCCGCAACGACCCGTTTGTGCCTGCCGCCAGCCTGCCGCAAGCCCATGCCGTGGGCCGGCACGTCAGCTTGTGGCAACCTGCACAGGGCGGGCATGTGGGGTTTCCGGGCGGGCGGTTTCCCGGCCATGGCCAGCACCTGCCCGAGGGCGTGATGCGCTGGCTGCGCCAACACGGCTGACGGCGCCACGTCGCAGCCGCACTCCGAGGACATCTGCCATGGACGACATCGTCAAGGCCGCACTGAAAAAATGGCCCAACGTGCCCGACTGCCACGGCTGGCTGGCGCTGGACGCCCGCGGCGACTGGTACATGCGCGACGAGCGCATTCAGCACGCGGGGCCGTTTCCGCAGGTCAAGGGCAGCCGCATCACGCACGACAAGCTCAAGGCCTTCATCGAGCGCAATTACGGCGCCGACAGCGCCGGGCGCTGGTTCTTCCAGAACGGCCCGCAGCGGGTCTATGTGCAACTCGAAGCCGCGCCCTGGGTCTGGCGGCTGATGTGGGCGCCGTCGGCAGCCGGTGATGGCGCGGGCCGGCAACTGACCGTCACCAGCCACACCGGGCTGCCAGCGCAGGTGCGATCCTGCTGGCTGGATGCCGAAGGACGGGTCTACCTCGACACCGACCTGGGCTTTGGCATCGTGCACAGTCAGGACATGCTCGACGCTGCACAAGCGGTGGAGGCTGGCTTGTGGTCGCCGGAGCCGCTGGTCGCAGCCGATGCGCCGGCCCGCTTCGGCTATGTGCGCGCGCCGGCGGCGGACGCGGCTGCCGGCCATTGATCACAAGCCCGCGCGCCTCTAGACAGGCCGCGCCGGCCATGAAAAAGCCGCCCGAAGGCGGCTGATGCTGGCGCAGCGCTGAACCTACTTGGAGGCCGCGGCGTCGGGCGCCGAGGCGGCTGCTGCCGGCGCCTTGGGCTCGTCGAACTTGGCGCCGCCCTTGTTGGCCATGTAGACCACTGCGCGGCCGATCTCGGTGTCGTTGTAGTCGCCGCCGCCTTGCGCGCCCATCGCGTTTTTGCCCTTCAGCGCTGACAGCAGCAGCGCGTCGTAGCCGGTCTTGATGCGCGGGCCCCAGGCGGCTTCGTCGCCGATCTTCGGGGCGCCGGCCGCGCCGCTGAGGTGGCACGCGCCGCACTGCGCCTGCACCACCTGCTCGCCGGTCTTGAGCACGCCCGGGTTGGCGGCGTCCTTGATCTCGATCCGGCCCACCGGCTGGATACGCCGACCCACCGCGTCTTCACTCATGCCGTCACTGCCGGCGCCGGTCTTGCCGCCGAAATTGACGAAATTGGCCAACATGATGATCACCACGATCGGCACCACAAACGACGCCACCACCGCAGTCACCAACTGTTTGGGCGTCTTGATCGGGCCTTCGTGGTTTTCTTCGTGCTCGGTGTGCTGGGGCGCGCTCATGTGTTTCCTAAGTTATCCGTGACCTGGCTGCCTGGGGGCGCTCGCTGCGCAGCGGCAAGTTTGCCCCAACGCCGCCTACAGCCCCAAGGCAAAACCCCTCGATTATAACGGCGGGTGCGGGTTGACCCGAGGGCCGGCACACGGCGCAATCAGACGCAGTGCTGGGTGGCATAGAATGTCGGGCTGCATCCTCTGCTGCGACCGTGGTGAAGTGGATATCATTGGGCCCTCCGAAGGCTTAGTCGCAAGTTCGATTCTTGCCGGTCGCACCACCCACTGATCGCTTTGTCTTTTCCAGCCCCGGCCCTTGCCGGACTGATGCAGGATCGAGTAGCCGGTTTTGCCACTCCCGCGACGCGTTATCCGGCTGCAATGCGCCGGCCTGTGGCCTCACTTCACCGTCGAGGCATCCTGGCCGAACAACACCCGCTTGGCGGCCTCGTCCACCACGGGCTGGCTGTTGATCTCTTGCGCCCGGGCGTAGGCCCGCACCGTGGCGGGCTTGGCCTGCACCCGCTCGAACCAGGCCTCCAAGTAGGAAAAGTCGGCCAGCTTCTGGCGTTGGCGCTCATGCGGCACGACCCAGGGGTAACACGCCATGTCGGCAATCGAGTAGTCACCGGCGATGAAGTCATGGCCCAGCGCTGCCTGCTCGCCGAGTTGCTTGTTGAGCACGCCGTACAGACGCGCCGTCTCCTTGACATAGCGCTCGA
>JBBRZR010000613.1:0-2328 GCA_038236495.1 Burkholderiales bacterium
AAAGCGCACCATGCTTGCCAGCCTGGCCACAGCCTTCAGCGTTGCCGGCATCTGCGCCAAAGCATCGGTGTGGTAGCCCGGCAGCGTGAACCTCGGCAAAGCACCCGGCTTGTCCAGAGCACGGGCAAACCGTTCATAAATGGCCAGACGGCTCAGCTCCGGGTCGGCAATGACGACCCGCATCTCGAACTCAAACCCTGCCGTTGTGAACTTCTCAGCCGTGCGCCGCACGACCTCAGGCTGACGCATCGTTGTCTCGATGACGCTGCTGAATCGCTCAGCTGTAGCTTCGCGGATCCCGCGCTCGACCCACAAACCGACATCAGTGCCGGTCTTGTCCGCTGCAGTCGTGTTGTCAGCAGCCACCAGCGCCGCGTAGCGCGGATGCAGCGGTCTCAGCTCGTCACCGTTGATGTAGGCCACAGAATCGCCCGCTCGACCGAGCTCCCGCACGGCGTTCAGGGTCGCAAGAGTCTTGCCGGCGCCCGGCTGGCCGCCAACAATCACCAGCTTCGGGCTGGCGCTGGGCCGGCCCACGCCAAAGAGCTGCGACCGCACTCGCTCAGCGTAAACCCGGTTCAGCTCCGAATCAGAGAGCAATTTCACTGGCCGGCCGCGGGTTGCCCTGCACTGCGCTTGGCGCAGACGTCGGCCGGGCGATCAGTTTGAGCGGCCAATCTGAAGGGCGCTGGCGTATTGGCCGATCCGCTGGACCATGGCCAGGACTTCGCTTTTGCTGTACGGGTCAAACTGGAACCGCATGGCTTGCATGGCTTTGCGGACCTTGGCGAGCTCGGCGAGCTTCGCAACGTCGGTCTCGCTTTGTTCAAGCTCGAACAGACGGGCGGTGATGGCAGTCATCTGCTCGAGCAACACCTCGACCTCCACATGCAGCGGGTACTCGATGGGGCCCTCACGCTGCGAACTGGCCACCGGCGCAGCCTGCACCGGAAAGGGCAACGCCTTCTGGGCAACAACATGCGTCAGGAACACCCGGATCGCCGACGACATCGAAAGGCCCAGGCTGTCGAGCGTGCGCTCGGCGTCATCCTTGAGCTGGGTGTCCAGGCGAACAGTCAGCGTGGTGTCCACAGCGGCTCCAAAAGTGTGTGCGACATTGTCGCACAAGGGCCAGTTTGCAAAGGCCGGCAGCGCATGGCAAGTCGCACGACTCGGCCGTCTCGGGCCGCCGCAGATTGGCTGGGGTCGGCACGTCTTCCCCGCCTCCTGGCTGCCTTGAGGCGGGCGGGGTTGGGGCACGCGCCCTCGGGGCAGCGTCCCGAAGAGAGCGATTCGCCGTGCGCCCCGACGAAGGGCGGCCGGAGCGTGACGTCCAGCCTTGTCCAACCTCAAACCTGCATCGTGATGAGCGCCACCTGCACGCCGGTGCCCTCTCCTTTGAAAGTGTCGGCCGGCAACTCCTCCCACTCACCGCCGCACGCCTCGACCATCGGGCGAAGGCTGGTGTTCTGCCGGGGGCCATTCGCGCACAAGGCCACCAGTCGGCCGCCCGGCTTCAGCATCGTCAAGGCATGGGTGATGTGCGCAATGTCGGCGCCCTGCGCAAAAGGCGGGTTCATCAACACCGCGTCGAACAACCCCAGATCTGCGGCATCGGCACTGCATTGCAGAAAGTCAGCGCACCACACCGTGCCAGCCAGGCCAGAACAGGCCAGTCGTGCCGCAAGCGCCGGGTTAACTTCGACGGCCACCACCTGCAGCGCGGTCTGGCGCACCTGGCCAAACCGGACGATCCCGGGCAAGGCCTCCAGGAGCCGGCCAGTGCCCGCGCTCGGCTCCAGAACCCGCTTGCCTGTGGTCGGGTTACCCAGGCCGGCCAGGCTCACCATGCGCGCGGCAAGGTCGGGCGGCGTTGGGAAGAGCTGCGGCGCGGTGACCACCCGAACGCCGGCCGATACCGTGGCCCGCATCGCCTCGATATCGGTGCGCAGTTCGTCGGGCTTGACCACCAGCGCAGCACCTTCGATGTGCATGACCGGCGTCGCGTCACTCGTTTTGTCGGTCGGTGCCGCAAGCAGCGTGAAGCCGGTCTTGTCGGCCAACTCGACCAGCAGGCCGGCGGTGCGCTGCTGCTCGACCTGAGCAGTTGTCATCACACCAGTCAGCTTGTGGAATTCGACAGTCCGGGTGAAGTTGGCGCCACCGTTGCCCCAGTTGTCCAGCAGGGTGACGCTGATCTTGTTGACCTTCTGGATGTAGACCCACGAACCGCGCCCAACCCAGCAGCGCACTGCGCCGCCCTTCTGCGGCCCGGTCTTGTCTGCGATGGTGCCGCCGGCATCGGCCAACATGGCGCGCTCGTAGGCC
>JBBRZR010000614.1:0-2317 GCA_038236495.1 Burkholderiales bacterium
ATTTTGTCCAAAATGAACAATATTTGGTAAAGTTTCAAGATGCAACACATGACATCCAGCCGTGCCAAGCAGAACTTCGGTGAGCTTCTTGACGCGATCGCACAAGGACCCGTGGCGATTGAACGGCACAAGAGAGTCAAAGCCATCGTCTGTTCACCAGACGCATTCAACGCGCAGGCAGCGGCAGGGCAAGTCTTGGCTGAGCGCCGAGCGGCCCGTGCGGGTCAGTTGTTGGTGGACAAAGATCGCCTCATCAAACACCAAAAGTTGGCGATCGATTTGCTGCTGATGCCGCCGGCCGAGCGCGTGAGGCTGATCCAACGCGCCCGCGCTGAGGTTGCCCGGTGGCGCCTCAATCGGCTCTGCAGTTCAGACTATGCAGACCGCTGGGACGACCTGCTCAATCTGCCCGTCGGGGGCTTGGCTCAAGCGATGGGTTCAGAGCTGATGGACTGGGGAACGGCACTTCGCCAAAACTCTCCGTGGCATGTGGTGAGGCCGTGAAGCGCGAGTTCCTCTTCAAGATGTTCAAGGAGGCCTACCGGCTGACCCAGCACAAGGACTACGTGGTTGTAGGCAGCCTGTCGATCCTGGGGACGCAGGACGAGGCTGGCTTGCCTCAGGAGATGTCGATGTCCATTGACATCGACAGCTACACCAGGTCGGATCCTGACCGGATCTTTGATGCAAAAGCGGCCTTGGGCGAGGGGTCCGAATTTCATCAAATCAACGGCTATTTTCTCGACCCGGTGTCACCCAGGCTGCCGAGCCTGCCAGATGGGTGGCAGGCCAGGATGACCTGCCTGGAGCAGGACGATATCCGCATCTGGTTCTTGGACCCCGATGACGCAGCCATCTCCAAATACGCACGAAGCCAGCCCAACGATTTGCGCTGGATTCGGGCGGGCATCACGTCGGGGTACATCTCACTGCCAAAGGTCAAGTCGAGAATTGTTTTAACGACCTTCCTCGACGCGGATGAAGAATCCAGGGTGAAAAAACAGGTGAATTTGGACTTGGCGTGGTTCGAAGTGATAAAGAGCGGACGGATCGAAGAGACAAAGTCGGACAGGTTGGCGTGAACAGCCCAGCCTCCCTCATGCCTGAGCATTTGAGCCGCCGCAGGCCTACCAGCCCGCCGCTTTCAACAAGCCGGCGCGGATGTCATGGCTGGGCTGGTAGCCCAGCCGGTCGCATGCCTTGCTGATGTCGGCCCGCGAGTGCCGCACATCGCCTGCTCGCAACGTGCGGTATTCGGACGGCGAGGCTTGCAACCCCGGGCGCGCCACCGCAAGCGCCTGAAACAGCATTGCCTGAGGTGGAACTGCTGGCGGCGTAGACATCGTGCTGCAAGTCAGTACCCATAATGGGGACAATACGCCATGTTTCAGGGATCAAATGAGTTCTGTTGACTTTCTCTTCACGCCTACGGTCCAGCGGGTGCTGGGCGCTACGCTGATACACCCGGATCAGTCGTTCACGCTCCAAGACCTGCTGCGCCGGGCGGCGGCCGGCCGCGGCAGTGCGCAGCAGCAGATTGAGCGCCTTGTGCATGCGGGTGTGTTGGTTGAGGAGCCGCGCCGGGGGCGCCAGAGGAGCATCCGGGCCAACACTGAATTTTTTCTTTATCCAGAACTCAGAAGCATCGCTCTGAAGACCTTTAGCCTCCTGGAGCCGATCCGAGATGCGCTGCAGGCTTACGGCGATCGCATCGAAGAAGCTTTTATCTTCGGTTCGGTTGTCCAGGGCACCGACAGCGGCAAGAGCGACATCGATGTCATGGTTGTGGGTGATGTCGCTCAGCTGGAGCTGTTCGAGGCAGCGAGCCGGCTGCAACAAGACCTCGGGCGCGTGATTCAATTCAATTTGTACGGGCCTGCCGAATGGCGCAATCTGGTCAAGAACGACCCGGTGGTTTCCCAAATCGTCCTCGGACCCAGACTGCAGGTGATAACGCATGCCAAGACCCGCTGAATACGAAAATCTGATCAGGACGCGCGCACGCGAAGCCGTGCAGGCCACGCCAGGCGCGGTTGCTGGATTTCTGAAAAACGCCGAGAGCTTCTTTGCCCTTTCGAAGTCGCTTCTCGCAGGTGCGCCCCTTGCCACGGAACCGATGCAGATCTTTACCAATGCCTACGAGGGCTACCACCAGGTCGTGCAGGCCGTGCTGGAGTTCTATGAAGTACGAACGAAGGAAGCGGCGCGCGCCATGGCGATCCAGCGGGTCAGCGCCGACCTGAAACCTTCGAACCCCACGATGGTCGCCATCCTGGAAAAGTACCTTCCGGCAGCACGATCTCTCACGGGCTTGCCA
>JBBRZR010000615.1:0-2315 GCA_038236495.1 Burkholderiales bacterium
CTGACCCCCGCCAACTGCACCGGGTTGGCCACAGTCCAGCGCGCGCCGTGGGCCGACGGCACCAGCGCGCCAGCGGCCTGCATCTGCGCATCACCCGGGATGTCGGCCAGCGTACCGATCAGCCCGAAGGTGATGCCGGCAACATCGAGCTTGCTGCGCCAGTACGGCAAATCAAACCCGGCAAAACAGCGGTCGAACAAGTGCACCAGTTGCGCGCTGTGCGCCGCGCGCAGTGCCACCGTGGCAAAGCGGCTGTCATCAATCAGATCGGCATGGCCCAGCACCTGCATCAACGCCGGCCATTGGCGGGTCTCGTTCAACACGATCAGGTTGAGCCAGCGGCCGTCCTGGCAGCGGTAGATATTGTTCAGCGCGTTGGGCGCGCGCTCACGCGGCGGGCGCGGCGGGTAGACCACGCCGCTGAGTTGGGCTTGCACCTGCACGCTGTTGGCCCACAGCCCGTTGCCCAGCAGCGAGGTGCCGACCAGCCCGCCGCGGCCGGTGCGCTCGCGCCGGTACAGCGCGGTGGTGATGGCGGCAAACAGCGTCACCGCGCTGGGGTGGTCGCCCATGCCGGCCACAGGGCGCGAGGGCGCGGCGGTCTCGTCCGAGCGCACCAGGTCCATCAGGCCCGACCGGGCCCAGTAGGCGGTGACATCGAAGCCGGCCTTGTCGGCCTCGGCCCCGGTCTCGCCGTAGGCGGTGAGCGAGGCATAAATCAGCCGCGGGCTCAGTGGCAGCAGGGTGTGGTGGTCCAGCGCCAGGCGGCGCCGCACCTGCAGCGGCAGATTGGTGATGAAGATGTCAGCCTGCGCCACCAGCCGGTGCAGCACGGCCTGGGCCACGGCTTGTTTCAAGTCGAGCACCAGGCTGCGCTTGTCGCGTGAGTCCAGCTCCCAGGGGTAGTTGCGCTCGGCCGGCGGTGTGCCCGGCAACTGGTACATCACCCGCAGCGGGTCGCCGCTGGGCGGCTCGACCTTGATCACATCGGCGCCAAAGTCCGACAGCATGGTGGCGGCGGCCGGGCCGGCGATGTAGCTGGCGCAGTCGATCACTTTCAGGCCGTCGAACGGGCGCGAATCGGGTGACATGCGACTCCAGGATGCCGGGCTCGGGCGGCGAACCGCTCGCCCTGCTCGGCGATGGCGGGGTTGAAGTCTTGCATCATCCGGCGTGCGGTCAATCCGGCGCGGCACCCTGGCGACACTGGCGGCGTGTTGGCGGCGTGTTGGCGGCGTGGTGTCCACTGTCACCCGAACGACTGCGCCGCGGCCCGCGTGGGCGCACAGTCCCGCTGCCGCACGTCGGGCAGCGGACAAGCTCGAACGCGCCGCCGCCCGAAAGACCCCCAGCCCTCACGGAGACCGACCGACCATGACCCAGCCTGCCAACGCCAAGACCGCGTCTGCCTTTGCCCTGAGCCCGAACGATCCGCTCAACGACCTGCGCATGTCTGAGAAGGCGATGCCGCTGTACGAGCACGTCAAGCGCTTCATCAAGGAGACGGTCGAGCCGATGAGCGTCAAGTACGAGGCGCTGGGCGAGGGCCGCACCGGTGCCGACCGCTGGACCTACGCCCCCGGCCAACTGGACGTGCTCAACGGCGCCAAGGAGCAGGCCAAGAAAGAAGGCCTGTGGAACTTCTTCCTGCCCGACGCCGACACCGGCGAGGGCCTGTCCAACCTGGACTACGCCTACATCGCGGTTGAACTGGGCAAAAACCCGCTGGCCAGCGAGAGCATGAACTGCTCGGCGCCCGACACCGGCAACATGGAGGTGCTGGAGCGTGTCGGCACGCCGGCGCAAAAAGAGCGCTGGCTCAAGCCTTTGCTGAACGGTGAAATCCGCTCGGCCTACGCGATGACCGAGGTGCACCACGCCTCATCAGACGCCAAGAACATCGCCACCACGGCGGTGCTGGAGGGTGACGAATGGGTCATCAACGGCGAGAAGCACTACATCTCGGGCGCCGGCAGCCCGCGCTGCAAGATCCTGATCACGATGGTGCGCAGCAGCCCCGACGCCGCGCCGCACAAGCAGCAGTCGATGATCCTGGTGCCCAAGGACACCCCGGGCGTGATCATCGAGGGCGCGATGCATGTGTTTGGTGAGGACCACGCGCCGCACGGCCACATGCACATCCGCTTTGACAACGTGCGCGTGCCCAAAGAGAACATGCTGCTGGGCGAGGGCCGTGGCTTCGAGATCTCGCAAGTCCGCCTCGGCCCGGGCCGCATCCACCACTGCATGCGCTCCATCGGCCAGGCCGAGAAGGCGCTTGACCTGATGGTCTCGCGGGGCCTGTCGCGCCAGGC
>JBBRZR010000616.1:0-2288 GCA_038236495.1 Burkholderiales bacterium
CGCCGCCTCGGGGATCAACATGAAGTAGCGGATGATGTCCGGGTGGGTGATGGTGATCGGGCCGCCCTGTTGAATCTGCCGCCGAAACAGCGGCACCACTGAGCCTGACGAGCCCAGCACATTGCCAAAACGCACCATCGAGTACACCGTGCGCGAGCTGCGCATGGCCGCTGCCTGAAACACCAGCTCGGCCACCCGCTTGGACGCGCCCATCACATTGGTGGGGCGCACCGCCTTGTCAGTGGAGATCAGCACGCAGGTCTCGACGCCAGCCTCGCTGGCCGCGCGGGCCAGGGCGAGCGTGCCGAACACGTTGTTGCGCAAACCCTGCTGCACATTGGCCTCGACGATGGGCACATGCTTGTAGGCGGCCGCGTGGTAGACCGTTTGCACCTTTTCGCGCTGCAGCAGCCCGCGCAGCAGGGGCTCGTCCAGCACGGAGCCCAGGCAGGCCACCACCGGCGTGCCGTGCCCGGCGTTGACCAACTCATGCTCGATGCTGTAGAGCGAGAACTCCGAGTGATCGAGCAAGACCAGCCGCCGAGGCTGCTGCGACAAAATTTGCCGGCACAGCTCGCTGCCTATCGATCCGCCGGCCCCCGTCACCATCACCACCTTGCCAGTGATGTTGCGCAAGAACAGCGCCGCCGCGGGTGCCACCGGGTCGCGGCCCAGCAAGTCGGCCACGTCCACCTCGCGGATTTGCGCCACATCCGCATGGCCATCCACCATCTCAACCAGACCGGGCAGGATCTTGACCGGCAGGCCAATCGCCTCGATCCGCTCGATCAGCTTGCGCTTTTGTGCCGCGCTGGCCGACGGGATGGCCACCACGATCTGGCCCACATCGTGGCGCACGACAGCCACGGCCAACTGCTCCGGCGGATACACCGGCAGGCCCGCCACCGTCTTGCGCTGCAGCTCTCGCCGGTCGTCCAAAAAACAGACCGCCTTGTACTCAGTGCTGAACTGCATCGCCAGCGCCAGTTGCGCACCGGCATCGCCCGCGCCGTAGATCGCGGTGCGCAACCGCGGCCGGGCACCGGGCTTGAGGCTGCGGCGCAGCAACGAGCGCGCGACAAATCGCGAAGTCACCACATAGGCAAAAGCCACAAACCAGTAGATCAGCAAAGCCGAGCGTGGCAGCAAACGCAGGTTGAGCAGATACGCACCGATATAAACCACCAGCACCACCACCGCCAGCGCACCGCTGGAGGCGGCCAGCACACGCAAATCGATGTAGCGCACCACCGTGCGGTACAAGCCGGCAAGGGCAAGCACCGGCAGCGTCAGCAGGGCCAGCGAGATCTGGATGACCGGCTCTGTTGTGAAGGCCTGATCGAGCGATCCCAGCCGGAAACCGACCGAGGCAAACATGCACCAGGGCAAGAACAGCGCGTCACAGCCGACCATCACCCACATCTTGGCCTGCGGTGAGATCTGCGCGAGACGGCGTGCGAGGGACATCGCGGTCAGGGTGTTCATGGGGTGAATTGTCTCAGACGCTGGCATCTGGCTAGCTGGCCCATCAGGTTTCAGCGCCTATGTTCGCCCTGCCTGACTGGCACCCGCCAGGGTTTGAGCTAGAACTCAGAATTGCTGGAGTCAGCTTGTCTGCATCACGTCCGACGATGCAGGCGAGGCATCCCGACGTTGCCCCGGCGCCAGCGATTCACCGACACGCAACCACGCCCCGGGAGCCAGAACTGCACCCCCGCCAACGCAAACGCCCACGCCCAGATGAGCATATGCGCCAACATGGGCGTGGTGATCCAGCGCTGCCCCGGCATTGACGATCACGCCATCACCGATGCTAGCCTCGGTACCGATGATTGCCCCGGCCATTACCGTCACGCCGCGGCCTAGCAAAGCGCTGGGTGATACGAAGGCGCGTGGGTGAACGATAGAAGCTACGTCGAAACCAACCGCGAGCGATTGTTCAACGGCGGCTTGCCGGGCGTGCCTGTCACCGATCGCAGGTACGACCGTGTCCGCCATCGGCCGCAGGTTTGGCAAGTCGCCCAGCCGCCCCAACACTTTCAGACCCCAAATTGAATCTAGATTGGGCCATCGGTCATCAACAAAACCCACCAACGTGTGTTCGCCCCCGAGCATCGCAGCCTCCGCGACTGCACGGCCATAGCCACCAGCACCGATCACCAGAAGCCGAGTCACGGGTCAGACCTCTTGCGCGGCGCGGTCGCCGGCACGGAAGTGAAAAACCAGCCAAACCAATGGTGCGTAGCCGATCACAACGCCTAGCAATCCGTCGAGCCTGCCCGTAGCTA
>JBBRZR010000617.1:0-2283 GCA_038236495.1 Burkholderiales bacterium
CGGGTGTACGAGCGCTCCATGTCGCCCCCGTTCATGCCGATGTAGAGCGTCTTGTTCTGGGCGTGCGCGGCGGTGGCGAGCAGCAGCGTGATGCTGGCCGCAGCGAGAGGGTGCAGGCGTTTCATGGGCGTGGGCCTTTCGAGGTCGATGGGAGGGGAGACCGGTGTCGGGGTCAGGGCCGGCGAGTCTGTGCTGGTGACTCGGCAGATAAAAAGCGCTTGATCGAAAACGGCGCCAACGGCACGCTGGGCTGGCCATGGTGCACCCATTCGGCCAGCGCTTCGCCCACGGCCGGACCGGTCTGAAAGCCGGCGCCGCAAAACCCGAAGGCGTGCAGCAGCTTCGGCTGGTGCGGGCTGGGTCCGATGACGGGCTGGTGGTCGGGCAGCGAGCCCTCCACCCCGGTCCAGCAGCGCAGGATATGGGCCTGGGCCAGTGGCGGAAACAACGTGGCCATGCGCTGGCACAGCTCGGCCGTGGCCAGCGCCGTGGGCTGGGCGTACAGCACGCCGCTGGACATGCCGCGCCCGCCGCCCATCACGCAGTTGCCGCGCGCGGTTTGCCGGCCGTAGATGCCACCGCCCTCGACACCGACGTTGATGTCCATGAAGCGCGGCACCGGCTCGGTCACCACCATGCCGGGGTGGATGGGGGTCAGCGGCGCATCGTCGCCAAAGTGGCGGGCGACCGGCAGCGCCCAGGCGCCGGCGCAGTTCAGCAGCCAGGCCGAGCGCACTTGCAGGCCATGGCTGTTGCCGACCACAAAGCCGGCGCCGGTGTGGGCCAGTTCGGTGGCCGCGCAGTGCTCGATCACGGTGGCGCCGGCCGCCCGGGCGGCACGGGCAAAGGCCGGCGAGACCAGGCGCGGGTTGGCGTGGCCGTCGCCCGGGCACAACGAGCCGCCCACCGCCTGTTGGCCCAACCAGGGGTAGGCGTGGCGGAAGGCGGCGCCGGCCAGCATCTGCAGGTCCAGGCCGTGCGCACGCACCTGCTCGGCATAGACCGTCAGGCTGTGCAGGTCGGCCTCGGACCGCGCCAGCTTGAGGTGGCCGGTGGCCTGGTACTCACCATCGCTGCCGATCAGCCCGGCCAGGTTGGACCAGTGCTGGCGGGCGCGCAGGGCCAGCGGCAGCTGCGCCAATGACCGGCCCTGGATGCGCACCCCGCCGTAGTTGACACCGCTGGCCGCGGCGCCGCACAAGCCCCGCTCCAGCAGCACCACCGACAGGCCGAAGCGCCGCAGGAACAGCGCCGCCGAGCTGCCGACGATGCCGCCGCCGATGATGGTGACGTCGGCGCTGAGTTGGCGCGGCTCAGTCATCGGCTTCGTCGGCAGGCACCGGCAGGGGCACCGCGCCGGGCAGCGCCCCGGCCAGCAGGCGGATCGGCAGCGGCTTGACCGGCGCCTGGCCGCGCAACCGGCCCACCTCGGCCAACGTGCAGCCGGCAGCAATGGCCAACAGCCGCGTGGCCGCGGGTGCACACATCCGGCCCTGGCAGCGGCCCATGCCGATGCGGGTGAGGGCCTTGATCCGGTTGATGTCCTGCGTGCCGGTGTCGCGCACGCAGGCACGCAGCTCGCCGGCGGTGATCTCCTCGCAGCGGCAGACGATGAGCTCGTCCGGTGCGCTGGCGGCCCAGTCGGCGGGTGGCGGCGACAGCAACTCCAGCCCGGCCCGAAAGCGCCGGTGGCCTTGCAGTTGCTGGGTCAGCCGGCCCGACAACGCCGAAGCAGACACCGACACCTGCGCCGATGCGGCTTGCCGCCGCAGGTCGTCCAGCGCCGTCAGGGCCGCCAGCGCGCCGCTTAGCTCGGCAGCGTCGGCTCCCAGGATGCCGGCCCCGTCACCGGCCAGGTAAACCCCGGCCACGCTGCTGCGGCCGGCGCCATCACGCTGCGGCAGCCAGGCCTGGTCGATGGGGTCGAAGTGAAAGGCGCAGCCCGCCAGATCGGCCAGCTGGGTCTCGGGCCGCAGGCCGTGGCCAAAGGCCAGCGCATCACAGGCGGTCGTGACGGTCCGCCCGCCGGCCTGCCAGGTCAGCGACGCCAGCCGGCCATCGCCCTGGGCCCGCTGCAGGCGAACGCCGTGCTGCACCGGCACGCCGGCGGCGCGCAGCCGGGCGAGGTAGTAGGCGCCCCGGGCCAGCACCTCGGGCCGCGCCAGCAACTGGGGCAGGGCACGCCAGGCGGCGCCGGGCGGGGCGGCGTCCAGCACCGCCAGCACCTGGGCGCCTTGGCGGGCGCCCATTTGTGCGTACTGCCAAGCCACCAGGTACAGCAGC
>JBBRZR010000618.1:0-2236 GCA_038236495.1 Burkholderiales bacterium
GCGTCAACCCGGTAAAACGGCCCCGACCGCAGCGGCTGCACCAGCAAGCGCAGCGGCATCCGGGCATCGGCGCGCAGCTCGAACACCGACGTCGCAGCGCCGTCGCCGGCCAAAGCCGGGCCGCGCGTGAGCGACACCAGTTCAATGAAGGGCTGTGAAACGTTGCGCGCAAAAAAACCCTCGCAGCGGGCCTGGCCATCCGTCAGGCCCTCAACCCGGCCATACGCCGGTGTGCGCCCGGCAGCGGGCTGCAGCCGCGCGCACTCGAACGCCTGCGCCTGGCCATGGGCTGGGGCGCCTAGCAGGGCCAGCCAAGCAAAAACAAGCGCTATCAAACGCACGCGTGGTGCTCCGGTGCAGTGCGAACCCCGCCTCGACACCGCGGTGCGCAGCATCGCTAGGGTTTCACCCTTTCAGTGTCGAAGCAAGCGGCGGTCCGGTCGATCCCTAGAAAGCCGCCTTGGCACGGCCATCAGCGTGACCACAGCCACTGCGCGACATCCACCCCGACACCGGCGCAGGTCGCCCGCGCCACTGCAGGATAATCAGCTGCTTATTCGGCCAATCTCAGGCCGACGCCGCCTGCAAATGGCGCTGCTCCCCCAGACCACCTTACAGACCACCCGGCAGACCCCACACCATGGCCCAGTACGTTTTCACCATGAACCGCGTCGGCAAGATCGTGCCGCCAAAGCGGCAGATCCTGAAGGGCATCACGCTGTCCTTTTTCCCCGGCGCCAAGATCGGCATGCTGGGCATCAACGGCTCGGGCAAGAGCACCTTGCTCAAGATCATGGCCGGCGTGGACAAGGAGTACGAGGGCGAAGCCACCCCGATGCCCGGCCTGAAGATCGGCTATTTGCCGCAAGAGCCGGTGCTGCCGGCCGAGCAGACCGTGCGCCAGGTGGTTGAAGAAGGCATTGGCGGTGTGCTGGCGGCCAAGAAGCGGCTCGACGAGGTGTACAGCGAGTACGCCGACGAAAACGCCGACTTCGACAAGCTGGCCGCCGAGCAGGCCGAGCTCGAATCGATCATCGCCGCCGCCGGCAGTGAAAACACCGACCTGCAGCTGGAGCTGGCCGCCGACGCCCTGCGCCTGCCGCCCTGGGACGCCGTGATCGGCGTGCTCTCGGGCGGTGAGAAGCGTCGCGTGGCGCTGTGCCGTCTGCTGCTGTCCAAGCCCGACATGCTGCTGCTCGACGAGCCGACCAACCACCTGGACGCCGAGTCGGTGGACTGGCTGGAGCAGTTCCTGAAGCGCTACGCCGGCACCGTGGTGGCCATCACCCACGACCGCTATTTTTTGGACAACGCGGCCGAGTGGATCCTGGAGCTGGACCGCGGCCAGGGCATCCCCTGGAAGGGCAACTACTCCGACTGGCTGGACCAGAAGGAGCGCCGCCTGGAGTCCGAGCAAAAGAGCGAAGACTCGCGCATGAAGGCGATGAAAGAAGAGCTGAAGTGGGTGCGCAGCAATGCCAAGGGCCGGCAGGCCAAGAGCAAGGCGCGGCTGGCTCGGTTTGAGGAACTGAGCGACGTTGACTACCAAAAGCGCAACGAGACCAACGAGATCTTCATCCCGGTGGCCGAGCGCCTGGGCAACGAGGTGATCGAGTTCAAGAATGTGTCGAAGAGCTTTGGCGACCGGCTGCTGATGGACAACCTCAGCTTCCGGGTGCCGGCCGGTGCCATCGTCGGCATCATCGGCCCCAACGGCGCCGGCAAGTCCACGCTGTTCCGGCTGATCCAGGGCAAGGAAAAGCCGGACTCGGGCGATGTGGTGACCGGCAAAACCGCGCAGCTGGCTTTTGTCGACCAGAGCCGCGAGAGCCTGGCGGCCGAGAAGACGGTGTGGCAAGACGTCTCGGGCGGGCTGGACAACATCGTCGTCGGCAAGTTCGTGATGCCCAGCCGGGCCTACCTGGGGCGCTTCAACTTCAAGGGCAACGACCAGCAAAAGTTGGTGGGCAGCCTGTCGGGCGGTGAACGCGGCCGTCTGCACCTGGCCAAGACCTTGTCGCAGGGCGGCAACGTGCTGATGCTGGACGAGCCATCCAACGACCTGGACGTCGAAACCCTGCGCGCGCTGGAGGACGCCTTGCTTGAATTTGCCGGCTCGGTGATGGTGATCAGCCACGACCGCTGGTTTCTGGACCGCATCGCCACCCACATCCTGGCCGCCGAGGGCGACAGCCAGTGGGTCTTCTTCGACGGCAACTACCAGGAATATGAAGCC
>JBBRZR010000619.1:0-2230 GCA_038236495.1 Burkholderiales bacterium
CGACCACCACCAGGGTATTGCCCTGGGCCGACAAGCGCGCCAAGGCTTTGAGCAGCACCGCGTTGTCACGTGGGTGCAGGCCGATGGTGGGCTCGTCCAGCACGTAGCACACGCCTTGCAGATTGCTGCCCAGCTGCGCCGCCAAGCGGATGCGCTGGGCCTCGCCACCCGACAAGGTGGGTGCGGCGCGGTCCAGCGTCAGGTAGCCCAGGCCCACTTCTTCCAGAAACTCCAGCCGGCTGCGGATCTCGCTGACCACATCGCGCGCAATCGCGGCGTCGCGGCCCAGCAGCTCCAGGCCGCCGGCCCAGCGCCGGGCGTCACCCACCGCCCATTGCGCCACGGCCGTGATGGTGTGGTCGTCGAAGCGGATGGCGCGGGCGATGGGGTTCAGCCGGGTGCCCTGGCAATCCGGGCAAGGCTCGCCGCTGACACCTTCGACCTCGGCCTCCTCGGACGGAAAGCTCTGCTCGCGGCCCTTCTGGTCGTCGTCCTTGACCGAGTCGTCGTAGGCCTTGCGCTGCTCGCGGGTCAGCGTCAGGCCGGTGCCCACGCAGCTGGTGCACCAGCCGTGTTTGCTGTTGTAGCTGAACATGCGGGGGTCCAGCTCGGGGTAGCTGGTGCCGCACTGCGGGCAGGCGCGCTTGGTTGAAAACACCTTGAGCTGGCCAATGCCCACTGTCGAATCGCCCGAAGCCAAGGCCTCGGATAAGCCGTCCAGCGGCGTCAACAGGTGCAGCACACCTTTGCCCAGGTCCAGTGCCTTGGCCAGCAGCTCGCGCAGCTCGGCCTCCTTGGCCGGCGTCACGCGCAGGTCACCCACCGGCAGCTCCAGCGTGTGCTCCTTGAAGCGGTCCAGCCGAGGCCAGGGGTCGACCTTGACGAACTCGCCGTCCACCCGCAAATGGGTGTGGCCGCGTGCCTTGGCCCATTTCGCCAGGTCGGTGTACAGGCCCTTGCGGTTGACCACCAGTGGCGCCAAGAAGCCGACATGCTGACCGCGGTGGCCGCCTTTTTTCGGGTCTTGCAGCAGCTGCGCGGCGATGCTCTCGACACTCTGCGGCCGCACCTCGGCGCCGTCGTGGATGCAGGTCTGGGTGCCCAGCTTGACCCACAGCAGGCGCAGAAAGTGCCAGACCTCGGTGGTGGTGGCCACCGTACTCTTGCGGCCGCCCCGGCTCAGGCGCTGTTCGATGGCCACGGTGGGCGGGATGCCGTAAACCGCATCCACCTCCGGCCGCCCGGCCGGCTGCACGATGCTGCGGGCGTAGGCGTTGAGGCTCTCCAGATACCGCCTTTGCCCCTCGTTGAACAAAATGTCAAACGCCAGCGTGCTCTTGCCCGAGCCCGACACGCCCGTGACCACGGTGAACTTGCCCCGCGGGATGTCGACGTTCAGGCTCTTGAGGTTGTGCTCACGGGCGTTGACGATGCGGATGTCGTTGCCGGCTGCAGCCCGCGCTGCATCGCGCCGGGCCTTGGCGATCAACTGCAGCGGCCGGCCCTCCTCAGCCGTCAGCGCGCCCATGCCCAGCGATGTGTCGTACTCACGCAGCGCCTTGCCGGTGTGAGAGGTCGGGTGCGCCTTCACATCCTCCGGCGTGCCGGCACACACCAACTCACCCCCGGCGTCGCCACCCTCGGGCCCCAGGTCGATGATCCAGTCGGCGCTGCGGATGACGTCGAGGTTGTGCTCGATCACGATCAGCGAGTGGCCGGCCTCGAGCAGCTTGCGCAAGGACCGCATCAGCTTGGCGATGTCGTCGAAGTGCAGGCCGGTGGTGGGCTCGTCGAACAAGAACAGCGTGCCGCGCTTGGCCGCAGGCTGGCGCGGGCCTTGGGCTGCATCCGCCAAAAAGCCCGCCAACTTCAGCCGTTGGGCCTCGCCGCCCGACAAGGTGGGCACCGGCTGGCCCAGGCGCACATAGTCCAGTCCGACATCGACGATGGGCTGCAGCCTTGCGGTGACCGCCGTGTCGCCCGAAAACACGATCATCGCCTCGGCGACGGTCAGCTCCAGCACGTCGGCCACCGACAGCTGGTAGGCGCCGCGGATCAGTTTGACCTCCAGCAACTCGGCGCGAAAGCGCTTGCCATCGCAGTCCGGGCAACGCAGGTAGACGTCGCTCAGGAACTGCATCTCCACATGCTCGAAGCCCGAGCCGCCGCAGGTCGGGCAGCGGCCGTTGCCGGCGTTGAAGCTGAACATGCCGGCGGTGTAACTGCGCTC
>JBBRZR010000620.1:0-2211 GCA_038236495.1 Burkholderiales bacterium
ATCAGTTCTGCGCCACCCGGGTGCGCGCCGTCGGCCCGGGCCGGCTGATGCGCTTGACGCTGCCGCCCTTGCGCACGTCCTTGGCATTGGCAGGGGGGCTGGCACTGGCGAGTCGAACGTTGGCTTGCGGTGCCCGGTTGGCCACCATCACCACCACCGCCTGGCCGGGCTTGAAGCGCGCAGCGGTGCTGGTGCTGTTCCACGCCGCCACCTGGGTCACGCTGACGCGGTAGCGGTGGGCCACCGCCGCGACGCTGTCACCCTTTTTGCCAACGGCAAAGCTGATCCGCCGCAGCGGCGGCAGGTCGGGTGACAAGGCCAGCATCGCGTTTTCAGCAATGTGCCCGGTCACGTCGGCCGTGAACTGGGCACTGCGCGGCACCAGCAGTGTCGAGCCGGCCTTGACCAGCATGCCTTTGGGGATGGTGTTGAGTTCGCACAGCTGCGCCTCGGGCATGCCCAGCAGGCGCGCCACTTCGGCCGGCTTCATGGTGCGGGGTGCCACCCAGGCGGTCCAGCTGGCCTGGGTGCCGCGGTACTGGCCCAAGGCGTGCACAAATTGGCCCGCAGCATCGAAGGGCAACAGTACCTGGGGCGTGCCCGCAGCCAGGATCACCGGCTTGTTCATCTGCGGGTTGAGCTGCTTGAACTCCTCCAGCGGCAGCCCGGCCAGGCGTGCGGCCAGGTCCAGGTCGATGTCACGGTCGATCGCCACCGAGACGAAGTACGGGTGGTTCAGCAGCGTCGGCAGGCCCAGCGCAAAGGCCTCGGGCCGCAGCACGATGTTCTTGACCGCCTGCAGCTTGGGCAGGTAGTTGCGCGTCTCGTCGGGCATTTTCAGGCTGTCGTAGTCGGTGGCCAGCCCGGCCTTCTGGTTGCGGGTGATCGCGCGCTGCACATTGCCCTGGCCCCAGTTGTAGGCCGCCAGCGCCAGCTGCCAGTCACCGAACATCGTGTGCAGGGTCTGCAGGTAGTCCAGCGCGGCGCGGGTGGACGCCAGCACGTCGCGCCGGTCATCGCGGAAGATGTTTTGCTTGAGCGAAAAATCGCGCCCGGTTGCCGGCACAAACTGCCACATGCCCGAGGCCTTGCCGGTGGACATGGCCTGCGGGTTGTAGGCGCTCTCGATGAAGGGCAGCAGCGCCAGCTCGGTGGGCATGCCGCGCTTGGTGACCTCCTCGACGGTGTGGAACAGGTAGCGCCCGCCACGCTCGGTCATGCGCGCGACATAGTCGGGTTTGCCGGCGTACCACTGCTCCCATTTGCGCACCAGCTCGTTGTCGAGCTCGGGCATTGCCATGCCCTGGCGCACGCGGGCCCAGAGGTCGGTCTGGGCGGCCGCGGCGTCCAGGTCCAGGCGCTCTGTGGGCTGCAGCGGATCGATCGCGATGGTGACCACTGCACGGCCCTGGGCGGCCGTGGTGCTGCCGGCCGGAACAGGCGCGGCGGGCGCGGCAGGCGCGGCTGGCGACGTCGCTGCGGCGGCCTGCGATTCGCCGGTGTCACCCTGGGGGCTGCCCAGCACCGCGGGGCTGATGCCGTCGGTACCTGGTGCGGTGGCGCAACCGGCCAGCGCGCCGGCGGCCACCAGCAGCAGCGCGAATCGAACCGGGGAGAGCGCAAGCGCCCGCGTCAGCCGTTTTGGCGGCAAGGTGGGCGGCAAGGTCATCTGAAATTGTTCTTCCATTCGCGCAGGGTGCCCAGCACCGCAGCACCACCGAGGTCGGCGGCACCGCGGGCCTTGGCGGCGCGGATCACGGCAGCGTCGTCGCAGCGCATGAAGGGGTTGATCGCACGCTCGCGTGCGATGGTAGACGGCAGTGTGGGCAGGCCCTGCGCACGCAAGCTGCGGCAACCGGTGACGGCTTGGGCAATGTCGGTGTTGGCCGGTTCAACCGCTGCGGCAAAACGCAGGTTGGATTCGGTGTACTCGTGGGCGCAACAAACCCGGGTGTTGCCGGGCAGGGCAGCCAGGCGCATCAGTGATCGGTACATCTGTGCCGGCGTGCCCTCGAACAAGCGGCCGCAGCCGGCCGAGAACAGGGTGTCGCCACAAAACAGGATCGGTGCATCGGCCGCATCGTGGCCGGTGTTGCCCGTCTGCGCCGGGTCGTGAAAGTAGGCAATGTGGCCCGCCGTGTGGCCCGGTACATCGATCACCTTGAAGTGAAGCCCCAGCACCGTCAACACCGCACCGTCGTCGAGCGGCGC
>JBBRZR010000621.1:0-2211 GCA_038236495.1 Burkholderiales bacterium
ATCTCGTCATTGAACTTGCCGGCTGCCTGGGCCGCAAAGGCGCGCTGCTGGCTGCGCACGCCGTATTCGTCTTGCGCCAGCTTCGGGATGTTGTAGCGCTTGATCACCTGCTCGGCAGTTTGCAGCATGTTCCAGTACAGCTCGGGCTTGTGCTCGGCCAGCCAGGGGTCGACCCGCATATGGCGATTGGCCTCGTTTTGCACGCAGCTGATGCTCTCCACACCACCGGCCACCATCACCGGGCAACCCTCGGTCATGATGCGCTGGGCGGCGAGCGCAATGCTCTGCAGGCCCGACGAGCAAAAGCGGTTGATGGTCAGGCCGCCAGTGGTGACCGGCAGGCCGGCGCGCAGCGCGATGGCGCGGGCGATGTTGCCGCCGGTCGTGCCCTCGCCAAAGGTGCCGCCCATGATGACGTCCTCGACCTCGGCGGGGTCGATGCCGGCCCGGGCCACGGCGTGCTGCACGGCGTGACCGCCCAGCGTGGCGCCATAGGTCATGTTGAAAGCACCCTTCCAGCTTTTGGCCAGGCCGGTGCGGGCGGTTGAAACAATCACTGCGTCGATCATTTTTTTGAGTCCTCGGATCAGTTGAAAGTCTTGCCGTCTTCAGCCAGCTTGACCAGGTACGGCGCGGGCTGCCACGACGCATCGGCCCCGGGCTCGGCGGCAAACCGGCGCAGCGCGCGCACCACGTTGGGCAGACCGATGATGTCGGCGTACAGCATCGGCCCACCGCGGTGCAGCGGGAAGCCGTAGCCGTTCAAGTAGGCGATGTCGATGTCGGAGGCACGGGCGGCGATGCCCTCGTCCAGGATGCGGGCGCCCTCGTTGACCAGCGCAAAGATGCAGCGCTCGACCACCTCGTCGTCGCTGATCTTGCGCGGCGTGATGGAATTAGTGGCGCGGTAGTCGGTGATCAGTTTCTCGGTCAGCGCGTCCGGGATCGGATCACGCTTGCCGGCCTCGTAGCGGTAGTAACCGGCGCCGGTCTTCTGGCCAAACCGCCCCACCTCGCACAGCATGTCGGGCACGCTGGGCTTGAGTTCTACGCCCGCCTCGGCCGCCTTGCGTTTGCGGGTTGCCCAGCCGATGTCCAGACCGGCCAGGTCGCCCATCCGGAACGGGCCCATCGCCATGCCGTACTTTTGCAGCGCGCCGTCGATTTGCTGCGGCAGCGCACCGGCATTCAGCAAGCCCTGCGCCGCTGCGCCGTAGCGCGCCAGCATGCGGTTGCCGATGAAGCCGTCGCACACGCCCGAGACGATCGCGATCTTCTTGATGGTCTTGGCCACCGCCATGCTGGTGGCCAGCACGTCGGGCGCGGTTTGGGCGCCGCGCACCACCTCCAACAGGCGCATGACATTGGCCGGGCTGAAGAAGTGCAGGCCGATCACATCGCCGGGGCGCTTGGTGAAGCTGGCAATCGTGTCGAGATTGAGGTAACTGGTGTTGGACGCCAGGATCGCGCCGGGCTTGCAGACCTTGTCCAGGGTTTCGAACACGGTTTGCTTGACGTCCATGTTTTCGAACACCGCCTCGATCACCAGGTCGGCATCGGCAAAGGCGTCGTAGCTCAGCGTGCCGCTGACCAAGGCCATGCGCTGCTCGACCTGCTCGGGCTTCAACTTGCCCTTTTTCATTGAGTTTTCGTAGTTGCGGCGGATCGTGGCCAGGCCTTTGTCCAGCGCCTCCTGGCGCGTTTCCAGCAACACGACAGGGATGCCGGCGTTGAGAAAGTTCATCGTGATGCCGCCGCCCATGGTGCCGGCGCCGATCACACCGACCTTGGCGATCTTGCGCAGCACCGTGTCCGCCGGCAGGCCGGGGATCTTGGCGGCGGCGCGCTCGGCGCCAAACACATGGCGCAGCGCACGCGACTCCGGGCTGGCCATCAACGACAAAAAGCCTTCGCGCTCGACCTTGCAGCCTTCGTCAAAAGACTTGCCCAAGGACGCGGCCACCGCCTCCAGACACTTCAGCGGCGCCGGGAAGTTCTTGCTCATCGCGCCCACGGTGTTGCGGGCAAATTGCAAAAAGGCCTCGCCTTGCGGGTCTTTGACCTTGAGGTCGCGGGCGCGGCGGACCGGCAGCTTTTTCTCCAGCACTTCTTCGGCAAAAGCCACCGCGCCGGCCACCAGATCGCCGTCGATGATGCGGTCCAGCAAGGCGGTGCCGGCAAATTTGGCGGCGGCCACCGGCGCGCCGCTGA
>JBBRZR010000622.1:0-2166 GCA_038236495.1 Burkholderiales bacterium
ATGACAAGAACCTATCAACAATTGAGTGCTGAAGAGCGCGGCGTGGTGATGGCTATGAAGCTGCGGTGCTGCAGCATGCGCTCGATTGCCAGTGCATTGGGCAGAGCGCCGAGCACGGTCTCGCGCGAACTGCGCCGCAATGAGTGGCAAAGCGAGGCTGAACAATGCGTCATGGGGCGCCCCCGCATCGCGGGCGGCTATGACGCAAAGCGCGCCGGCAAGCGGGCCCGACGGGTGCGCCGTGACGCCTGGCCGAACCGCAAACTCCACCGGGGTGGCGCCCTGTGGGCCCAGGTTAGGGCGCTGCTCGAACTGAAGTGCTCGCCCGAGCAGATTGCAGCCATTCTCAGGCGGCGCCATCCCGGGCAGCCTGAACTGCAGGCCTGTCATGAAACCATCTACACGGCCATCCACGGCGCCATCTACGCCATGCCCGCAGGCGAGCCGCGCCGCAAGCTGGTCGGGCTGCTGCGCCAGGGCCGCTGCGCGCGCAGACGCCGCAGCCGGGGCACCGACAGGCGCGGCTCGCTGCAAAACACCCAGAGCGTCCATGCGCGCCCAGCCCAGGCCAACGAGCGTTTGCTGCCTGGCCACTGGGAGGGCGATCTGATTGTGGGCAAGGCCAACGCGTCGTCTGTCGGCACGCTGGTCTGCAGGAAGTCGCTGTTCGCCATGATGGTCAAACTGGACAGCAGCAAGGCGGTGGATGTGCTCGAAGGGTTCACCAGGGCGTTTTGTGCGCTGCCTCAGGAGCTTCGCCAGACGCTGACGTACGACCAGGGCAAGGAGATGGCGCTGCACAAAAGGCTGGCCGACAACACGGGCATGACGATCTACTTTTGCGACCCCCACAGCCCTTGGCAGCGGGGCCTCAACGAAAACACCAATGGGTTGCTGCGCCAGTACCTGCCCAAGGGCACGGACCTGGGCGTGTACTCCCAGCGCGAGCTCGATGAGATGGCCTGGGAGCTCAATACGCGCCCCCGAAAGAGCCTGGGCTGGCGCAGCGCCGCAGAGGTGTTCTTCGACGATGCCAGCATGCAAAAAGCCGGCCTTATCCCTACTGTTGCACTTGGTCTTTGAATCCGCCGTGACTTTCTTTTTTGCCAGAAAAGAAAGTTACCCCCCGCCGGGAAGGCGCTCCACACCCAAAAATCCAAATGCAGCCAGCAAAAGATACAGCAACCCCGCGCAACACCAGGCAAGGCAAGTAGTTACGCAGATTCAAGAAAAAGCGGGCCTATCGCCGCCGTTCCGATTTCCCGGCTTCGGCACCTGCCCGAGCGTGTAGCATCTGGCGCCAGCCACACCGACGCCACGGAGCGGGACGGTGTGCTTTATCCGGAGCCCCAGGCATGACAGACCGCTACGCCGTGATCGGCAACCCCATTCACCAGAGCAAATCGCCGCTGATCCACGGCTTGTTCGCACTGGCCACCGGCCAGGACATGGACTACACCGCCATCGAAGGCCCGCTGGATGGATTCGCCGGCGCAGTCGATGCGTTCCGCGCTTCCGGCGGACGCGGTCTGAACATCACCACGCCGTTCAAGCTCGACGCCTTTGCCTATGCGACCGAGCGCTCGGAGCGCGCCGAGCTGGCGGGCGCGGCCAATGCATTGAAGTTTGACGGCGACCGGGTGCTGGCCGACAACTTCGACGGTATCGGTCTGGTGCGCGACGTGGTGCATAACCTGAACACCCCGCTCAGGGGCAAGCGCGTGCTGATGCTCGGCGCGGGCGGTGCGGCCCGGGGCGCGCTGCTGCCTTTTCTGGCGCAGCAGCCTGCCCAACTGGTGATTGCCAACCGCAGCCTGGACAAGGCGCAGGAACTGGTGCGCATTGCCACCGCATCGGGCGCCGGCCCGGTGCGCGGCTGCACCTACGCAGACCTGGCGGGGCAGGCCTTCGACGTGGTGTTCAACGCCACCTCGGCCAGCCTGCACACCGAACTGCCGCCGGTGCCGGCCAGCGTTTTTACACCCGGCTGCCTGGCCTATGAGCTGGCCTACGGCAAGGGACTGACGCCCTTCCTGCGCCTGGCGAAAAGCGCCGGCGTCCAGCAACTGGCCGACGGCGTCGGCATGCTCGCCGAGCAGGCCGCCGAAGCCTTTGAATGGTGGCGTGGCGTGCGGCCGGACACCCGCGCCGTGATCGAAAAACTGA
>JBBRZR010000623.1:0-2157 GCA_038236495.1 Burkholderiales bacterium
AACGCTTTCGAGGCGCTGCTGGCCAAACGCGCCCACATCATCATGACCAGCGACACCTACCCCAAGGGGCTGGTGGACATCGACACCCGGCTGACCAGCCGCTTCGAGGCCGGGCTGACGGTGGCGATCGAGCCGCCCGAGCTGGAAATGCGCGTGGCCATCCTGATGGCCAAGGCGCGCGCCGAGGCCACCGAGATGCCCGAGGACGTGGCGTTCTTCGTCGCCAAGAACGTGCGTGCCAATGTGCGCGAGCTTGAAGGCGCGCTGCGCAAGGTGCTGGCCTACAGCCGCTTCTCGCACAAGGACATCAACATCGCGCTGGCCCGCGAGGCACTCAAAGACCTGCTGTCGATCCAGAACCGGCAGATCAGCGTCGAGAACATCCAGAAAACCGTGGCCGACTTCTACAAGATCAAGATCGCCGACATGTACAGCAAGAAGCGGCCGGCCAGCATCGCCAAGCCGCGCCAGATTGCGATGTACCTGGCCAAGGAAATGACGCAAAAAAGCCTGCCCGAGATCGGTGAGCTGTTTGGCGGCCGGGACCACACCACCGTGCTGCATGCGGTGCGCAAGATCGGCGGGGACCGCACCAAGGACAGTGAGCTGAACCAGCAGTTGCACGTGCTGGAGCAGACCCTGAAAGGCTGAAAACCAAATCAAGACCCACCACCCTGTCAAGGCACAGCGTTGTGGACAACTTTTGAACAAGCACCCACTTGTCCACAGGCCCTGCCCAAAACCCGAAAATGTTGTCTGTAACCGTTGAAGTTCAAGCCCCGCGCCGCACAGGGTTCAGCCCGTCCTAAAGCGTTGAAAAGACAGGTGAAAATAGGCTTGTTCACAAAAAACCCCGTCACCTACTAAGTACTACCAGGTTAAGAGGAAGAGATGATTGTTCTAAAAGCGCCGCAACAAAAATTGCTCGAAGCCCTGCAAAGTGTGTCTGGCATCGTTGAGCGCCGCCACACCTTGCCCATCCTGGCCAATGTGCTGATGAAGAAGACCGGGGACGAGATCGAGTTCACGACCAGCGACTTGGAGATCCAGGTGCGCACCCAGGCCACGCTGGGCGGTGACGCGGGCAACTTCGCCACCACCGTGGGCGCGCGCAAGCTGATCGACATCCTGCGCAGCCTGCCCAACGACCAAGTAGTGACGCTGGCTGCGGCGCAAAACAAGCTGACCCTGACCGGTGGCAAGAGCCGCTTCACGTTGCAGACCTTGCCGGCGGATGACTTTCCGCTGGTCAACGAGGCGGTGGACTTTGGCCCGGTGTTCTCGGTGCCGCAAAAAACGCTCAAGACCCTGATCAACCAGGTGCACTTTGCGATGGCGGTGCATGACATCCGCTACTACCTCAACGGCATCCTGTTCGTGGCCGAAGGACGTCAGCTGACGCTGGTGGCCACCGACGGCCACCGGCTGGGCCTGGCCCAGTCGCAACTCGAGACCGAGGTACCCAAGCAGGAGGTGATCCTGCCGCGCAAGACCGTGCTGGAGCTGCAGCGCCTGCTCAAGGACGAGGACACGCCGATCGAGATGCGCTTTGCCGGCAACCAGGCCCGTTTCAATTTCTCGGGCATGGAGTTCGTCACCAAGCTGGTCGAGGGCAAGTTCCCGGACTACAACCGGGTGATCCCGAAGAACCACAAAAACGCAGTGATCCTGGGCCGCACCACGCTGCTGGCCAGCCTGCAGCGTGCCGCCATCCTGACCAGCGAGAAGTTCAAGGGTGTGAGGGTCAACATCGAGCCGGGTGTGCTGCGCATCGCCAGCAGCAATGCCGAGCAGGAAGAGGCCAAGGAAGAGATCGAAATCGACTACGCCGGCGACACGATCGAGGTGGGGTTCAACGTCACCTACCTGATGGACGTGCTGTCCAACATCAACCAGGACATGGTCAAGATCGAGCTGCAGGACGGCAACGCCAGTGCCTTGATCACCGTGCCCGAGCAAAACGGGTTCAAGTACGTGGTGATGCCGATGCGCATTTAGCGCAGCCGCAGCACGCAAACAGCAGCAGCAGCGGGCCCAGTGCCCGCTTCAGCGTTTTAAGGGCAGGCCGAATTGACGCCGGGCCCCCCGCCAGAACCCTAGAAAGCGAGTGATCGATGACCGAACCCACCCTGCCCCAAGACCCGAGCAAAGGCCTGC
>JBBRZR010000624.1:0-2150 GCA_038236495.1 Burkholderiales bacterium
GCCAGTGCGCCGAACTGGGCGTAGGAGCCTGGCGCCGGGTGGCCCAGCGAGCGGATGCGCTCGGCCACCGGGTCTACTGCCGTCCACAGCTCGGTGTACTGCGCCATGAACATCGTGTGCAGGGTGTTGAACATCGGACCGGTGACGTTCCAGTGGAAGTTGTGGGTGGTCAGGTACAGGGTGTAGGTGTCGGCCAGCAGCCGCGACAGGCCGGCGGCGATGGCGGCGCGGTCCTTGTCGCTGATGCCGATGTTGATCGGGGGTGCAGCGGTCGCTGCTGCTGACTTGCTGGTTTTGGCTTTGGCCATGGCGGGGCTCCGGTGCGGTGAATGGGTTGTGAATTGGGGTGATTCGAGACTACTTGGCAATCAGCTTGGCCTTGACATCCTGGCCCACGC
The DNA here is from genome assembly GCA_038236495.1 of Burkholderiales bacterium. Classification (GTDB taxonomy): domain Bacteria; phylum Pseudomonadota; class Gammaproteobacteria; order Burkholderiales; family Burkholderiaceae_C; genus Pseudaquabacterium. The sequence goes on from JBBRZR010000624.1 coordinate 399, forward strand.
CCTTGTTGACAAACTGCAAGGTGGCGACCTTGCTCAGGTCCACGTCGCCAGCCTTGTACAAGCCAGCCTTGACCATCTGGCCGTAAAAATCGGCAATGCGCGCCGTGCCCATCGCGCCGATGCCGCGGGCCGCGGCCTCGCCCGAATCAACAATGCCCTGCGCCTTCATCAGCGCCACCGAGGCCTCCATCTCGGCCTCGCTCATCTCCGGGTTGTCCTTGACCATCAGCGCGGCGGCGGCCTTGCGGTTGCCATACAGGTAGTTGACCCAGCCGATCACCGAGGCATCGACAAAGCGCTGCACCAGCTCGGGCTTGGCCTTGACCATCTCGGTGCGGGCCTCGATCAGCGTGCTGTAGGTCGAAAAGCCGTGGTCGGCCAGCAAGTGCACCACCGGCTTGAACTTGCCCTGGCGCTCGACATAGATCGGCTCGGCCACCGAGTAGCCCTGCTGGATCGCCTTGGGGTTGGCCAGAAAGGGCGCGAGGTTGTAGTTGTAGGGTTTGAGCGCCTCGTCCTTGAAGCCATGCGTGACCTTGAGCCACTGCCACCAGCTGAACTGGCCGTCTTTGGCGATCAGCGCCAGCGGCGCGTTCCTGAGGTTCTCGAATGCCTCATAGCCCTGACCGGGATGGGCCAGCAAGGCCTGCGGGTCTTTCTGGAACATCGCCGCCACCACCACCGTGGGCACGCCGTTCTTGACATTGTCGAAGCTGTGCAGCAGGTTGCCGGTCATCAAGAAGTCGATGCGCCCGGCCGGCAGCAGCGGCCGGTTGTTCACCGACGGGCCGCCTTGCTGGATCGTCACGTCCAGCCCGTACTTCTTGTAGGTGCCATCGACCACGGCCTGGTAGAAGCCGCCGTGTGCGGCCTGGGCTTTCCAGTTGGTGGCAAAGGTGACCTTGTCCTGGGCTTGCGCCGGGCTGATACCGGCCAGGGCCAGCCAGGCGGCGGTGATCAACAGCGTGTGGCGTGATGGCATGGACAACTCCAGGTTCGGGTTCAGGGTCGATCGCGGGTCAAAGCGAGGGTCAAAAAGTCGGTCAGAGCGGCCGGGAGGATTCTGACGCATGCCACGGCCCCAACAGCCAGCGCGACAGGGCGTTGAAGCCCCAGAAAATCATCACCCCGGTGGCCACCAACAGCGCCAGCGCGGCAAACATCTTGGGCGTCTCGGTGCGAAAGCTGGCCTCCAGAATGCGCGAGGCCAGGCCGGTCTCGCGGCCGGCCGCACCGGCCACCATCTCGGCGGTGACGGCGCCGATCAGGCTTAAGCCCCCCGAGATCTTGAGCCCGGCCACAAAGTACGGCAGCGCAGCGGGCATGCGCAGCAGCCGCAGCCGCTGCCAGGGCGTGGCCCGGTACAGGCGGAACAGATCCCGCAGGTTGGCATCGGCCGCACGCAGGCCGATCACCGTGTTGGACAGGATCGGAAAGAAGGCCACGATCCAGGCGCACAGCAGCAGCGCGGCGGTGGTGCTCTCGACATAGATCAGGATCAACGGCGCGACGGCGACGATGGGCGTGACCTGCAGCACCACCGCCACCGGGAACAGCGCCCGCTCCAAGGTGGGCGACAGCGCAAACAGCGCCGCGATCAGCGCACCGCCAATGCAGGCCAGCGCCAGCGCGCCGAAGGTGATCTTGAGCGTGACCCACCAACTGCCGGCCAGCGAGCCAAAGTTGGCCACCAGCGTCTGTGCCACCAGCGACGGCGCAGGCAGCGTGTAGGCGGGTATGTGGGCGATGCGC
>JBBRZR010000625.1:0-2140 GCA_038236495.1 Burkholderiales bacterium
GCAAGTCTTGCGCGGCGCACTGGGGCGTTTTGCCACCGGCGTGACCATCATCAGCTGCCGCGACGCCGCCGGCCTGCCGGTGGGGCTGACCGCCAACTCGTTTGCCTCGCTGTCGCTCGACCCGCCGCTGGTGCTGTGGTCACTGCGCAAGGCCAGCAGCAGCCTGGCCGCGTTTGATGCCGCGCTGCACTTTGTGATCAACGTGCTGGCCGAGACGCAAGTGGATTTGTCGCGGCGTTTTGCCTCGTCGCAAACCGACAAGTTTACCGAGGGCACCTGGGCCGACGGCCTGGGCGGCGCGCCAGTGTTGGCCGGCTGCGCGGCGGTTTTTGAGTGCCAGGTCGAGGCCCGGCACGCCGTGGGCGACCATGTGCTGTTCATCGGCCGGGTGCTGCGGCTGGCCGACCTGGCGGTGGCGCCGCTGTTGTTCCAGGGTGGGCATTACCGGATGCTGGGAGAAGTGCTGTGAGATCAATCGAGCGTACCGAGGCCAAGTGGATCGACAGTTTCTGCGAGGTCTTCCGCTTGTGTGGCGTGCAGCCGGGCGATGCCTGCGCGGTACTGTCCGAGACCCAATCGCGCCCGGCGCTGGTGAGCTTGAGCGAGCTGGCGCTGGCGCGGCTGGGGGCACGCTGGTTTCATGTGGTGCTGCCCACGCCGCGCCAGACCGCGCCGGTGCCGGTGCGCTCGACCGGCGCATCGGACGCCATCGGCCAATTGCCGCCGGTGGTGGCCGCGCTGGCCGGCAGTGTGCTGGTGGTCGATTGCACGGTTGAGGGCCTTCAGCATGCGGTTGAGCTGCCCGAGATCTTGAAGGGTGGCGCAAGGGTGCTGGTGGTCAGCAACGAGCACCCCGAGATTCTGGAGCGCACGCTGCCCCGCGCCGAGGACGAAGCCGAAGTGCGTAACGCGATGCGCCTGCTCAAGGCCAGCCGGTTGATGCGGGTGACGTCTGGCGCCGGCAGCGATTTGACGGTGTCGCTCACCGGCGCCCGGATCGGTGGTGTCTGGGGCTTCACCACCAAGCCCGGCAGCTTGACGCACTGGCCGGCCGGCCTGGTGCTGGCTTTCCCGGCGGCCGGGTCGGTCAACGGCACGCTGGTGTTGGCGCCGGGCGATGTCAACCTGACCTTCAAGCGCTACTTGTCGGACGCGGTCACGCTGCACATCAAAAACGACCATGTCACCATGATCGAAGGCAGCAGCGTGGACGCCGAGCTGATGCGCGGCTACTTTGCGGCCTGGGTCAGCGACCCCCAGGACCGGGCGGCCTACGCCGTGTCGCATGTCGGCTGGGGCCTGAACCGGCGTGCCCGCTGGGACGCGATGACGTTTTACGACAAGGCCGACTTCAACGGCACCGAGTTGCGGGCGTTTGCCGGCAACTTTTTGTACTCGACCGGCGCCAACGAGGTGGCGGGCCGCCACACGCTGGGCCATTTTGATTTGCCGATGCGCGGTTGCACGGTGACGCTGGATGGCGTTGCGGTGGTGCAAGACGGGGTGCTGCTGTGAGCGGCGCATCAAGCAAGGCCGCACCGCTGGCGACCCTGGTCACGGATGCCCCATTGGCCCATCTGCGCTGGGACAGCCGCCGCGCCGCACCCGGCCCGTTGGTCATGCTGCTGCACGGCGTGGGCGGTGGCCGCGAGGCCTGGGGCGCTGCAGGCTCGGGCAGCGGCGCGGCGCTGGCGGCGGCCGGTTTCACTGCGGTGGCGGTGGACTTTCCGGGCTATGGCCATTCAGCAACGGTAGCGCCCTACGACCTGGCCGGCATGGCGGCAGCGGTCGAGCAGCTGATTGCCCAGCTGGGTCTTGGCCCGGCCCTGCTGGTCGGCCACAGCATGGGCGGCATGGTGGCGCAGGAGTTGACCGCGCGCGCGCCGCAATCAGTCGCTGGCCTGGTGCTGGCCAGCACCTCCCCCGCCTTTGGCAAGCCCGGTGGGGATTGGCAGCGCGACTTCCTGCAATCGCGCTTTGCCCCGCTGGATGCCGGCGCCGGCATGGCCGGCCTGGCGGCGCAGCTGGTGCCGGCGATGCTGCCACCTGACACGCCACCGGCAGTGCAAACGGGCGCCCAGGCGCTGATGGCCGGTGTGCCCGAGGCCACCTACCGCAGCGCCGTGGCCGCGCTGGTGGC
>JBBRZR010000626.1:0-2138 GCA_038236495.1 Burkholderiales bacterium
AAATGGCCGGGCTGCTCATAGCGCCCGACCGTCAAGGCGTCGCGGGGTGGGGTGCTCATCGGCGGGTCATCATGGGTGGGGGGCAGCTTGCGCCGCATTTTCAACCCGGAAGCCCACCCGGCTGACCTGGAGCGCCCCGTTGATCGGCTACCCTGCCTGCCTCAAACACCCCAGCCGCCCAAGCTGCGGCAACCCCGGAGACCCCCCATATGCTGCCCCTCACCCGACGCCACGCCCTGGCATCGCTGCCCCTGTTGCTGAGCAGCGCCGCCTGGGCCCAGGCCTACCCGAACAAGACCATCGAGTGGGTGGTGCCCTACCCCGCCGGCGGCGGCACCGACGTGGCCGCCCGCACCCTGGCCGAGGCGATGGGCAAGTCGCTGGGCCAGACCCTGGTCATCAACAACCGGCCCGGCGCTGGCACCAACATCGGCGCCGAGTACACGGCGCGAGCCAAGGCCGACGGCTACGTGATGATGACGGCCGACACCGCCACGTTGGCGGCCAACCCGTCGCTCTACAGCAAGCTGGGCTACAACGCTGAAAAAGACCTGGCGCCGGTCGGCCTGATCGGCCGCTTCAACCTGCTGCTGGTGGTCAACCCGGCCGTGCCGGCCAGCACGGTCAAGGAATTTATCGCCTGGGCCAAGGCCCAGCCGCAGTCGGTGGCCTTTGCCAGCCCGGGCGCCGGCAGCCCGCACCACCTGGCCACCGAGATGCTGCGGGTGCGCACCGGCCTCACGCTGACCCATGTGCCTTACCGCGGCGCGGCGCCGGCGATCCAGGACGTGGTGGGCGGCCAGGTGCCGTTCATGTTTGTCGATTCAGCCGCCGGCTACCCACAGATCAGCGCCGGCCGGCTGCGGGCGCTGGCGGTGGCATCGCCCAAGCGCCTGAGTTCACTGCCGGCCGTGCCGACCTTTGCCGAGCAGGGCCTGGATGGCTTCGAGGCCTATGCCTGGCAAGGCTTGGCGGTGCCCAGCGGCACGCCCACGCCGGTGATCAACCAGTTGTCCAAGGCCTTGCGCGAGGCGCTGGACAGCACCGCCATCCGCGCCCGGTTCCAGGTGCTGGGCATAGACCCGACGCCTGGCACGCCCGAGGCCATGGCCCGCTACGCCAGCGCCGAGCGCACGCGCTGGGGCGAGATCATCAAGCAAGCGGGCATCAAGCTGGATTGAGCCCAGGCGCTGCGCCCAGGACTGTCGGCGCAGCGGGGCAGGCGTCAGGCGGCGGGTGCTGCCGCCGCCGCAGCCGGTGGCGCGTCGCCGTAGCGCTGGATATGCCAATCGACCAGCCGCGCCATGTTGCCCAGCGAAATCTGGTGCGCATGGATCAAGCCCATCAGGCCGTTACGGTGAAAGTTCAGGATGTCGGCATCCGACAGCGCCGCCAGCTTGTCCTCGTCGATCGTCAGAAAGCCGTCCACCACCAGCTTGCTGCCATCGGGCATCGTGGCGTCGAAGCGCATTTCACGCAGCAGGTCTTTCTCGACCAGCAACGCGCCTGCCATGCGGGTGCGCTCGACTTCGGCCTCGAAGTTCTCCAGCTGCTTTTGCACGTTGCTGGTGAAGGCGGTGGGCGCGCCGCTGGCGTCGAACAAGGCCTCGCCGGTGGCGCCAAAACCTGACCAGGATTCGTCGATGCAAACCACCATCTCGTTGGCCGCCACCCGGGCCATGGCAAACGGGTACAGCCGCAGCATGGCCGGCACGTAGCGCACCCGCCAAGCGCCGGCGTCAATGCACAGGTTTTGTTCGGCGCGCAGGCCGAACACCGCAATCGGCGCGACCTGGCCCTTGCCATCGTCGCCCTGGCCGGCCAGCACCCACACCACGGGGAACTCCTTGCAGGCGTCGGTGAACTCGGTGCCCGCCACGAAGAATGCGTTGAGCTTGCTGACGTCCGACAGGTCGCGGGTGGTGGTGTCGAGCTTCAGGTCCCGGTGCTTGACACGGTCCAGGGCGACCGCTTTTTTGTGCAGGTTTTCGTTGATCATGGTTTGATTTGCTTGTCTTCAGTTGGGACGATGCGGCTGACCAGCACCTTGTCCACGCGCTTGCCGTCGAGGTCGACCACCTCGAAACGCCAGGCGTCCCATTCCACCACATCGGTTTCTTGCGGCAGCCGCCCCAGCA
>JBBRZR010000627.1:0-2131 GCA_038236495.1 Burkholderiales bacterium
AGGTGTTCAAACGGGATCGCCAGGGCGGTGGCCGCCAGAGGGGAAGATGACATGGGAAAGCTCCGGGATGGTGGGGAATCGGTGCTGTCCGGCGGGCGGCAGCCCAGACGCAGGCCCTCCCGGGCACATCCGCTCTTGCGCTTGACTCATCAAGGGGTCTGCAAGAGGGGGCCATCGGTTGGGGGCGTGGGGCGGCGGCGCATCTCGTCGGTCGGTTGTCGCGGGATTCTACGGATGATGCCCCTATCATTCCTGACCAGGCGCCCAACTTCGGCCGCAAACGGACCCCAAATGCCCAATCGCAGTGTGTTCTTTGTCTCCGATGGCACCGGCATCACGGCCGAAACCTTCGGTAACTCGATCCTGGCGCAGTTCTCGGCCAAGCCGCGCCATGTGCGCCGGCCCTTTATCGACACGGTCGAAAAAGCCCTGGTGGTGGTGGGTGAGATCAACCAGGTGGCCGACGCCGAGGGCCGCCGGCCCATTGTCTTCATCACCCTGGTCAACGACGAGGTGCGCCATACGCTCATCACCGCCGGCTGCCGCGGCCTGGTGCTCGACATGTTCAAGGCCTTTGTCGAGCCGCTGGAGATCGAGTTTGCGGTCAAGAGCAACCACCGGGTCGGGCGCTTCTCGGACGCGGCCAAGAGCAGCGAGTACAACGAGCGCATCGAGGCGATCAATTTCTCGCTGGCGCATGACGACGGCCAGTCGGCCCGCAACCTGGCCAATGCCGATGTGATCCTGCTGGGCGTGAGCCGCAGCGGCAAGACACCCACCTCGCTGTACCTGGCGATGCAGCACGGCATCAAGGCGGCCAACTACCCACTGATCCCCGAAGACTTTGAGCGCCACAAGCTGCCCCCAGCGCTGGCGCCGTACATCAGCAAGTGCTTTGGCCTGACGATCGATGCGGTGCGGCTGGCCCAGATCCGCAATGAGCGCCGGCCGGACAGCAAATACGCCGCGCTGGAGAACTGCCGTTACGAGGTGCGCGAGGCCGAGGCCATGATGCGGCGCAGTGGCGTGGCCTGGCTCAGCTCTACCCACAAGTCGATCGAAGAGATCGCCACCACGATCCTGCGCGACATCCGGCCCGACCGGTTGATTTATTGACCGCGCCGATGCGACAGATCCAACATCCCGGCCCGGCCACCGCATCGCGGGTGGATGTTGTGCCGGTGGCACTGCGGCACCTGGACCTGGTGCTGCAGCCCGGCCAGAACCTGCTGGATGCCCTGGTCAGCGCCCTGCCCGCCGGCACAAACAGCGCGGTGCTGACGCTGGCCGGCGGCGAAATGTCGCCGTTCGCCTACGTGATGCCAGCGCTGTCGCGAACCGCCGAGCACGCCGTTTATTTCAGCGACCGTTTTGATGCCTGCGGGCCGGTGCAGTTGATCGACGCCCGCGTCACTTTTGGACAACGCGACGCCGCACCCTGGCTGCATTGCCACGCACGTTGGACCGACGCCGACGGCACACCCCATTGCGGCCATGTGCTGCCCGAGCAAGTGGTGCTCGGCGCAGCCGTGGCCGCCAGTGCCTGGCTGCTGGACGGTGCGGCCTTTGAGGTGGTGCCTGACGCTGAAACCCGGTTCACGCTGTTCAAGCCGCTGCCGCGGGCTGCAACCGGTATAGGCGGCCGACCCGCACTGGCGCTGCGCATCGCCCCCAACGAGGATGTGTGCGGCGCGCTGGAGGCGGTGTGCCGCCAGCACGGCATTCATTCGGCCAGCGTGCGCGGCGGCGTGGGCAGCACGGTGGGCGCCGCGTTTGACGACGGCCGCCGGGTGCAGCCCTTTGTCACCGAGTTGCTGGTGCGACGTGGCCGAATCCGGCCCGAGGCCCAGGGCCAGCCGGTGGCCGAGATCGATGTCAGCCTGGTAGACCACCTCGGCGGACTGGCCGATGGCCGGCTGCAGCGCGGCGCCAACCCGGTGCTGGTCACGTTCGAGCTGGTGCTGGAGCCGGACTGAGCCGCGGTACCCGCACCCCCCGGCCGAACACGGCCTGGCGGGCTCTGGCCCGCTGCGGCCTACAAAAACCCGATCGAGATCCAGGGCACGTAGGCCACGATCACCGTGCCGACAAACAGCGCGGCCATGTAACCCACGATAGGCCGTATGCCCTC
>JBBRZR010000628.1:0-2129 GCA_038236495.1 Burkholderiales bacterium
ATGGCCGCCATGTCCGCCATGTCCGCCCTGTCCGCCATGGCACCCGTGGCCGCCATGGCCGCCATGTCCCCCGTGTCCGAACATGTGCATGGCCACGAAGGCCACCGCGAAAAGTACCCAGATCCAGTTCAGTGCGAGCCAGTCCATTTCGATCTCCTTGTGGTCAAGAGCAGGTGACGACGCGGCCGGCTGACGGCCTGCGTCGCGCCGACAGGTGAAAATGTGGCGCCAGATCCAGAGCGCCAGTGCGAACGACAAAGTTCACGGCCAGGCTGAGCGCGACAAGCCCAGGAGACTCACGCGTTCGCGGTGGCCGGCCTCGACGGTCGCGGCCCTCGGCTGCACGCAGCCACGCGAATCGACGCGAACGCTACGCCCCCGGAGCGGCGAGCCAGCAGCGGCAACACCCGGCCTTGCAGCGTGCGGGCTGCGCAGTCTCAACGCCGAGAACACGGCGCCGACGCGGTCCAGCGTCGACATGCGGATCGAATGCAGAGGGTCCTTCAGGCCGAGCGCGGCGAAGAAGTCGCCCTCGATATCGATCTCCCCGCGAAAGTAGGTTTCGGCCAGACCCAGCGGGTCGTGCCCGAGGACCATCGACCGGACCACGCCCGGGTGCCGACACCCCCACGTGAACGGCGGACCCGGGTTGTCATACCCCGCGTTGCCCAAGCTAAAGGTGGTGCCATTCCACAAGCGCAGCACAAGGCTGCCATTGAAGTCGCGAACCAGTCGCTTCAGCAGGTCGGACGTTTCCTTGACGCCGTGGTGCAGGGTTGGCAACGCGGGTAGAAATTCCTGCACATGCGCCACCATGCGGTCTGGGTAGGTCGCGTCGTGATCCGCAGAAAGCGAGGCGCGGCCCGACGCGTGTCTCCTCTCGTTCATGCCGTGGCCCCTGCAGGGGCCGGTGCTTTGGCCGGTGGTCGACCTTTGGGTGGTGCACTCTTGATGCCGGCCAGCTTGGTGCGCTTGAGCAGCAGCGCGTTGATGGCCACGACCGCCGAACTGCCCGACATCGACAACGCCGCCACCTCCGGTGACAGCGTGAAGGGATAGAGCACCCCTGCGGCCAGCGGGAAGGCGATCACGTTGTAGCCCACCGCCCACCACAGGTTCTGGTGCATCTTGCGCAGCGTCGCGCGCGACAGTTCGATGGCGCCGACGATGTCGTAGGGGTCGCTCTTCATCAGCACCACGTCGGCACTGTCCATGGCCACGTCGGTACCGGCGCCGATGGCAAACCCCACGTTGGCCTGAGTGAGCGCGGGCGCGTCGTTGACGCCATCACCCACCATGCCGACCTTCTTGCCGGTGGCCTGCAGTTCCTTGATCTTGGCGGCCTTCTGGCCAGGCAATACATCGGACAGCACGCTGTCGATGCCTAGGTCGGCGGCGATGCGCTTGGCCGTGCCGGCGTTGTCGCCGGTCAGCATCACGACCTGGATGCCGCGCTCGCGCAACTTGGCGACCGCGGCCTTTGCGGTGGGCCGGATGGCGTCGGCGATGGCGATCAGGCCGATCACCTTGCCGTTCTGCGCCACATGCACCACCGTCCGGCCTTCGCCTTGCAGCCGCGTGGCTTGAGCCTCCAGCGGCCCGAGCGCTAGCTTCTGTGTGTCCATCAGCAACCGGTTGCCGAGGTAGACCGTGCCGGCGGCAGTTTGCGCCCGTGCACCCTGGCCGTCGATACTCTTGAAGCCCGTCGGGGCAACGACCTTCAGCTTCGATGCGCGCCGCAACACAGCTTGCGCCAACGGATGGGCCGACCCTTGCTCGACCGCCGCCGCCGCAAGCAGCAGCACGTCTTCGGTGACGCCTTCGGCCATCACCATGTCCACCACCTCGGGCTTGCCAACGGTGAGCGTGCCGGTCTTGTCGAAGACGATGACGTTGAGTTTGGTGGCGTCTTCCAGCGCCGAGGCGTTCTTGAACAGGATGCCGTTGGAGGCCCCAAGGCCCGTGCTTACCATCACCGCCATCGGCGTGGCCAGGCCCAGTGCATCGGGGCAGGCAATGACAAAAACGGTGATGGTCAGTGTCACCGCAAACACCAGAGGCTGGCCGATCCACCAGAACCACACGGCGAAGGTCACGAGCCCGACGGCGATCGCGGCAATCACCAGCCA
>JBBRZR010000629.1:0-2118 GCA_038236495.1 Burkholderiales bacterium
CTGGGGCCGGCCAAGCGATCAGCGATCAGCGATTGACGATGCTGCTGCGCGCCAGCAGGCTGGCGAACTGCAAGGTCCAGTCACGCAAGCCCTTGCTGTCGCCGTCGAACACGCTCTTCAAAAACGCCAGGCTCAAGGCCTGGGTGGCCGCCTTGACCTGCGGGTTCAGCACCACGCCACCACTCGTGGGGCGGTCTGAAAAGATGTTGTGCGAGCCGCCCGTGAACACGGCCAGCATCTTGGCCGGGCCGCCGGTCGCCTCGTAGACCGTGACCCGGTCAATGGCTGGCGAAAAATAGCCGGGCACCTGGATCGTGTCCTCGGTGGCGGTGACGTGCAGGCTGGGCACGGCGATGCCGCCCAGGATCGTGCCGATCTCGGTCTCGCCGTAAAACGGCGGTGCCGAGATCACGATGGCCGCCTTGATGCGCGGGTCGCGCAGGTCGATCAAACGGCCGGCGCGCTGAACCTGGGCACCCACCGCCATCAGCGTGGTGTTGGCGCCGTAGGAATGGCCGGCGGCGACCACCCGGCCGGCATCGAGGCGGGCTGCAAACTCACCCGCCAGCACCTGGTCGAGCGCAAAACTGACGTCCTGCACCCGGGCCGTGGCTTCGCCGTCTTGCGCCGCCGCCTGCAGCCGACCCACCACGCCGAAGGGGTTGCCGGACCACAGCGCCCGGTCGCTGCCCACGTGCTGCAGGTGCAGGCTGGCATAACCTTGACTGGCCCAGAACCGCCCGAGGTAGCTGTAGCCGTTGCGTGAGCCACCGATGCCGTGCGAAAAAACGATCAGCGGCACGGGTTTGAGCGCACTGGCCGCCACCGGCAGGTACAGCCGAACCGGCACCGCCCGCTGGCGCCGGACGTCCAGCCAGTCGAGATCGTGCACCGCATACAACGGTGCATCGCCCGGGGTGACAGCGTCGGCCGAGCCGGGTATCCGGGTCGGTGCAGGCACTGCAACCGCCGGGGCCGGCACCACGACCGGCACCTCGACCGGCACCATGACCGGTACCACCAGCGGCGCCGCCGCCGAACCCGCCGCCGAGTCCGCCGCCGCGACGGTCAGCGCCTCGACCGGCGCCGATGCACAGGCCAGCAGCGTGGCCGCCAGCCATCCGGTCATCCAGCCGGCGCGCCGCCGGCCGGTCTCAGAACAATTCGACATCACCCACCTTGGACTCGTCGACCAAGTCACCGCTGGCCATCAAGTCGCCATGGTTGCGCACCTGGTTTCGGCCGTGGGCCTTGGCCCAGTAGACCGCCCTGTCGGCACGCTCGAAGGCTGAACTCGGGGTGTCGCCATCCTTGATCTGGGTAAAACCGACCGACACGTTGATCGTGCCCACCTGGGGGAAGTCATAGCCCTGCACTGCCGCGCGCAGGCGCTCGAAGGCCAGGCTGGCCTCCTGCTCGCTGCCGCAGCGCATCAGCACCACGAACTCTTCACCGCCAAAGCGGTAGAGCCGGTCATCGAAGCGGAACACCGAGCGCATCAGCCGCGACAGCAGCAGCAGCACCTCGTCGCCGATCAGGTGGCCGTGGTTGTCGTTGACCCGCTTGAAATGGTCGATGTCGATGACACCGATGAAGTGCGGGCGGGGCACAGGCAAGGTGCGGCGCTCGGCGTCGTCGCCGGCGGAGGCGGCAGACGAAGCGACATCGGCATCGCCGCCCGGGGCCGCCATGCCAAGCGGCTCGGCACCCGGTGCCACCGGCACCACGCTGGCCAGGGCCAGCTTGTAGAACGCATCGTCAAAAGTCTTGCGGTTGAGCAGACCGGTCAGGGTGTCACGCTCGCTGTAGTCGAGCAGGCCCTGAAAGTTGCGGTAGATGCGCAGGATGCTCCCCACCAAGCGGTGCGAGGCGCCATCCAGCGGCAGTTCGGATTCGATCTCGAGCACGCCGACCACCTCGCGATCGGTGGTCAGCGGAAACACCGCCAGGTACGTGGGGCCGGCCAGCGACACAGCGTCCTGCTGGCGCAGGGCCTGCAAGCGCGCCGGGTAGGCGTCCAGCGGTGGCAGGTCGTTGAGATCCGTCCACAACGGGTCGGCGCCGGCGGCGACATCGCGCAGCGCCAGCGTGGCGCGTGTCAGCCAGCGGCGGTCAGGA
>JBBRZR010000630.1:0-2115 GCA_038236495.1 Burkholderiales bacterium
ACGGCCAGGCCGAGGTGGTGGCGCAGGCGGTGCGCATCTTTCGGGGCGGCGCCGCCCAGCCGGCCTGAGCAGCGCGCGGCGCCGGGGGGACAGCGGCGGGCGTTTGCCGCCGCCTTGCAGGCGCTCTACAAAGCCACGATCGTGCTGTCGTGTCCGGCAGCGCCAAAGGCCTGCTCGCGCAGCAGCGCCAACTGGTCGCGCACCCGGGCGGCTTTTTCGAACTCCAGGTTCTTGGCATGGTCCAGCATCTGCCGCTCCAGCAGCTTGATACGTTTGGCCAGGTCTTTTTCGCTCAGCAATTCCACCTCGGCCGCCTCCACGATGCCGCGCAGCTTGCTCTTGTCGTCCTGGGCGCTGATCACGCCGTCGATCAGCTCGACCACCCGCTTGACGACGCTGCGCGGTGTGATGCCCATGACCAGGTTGTGCGCCACCTGCTTCTCGCGCCGGCGCTCGGTCTCGCCGATCGCCCGGGCCATCGAGTCGGTGATCTTGTCGGCGTAGAGGATGGCGCGGCCATTCAGGTTGCGTGCCGCCCGGCCGATGGTCTGGATCAGGCTGCGCTCGGAGCGCAAGAAGCCCTCTTTGTCGGCGTCCAGGATCGCCACCAGCGAGACCTCGGGGATGTCCAGGCCTTCCCGCAGCAGGTTGATGCCCACCAGCACGTCGAACAAGCCCAGCCTTAAATCCCGCAGGATCTCGACCCGTTCGACCGTGTCGATATCGGAGTGCAGGTAGCGCACTTTCACGCCGTTGTCGGTCAGGTAGTCGGTGAGTTGCTCGGACATGCGCTTGGTCAGCGTGGTGATCAGCACCCGCTCGCCCAGATCGACCCGGATGCGGATCTCTTGCAGCACATCGTCCACCTGGCTGGTGGCGGGCCTCACCTCGACCATCGGGTCCACCAGTCCGGTGGGCCGCACCAGTTGCTCGACCACTGCGCCGGCATGCTGCTGCTCGTAGTTGCCGGGCGTGGCCGAGACAAAAATAGTCTGGCGCATCTTGCCCTCGAACTCGTCGAACTTCAGCGGCCGGTTGTCCATCGCACTCGGCAGGCGGAAACCATAGGTCACCAGCGTGGATTTACGGGCCTTGTCGCCGTTGTACATGCCGCCAAACTGGCCAATCAGCACATGGCTTTCGTCCATGAACATCAGCGCATCGGGCGGCAGGTAGTCCACCAGCGTGGACGGTGGGTCGCCCGGCCTGGCGCCGGACAGGTGGCGGCTGTAGTTCTCGATGCCCTTGCAGTGGCCCACCTCCTGCATCATCTCCAGGTCAAACCGGGTGCGTTGCTCGATGCGCTGGGCCTCGACCAGCTTGCCCTCGCTGACAAACAGCGCGGTGCGTTCACGCAGTTCGGCCTTGATCGTCTCCACCGCTGCCAGCACCCGCTCGCGCGGCGTGACGTAGTGGCTCTTGGGGTAGACCGTGAAGCGCGGTACTTTTTGCCGCACCCGGCCGGTCAGCGGGTCGAGCAGGCTCAAGGCCTCGATCTCGTCATCGAACAGCTCCAGCCGCACCGCCAACTCGCTGTGCTCGGCCGGGAACACGTCGATGGTGTCGCCACGCACCCGGAAAGTGCCGCGCGCAAAGTCCACATCGTTGCGGCTGTACTGCATGCGGATCAGCTGGGCGATGATGTCGCGCTGGCCGATCTTGTCGCCCACCCGCACGATAAAACGCATCTGCGAGTAGTCCTCGGGCTTGCCGATGCCGTAGATCGCGCTGACCGAGGCCACGATCACCGTGTCGCGCCGCTCCAGCACGCTCTTGGTGGCGGAGAGCCGCATCTGCTCGATGTGCTCGTTGATGGCCGAGTCTTTCTCGATGAACAAATCGCGCTGCGGCACGTAGGCCTCGGGCTGGTAGTAGTCGTAGTAGCTGACGAAATACTCCACCGCATTCTTGGGAAAAAACTCCCGGAACTCGGCATACAACTGCGCCGCCAGCGTCTTGTTGGGCGCAAACACGATTGCCGGCCGGCCCAGCCGCGCAATCACATTGGCCATGGTGTAGGTCTTGCCGGAGCCGGTCACGCCGAGCAGGGTCTGGAACACCTCACCATCGTTGATGCCTTCCACCAGCTTGTCGATGGCCTGCGGCTGGTCGCCC
>JBBRZR010000631.1:0-2092 GCA_038236495.1 Burkholderiales bacterium
GCGCAGCGCCCGCACAAAGCCGGTCAGCGTGCGGTCCATCAGCCGGGCAAGGCCGGCGCCAGGCTGGCGGTGGGGCCGGGCGCACTGCCGGGTGCGCTGCCGGGTGCGCTGCCGGGTGCGCCGCCGGGTGCCGTGCCGGGCGCCGTCGAATCAACCGCCGCCTGGGTCATCTTGGCCAGCCCGCCCTGCACCTCCTGGATGTCGGTCTCGCGCTTGAGCAGCACGTTCAGGGTGTCGCGCACCAACGCCTCATCCAGCACCTCGGCATGCATCAGCAGCAGCGTGCGCGCCCAGTCCACCGACTCGGCAATCGACGGCGGCTTGCGGATATTGGCCACCCGCAGCGACTGCACAAACGCCACCAGCTGACCCAGCAAATCCTCGGCGATGGCCGGCACACGGGCGCGCAGCACCCGGCGCTCCAGCGCCGCATCGGGGAAGCCGATGTGCAGATGCAGGCAGCGGCGCTTCAGCGCATCGCCCAGCTCGCGGGTGTTGTTGGAGGTCAGGATCACCAGCGGCGGCACCTGGGCCCGGATGGTGCCGATCTCGGGGATCGTGACCTGGTAGTCGGCCAGCACCTCCAGCAGCAAGGCCTCGAAAGCCTCTTCGGACTTGTCGATCTCGTCGATCAGCAGCACGCTGCCGCCGCGTTGCTCCATCGCCTGCAGCAGCGGCCGAGCCTCCAGAAAGTCGCGCGAGAAAAACAGGTCCTGGAAACCGGCCAGCTTGGCAAACGAGGTCTCCAGCGTATCGGCCTGGTCCACCAGCAGGCCGATCTTTTCTTTCAGGATCTGGGTGTAGAGCAGCTGCTTGCCGTACTTCCACTCGTACAGCGCCTTGCTGTCGTCCAGCCCCTCATAACACTGCAAACGCAGCAGCGCAAAGCCCAGCGCCCGGGCGGCTGAGACGGCCAGGTCGGTTTTGCCCACACCCGCCGGGCCCTCGATCAGCACCGGCTTCCGCAGGTGGTGGGCCAGGTAGACCGCGGTCGAGATCTGCCGGGTCGAGATGTAGCCGACGCTGGCCAGCGCCGCGGTCACCGCAGCTATCGAGGCCAGGCCGGCGGGGGTGGAGTCAGGGATCATGGCGGTGGGCGGGCGATGGCGACGGGTGGGCGACAGGTTGTCGGCGGGTGGGCAAAAACGGCAGACCGTCGAGTGTCGGCGGGGTCAGATGGTGCAACTGTTCCGGCCGTGACACCGGGTGATGGGCGCGGCATGGAAGATGCCCCGATCGGCCCCCACTGCAAAATCCTGCCATGACCTCAGCCCCCGACACCCCAACGCCCCCCCAACCCGTAACGCTTTACGACGTGCGCGGCGGCGCCGCGTGGATCACGCTGAACCGGCCCGAACAGCGCAACGCGCTGTCGGCCGCATTGGTCAACCAGTTGGACGCCCACCTGGCGGCGGCGATTGCCGACCCGGCCGTGCGCTGCATCGTGCTGACCGGCAACGGCCCGGCCTTTTGCGCCGGTGCCGACCTGAAAAGCCCGCCCGGCCAGATGATCGATGGCCGCCAGGGCGTGACGCTGGCCGACGTGCTGGCCCACCTCCAGGACGCCCCCAAGCCAGTGATTGCCGCGATCAACGGCGCGGCGTTTGCCGGCGGTTTGGGTTTGGTGGGTGCGTCCGACATCGTGGTCACCGTCGACAGCGCGCCATTCAGCTTCTCCGAGGTCAAGATCGGCGTGATCCCGGCGGTGATCTCGGTGGTCTGCCTGCCCAAGCTGGGTTTGCACCACGGCATGAAGCTGTTCTTGACCGGTGAACGCTTCGGCGGCAGCCGCGCCGTCGAGGTGGGCCTGGCGCACCGGGCGGTGCCGGCCGAGCAGTTGGCCGCTGCGGTGCAAGAAGAAATCGACGCTATCTGCGCCGCCGGCCCGATCGCCGTGACCGAGTGCAAAAAGCTGGTGCGGCGGGTGTTGCAGCTGCCGCGCGACGAGGCTTTCCGCGAGACCACGGCCTGGAGCACCCGCATGTTCCTCTCAGCCGAGGGCGCCGAGGGCATGGCTGCGTTCCGAGAGAAGCGCAAACCTTCCTGGGTCAAACCTTGAGCCTGCAGGAGATGCCCATGACTGACCTCGAGA
>JBBRZR010000632.1:0-2086 GCA_038236495.1 Burkholderiales bacterium
GAGCGCATGCAGTACAACACCGTGGTCTCGGGTGCCATGAAGCTGCTGAATGCGCTGGACGGCTTCAAGCCCGATGACGGCTCCGGCGATGCCGGCGGGGATGCTTCGGTACTGCGCGAGGGCTTTTCGATACTGCTGCGTGGGCTCTACCCGGCCTGCCCGCACCTCACCCACCACCTGTGGGTTGACCTGGGCTTTGCGGCCGAGTCAGGCGACCTGCTCGATGCGCCCTGGCCGGTGGTGGACGAGGCGGCATTGCAGCAAGACGAGATCGAGCTGGTGCTGCAGATCAGCGGCAAGATGCGCGGCGCGATCAAGGTGCCGGCTGGCGCCGACAAGGCGACGATCGAGGCGGCAGCGCTGGCCTCGCCCGAGTTTGCCAAGTTTGCCGACGGCCAGCCCGCCAAGAAGGTCATCGTGGTGCCGGGCCGGTTGGTCAACGTGGTGGTGTGATCGGCGGCATGGCAGCAGCACACCCGACCCGGATACCGCAGGCCTGGCCCAGCGCCCAGACGCGCCGCCGTTGGTGGGCACTGGCCGCGCTGGCAGGTTTGGCGGGTGCCGCCGGCCTGGCCGGCTGTGGCTTCGAGTTGCTGCAGACCCCGCCTCTGCCGTTTTCACGCATCGCGCTGACCGGGTTTCCGGCGCGCTCGCCGATGGAGGCCGAGTTGCGCGAGCGGCTGTCCGCCAGTGCGCAAGTGGTCGACACCCCGGGCCAGGCCGAGGTGGTGCTGCAGGTGCGCACCGATTCGCGGTCCAAAAGCGTGGTGGCGTCCACCGCGGCTGGCCAGGTGCGTGAACTGACCTTGCGTTTGAAGTTCGAGTTCCGCCTGGTCACCCCTGGTGGCCGCGAGTTGGTGCCACCCACCGAGTTGCTGCAGTCGCGCGACATGAGCTACAGCGAGACCTACGCGCTGGGCAAGGCCCAGGAAGAGGCCGAGATTTATGCGGCGATGCAGGCGGACACCGTGCAGCAAGTGCTGCGCCGGCTGTCGCGGGCCAGGCTCAGCGCCGGCGCAGCGGCTGCGGCGTCCGCGCCGGCGGCCCCCGTACCTGCGGCTACCGTACCCGCGGCCACCGCGCCCGCCATCACCGCCAGCGCCGTCGCCGGCTGATCCGCCCCAGCCCATCAAGGTACACCGCCATGCAACTGCGCGCTGAGCAACTGCCCGCCCACCTCGGCCGGGGTTTGCAGCGGCTCTACACCATCCACGGTGACGAGCCGCTGTTGGCGCAAGAGGCGGGCGATGCGATCCGCGCCGCGGCGCGTGCTGCCGGCTACACCGAGCGCAAGGTGTTCGCGGTCAGCGGTGCGCATTTCGACTGGTCGGGCCTGCTGGGCGCCGCGCAGGCGATGAGCCTGTTTGCCGAGCGCCAGCTGATCGAGATCCGCATCCCGGGCGGCAAGCCCGGCAAGGACGGCTCTGAGGCCTTGCAGCGCTACTGCGCCCATTTGTCGGATGACGTGCTGACCCTCGTGCACCTGCCCAAGCTGGACCGCCAGCAGCAGCAAGGCGCCTGGTTTGGCGCGCTCGACCAGGCGGGCGTGATGCTGCAGGTGCTGCCGGTCGAGCGGCGAGCGCTGCCGGCCTGGATCGCCCAGCGCCTGGCGGCACAAGGCCAGCGTGTGGCCGACGGTGAATCCGGCCAGCAGACGCTGGCATTTTTTGCCGACCGGGTGGAAGGCAACCTGCTGGCCGCGCACCAGGAGCTGCAGAAGCTGGCGCTGCTGTTTCCGCCCGGTGAGTTGGCGTTTGAGCAGGTCGAGTCGGCCGTGCTCAATGTCGCCCGTTATGACGTCTTCAAGCTCGGCGAGGCGGTGCTGGCCGGCCAGACCGCCCGGGTGCTGCGCATGCTGGACGGCCTGCGCGCCGAGGGCGAGGCGGCCGTGCTGGTGCACTGGAGCCTGGCCGAGGACATCCGCGGCCTCAAGCGCGTCAAGGACGCGCTGGGCCAGGGCCGGCCGCTGCCGATGGCGCTGCGTGAGGCCCGGGTCTGGGGCCAGAAAGAGCGGCTGTTCGAGCGGGTGCTGCCGCTGCTGGCCGAGCACCAGCTGGCCCACCTGGTCGAAGCCGCCAGCGTCTGC
>JBBRZR010000633.1:0-2070 GCA_038236495.1 Burkholderiales bacterium
GCAGAGCATGGCAAATGTGCCCACTTTCATGCGGCGGGCGTCCAGGCCAAAAAACTCGTCGTCGAGCAATCGGGCGACCACGAGCCACAGCCGGGCAAAGGCCGCCGCCGACACCCGGGCAGCCGGCAGCGCCAGCCAGGCAGCGGTGATGCCGGCGTCCGCCAGTGCAGCGTCGCGCTGATGCGGCGCCAGGGCCAGGACGGCGCTGCGCACGAAGGCCATCGACACGCTGGGGCCGTCGCCCGCAACGGCGGCGGGCAAGGGCCGTGAAGCGGCGGACGCGCTGGCAGCCGTCAGGGCCGTCGGGGTAGGGATCGACATCCACCTATTCTGGCAAATTGCGTCAAGCGGCTGAGCGTTCGCGCCATCGCGCGCTTGACGCGCCGGGCCTAGACTCGTGGGTGGCGTGCGTCGGGTCTCAGGGCTGGCCGCGCCGCGCTGCCCGAGCTGCACCTGCCGCCCCTTGAAGGAGACTGTCCCATGACCGATCTGTCCGCCGAATTCCAGGCCCTGGCCAACTACCGCCCGACCCACAAGGTGCGCTTTGTCACCGCCGCCAGCCTGTTCGACGGCCATGACGCAGCGATCAACATCATGCGGCGCATCCTGCAAGGCATGGGCGCCGAGGTGATCCACCTGGGCCACAACCGATCGGTCGACGAGGTGGTGACCGCCGCGCTGCAAGAGGACGTGCAGGGCATTGCCGTCAGCAGCTACCAGGGCGGCCACAACGAGTACTTCAGCTACATGGTCGAGCTGCTCAAGGCCCGCGGCGGTGAGCACATCCAGGTGTTTGGCGGCGGCGGTGGCGTGATCGTGCCGGCCGAGATCCGCGCATTGGCCGATCAAGGTGTGCGCATCTTCAGCCCCGAGGATGGCCAGCGCATGGGCCTGGCCGGCATGATCGGCGAGATGGTGATGCGCGCCGACCGCGACCTGTCGGGCTTTGCCCCGACCACGCTGTCGGCCGTGCAAGGCCACACCGAGCCGGCCTGGCGGGCGCTGGCCCAGCTGATCACCGCGCTGGAAAACAAGCAGGTGGCGCCTGAGCTGCTGGCCCAGCTGCGCGCGTCCAGCAAACCGGCCGCCAGCCCCGACAAACCCGGCGCCAGGACTCCGGTGCTGGGCATCACCGGCACCGGCGGCGCTGGCAAGTCCAGCCTGACCGACGAGCTGATCCGCCGCATCCGGCTCGACCAGGACGATGCCCTGCGCATAGCCGTGATCTCGATCGACCCGTCGCGGCGCAAGAGTGGCGGCGCGCTGCTGGGTGATCGCATCCGCATGAACGCGATCGGGCCGTGGCGGAAACCGTCGGACGTCGCCGGCGGCGACTCGGGCCAGAGGGTCTATGTGCGCAGCCTGGCCACGCGGGACACCGGCAGCGAGATCAGCGCCGCGCTGCCCGACGTGTTGGCAGCTGTTCAGGTAGCGGGGTTCGATCTGATCATCGTCGAGACCTCGGGCATCGGCCAGGGTGATGCGGCCATCGTGCCGCTGGTGGACGTGCCGATGTACGTGATGACACCCGAGTTTGGCGCCGCCAGCCAGCTGGAAAAGATCGACATGCTCGACTTCGCCGAGTTTGTGGCGATCAACAAGTTCGACCGCAAGGGCGCAGCCGATGCCCTGCGCGATGTCGCCAAGCAGGTGCAGCGCAACCGAGAGGCTTTTACCGTGATGCCCGACCAGATGCCGGTCTACGGCACCATGGCCAGCCGCTTCAACGACGACGGCGTGACCGCGCTGTACCAGGCGCTCAAAGTTCGGTTGGCCGAGTTGGGCCTGCCGGTGACAGCCAGTCGGCTGCCGCTGGTCACCACCAAATTCAGCACCCACCAGACCCCGGTCGTGCCGGCGTCGCGCACCCGCTATCTGGCCGAGATCACCGACACGGTGCGTGGCTACAAGGCCCGTGCCCGGTCGCATGCCAAGCTGGCGCGTGAGCTGCAGCAACTGCGGTCCACCGCGTTGATGCTGGCCGCAGACGACAGCGCGAAGGACGGCGCCAAGAACACCGTGCTGCGCCTGGCCGACGAGCGCGCCGCCAGGTTCGACCCCGCCGCCGCC
>JBBRZR010000634.1:0-2059 GCA_038236495.1 Burkholderiales bacterium
ACGCAGCAGTATCGAAAAGCCCTCGCGCAGTACCGAAGCATCCCCGCCGGCATCGCCGGAGCCGTCATCGGGCTTGAAGCCGTCCAGCGCATTCAGCAGCTTCATGGCACCCGAGACCACGGTGTTGTACTGCATGCGCTCATAGTCGTAGCTGATCTGGCGCAGCACGCTGTGCACCTCTCGGCGCAGCGCCTTGGCCGGGGCGCGCAGCTCAGCCGGCACCGCCCCGGCGGCCTTGATCCGGTCAGCATGCTTCGCGCCGTAACCCCACACCCGCTTCAAGAAGCGGTGGGCACCTTCGACGCCGGCGTCGTTCCACTCCAGCGTCTGCTCGGGCGGCGAGGCGAACATCACGAACAACCGGGCGGTGTCGGCGCCGTACTGGTCGATCAGGGCCTGCGGATCGACCCCGTTGTTCTTGGACTTGGACATTGTGCCCACGCCCTCGTAGTCCACTGCCGAGCCATCGCTCTTGAGGCGGGCGCTGACGACCTTGCCGGTCTCGTCGCGCACATCGACCACGTCCTGCGGCCAGAAGTAGTCGATGCCGCCGGACGCGGCGCGCCGGCTGTAGATATGGTTGAGCACCATGCCCTGGGTCAGCAGCTTGGTGAAGGGCTCGCTGACGGTGACCAGGCCCAGATCCCGCATCGCCTTGGTCCAGAACCGCGCGTAGAGCAAATGCAGGATCGCGTGCTCGATGCCGCCGATGTACTGGTCGACCCCCGGCCCACCGGCCGGGGAGCCGGTGGCTGGCATCCAGTACCGGGTGCCGTCGCCCACCATCGCCTCGGTGTTGACCGGGTCGCAATAGCGCATGAAATACCACGAGCTGTCGACGAAGGTGTCCATCGTGTCGGTCTCGCGGCGCGCCGGTTGGCCGCAGCGCGGGCAAGCCACGTTCAGGAAGTCGGCGCGCTGGTTCAGCGGGTTGCCGCTGCCGTCGGGGATGCAATCCTCGGGCAGCACCACCGGCAGGTCGGCGTATGGCACCGGCACCACACCGCAGCCGGGCACCGCCTCGGTGCCGCAATGGATGATCGGGATCGGCGTGCCCCAGTAGCGCTGGCGGCTGACGCCCCAGTCGCGCAGGCGCCAGGTGGTTTTTTTCTCGCCCAGGTTGACGCCGTTGTGCTGCCGGGCCGCCAGCAGCTCGGCCACCTGCGCCACGGCCGGCTTGAAGGCCAGGCCGTCGAGAAACTCGAAACCCGGGCCTGAATTGACGCAGCGCCCGCGCTGCTTGTCGGCATAGGACTCGGCCCAGGTGTCGGCCGAGAAGGTTTCGCCGTCCACCGCCACCACCGGCTTGATCGCCAGCCCGTACTTCTTGGCAAACGCAAAGTCACGCTCGTCGTGCGCGGGCACGCCCATCACCGCGCCGTCGCCGTAGCCCATCAGCACGTAGTTGCCAACCCAGACCTCGACCGCCTCGCCGGTCAAGGGGTGCTGCACCCGCATGCCGGTGGGCACGCCCTTCTTTTCCTGGGTGGCCAGTTCGGCCTCGGTGGTGCCGCCGCCTTGGCACTCGACAAGGAAGGCCGCCACCGAGG
Source organism: Burkholderiales bacterium (assembly GCA_038236495.1). Classification (GTDB taxonomy): domain Bacteria; phylum Pseudomonadota; class Gammaproteobacteria; order Burkholderiales; family Burkholderiaceae_C; genus Pseudaquabacterium. The sequence continues at coordinate 1,551 of JBBRZR010000634.1, forward strand.
GCTGAGTCGCTGCAGCATGCAACGCCAACGGGTGCTCGGCGGCCACGGCGCAGAAGGTCACCCCCAGGATGGTGTCGGCGCGGGTGGTGAAGACCCACAGCAGGCCGTCGCCGATCAATCCGCCGCCTGCGCCGCGGATCTCATGCGGGAAGGCAAAACGCACGCCCTCGCTCTTGCCGATCCAGTTCTCCTGCATCAGCCGCACCCGGTCCGGCCAGCCAGACAAGTAGTTCGGGTCCTTGGGGTTGTTCACCGCCGACAGCAGTTCGTCGGCGTAACGGGTGATCTTGAGGTAGTAGCCCGGGATCTCGCGCTTTTCAACCAGCGCGCCCGAGCGCCAGCCGTGGCCATCGATCACCTGCTCGTTGGCCAGCACGGTCTGGTCGACCGGGTCCCAGTTGACGACCTGGGTACGGCGCTCACAGATGCCCGCCTCCAACATGCGCAAGAACAGCCACTGGTTCCATTTGTAATACGCCGGCGAGCAGGTCGTGACCTCTCGGGACCAG
>JBBRZR010000635.1:0-2057 GCA_038236495.1 Burkholderiales bacterium
ACCGCGTCCACATCGGCATCGGGCTGGTCCGTCTCCCAGGCCGCGATCAGCTGGCCCATGCGCTGCTGCAGCAGCCGGGCGTCGCTGCGGCTGCCGTCCAGCACCCGCTGCAGGCTTTCTTTTTTGCGGGCGCCGGTCCAGTGGCGGGCACCACGCTCCAGCCCGCGCGCCAGCCGGTCGATCAGCAGCGCCCAGGCCTGTGCCGCGCTGGCGGCGGCCGCGCTGCTGCGGTCGAGTGCGCGTTGCAGGTCGTCGTAGCGTGCCTCCATCAGCGCGCCGGTGATCTCACCGCGCAAGGCGGCGTCGTCGGTGGCGCGCATCACCAGCCGATCAACGGCGGCACGCGCCCGGGGGGGCAAGGCGCCCTCGGCGGGCAGCGGCTCGCCCGCTTCGTCGGCGTAGGCCCGGGCGTAGTTGGCGGGCGTGGGCTCTTGCTTGGCGGCCGCCAGCCGGCGCAGTGCACCTTTGGCAAGCTGGGCCGGCATGGCGGTGGCCGGACGTTGGGCATCCATCGAGGGCGACTCCGAGCGTGGTGTTGAGGGGTGAGCGGGCGGCCAGGCGGCCACGACGCGCTGGGCCTGGGCCTGGGCTTAAGGCCGCCGGCCGCCGGTGGTCAGTGCCAGGTCCGGCCGGTCAGCGCCGGCCTGCACCAGCCAGGGCTCCTTGCGCGGCAGCACGGTGAGCTGCAGCCATTCTTCGAGCTTGTCAGGCGGGATCGCCTTGCTGAACAGAAAGCCCTGCATCACCGTGCAACCCAGGCGGTGCAGCACCTCCATCTGGCGCAGGTTCTCGACCCCTTCGGCAATCACCCGCAGGCCCAGCGAGCGCGCCAACGCGATGATCGCGGTAACCACGGCCGAGCTTTGCGGCGTGATGCCCAGGTCGCGCACAAAGCTGCGGTCGATCTTGAGCTCGGAGATCGGCAGCGTGGTCAGGTAGGCCAGCGAGGAGTAGCCGGTACCGAAATCATCGATCGAGATCTCGACGCCGATCTCGGTCAGCCGGTGCAGCGCCGGGATGACGTTTTGCAGGTCCTTCATCAGCCCGCTTTCGGTGATCTCGAGCTGGATCGCGCGGTGCGGCACGCCAAACGCCGACACCGCCTGGTGGATGGTCTCGACCAGGTCGCTGCGCTCGAACATGCGGTTGGGCAGGTTGACCGCGATCGAATCGGCAAAGCCGAAATTGACCGACCAGACCTTGGCCTGGCGTGCGGCCTCGCGCAGCGCCCATTCGGACAGCGGCACGATCAGGCCGGTTTCTTCGGCCAGCGGGATGAAATCATCCGGCGGCACCAGCGTGTCGCCCCGTTGCCAGCGCATCAGCGCCTCGGCGCCCACCATCCGGGCCGAGCGCACGTCGATCTTGGGCTGGTAGTGCAGCACCAGCTCGTTGCGCTCGATCGCCTTGTGCAGCGCGCTCTCCAGCTCGAGCTTCTCGCGGCCGCGGCCGGCCAGCATCGGGCTGTACACCGCGGCGTTGTTGCGGCCGGTGTTCTTGACCGAGTACATCGCCACGTCGGCGTTGCGCATCAGGTCGGCCACCGACTGGCCGTCCACCGGGTACATCGAGATGCCCACGCTGGCAGTGACAAAGCACTCCTGACCGCCCACCCAGACCGGCTCACGCATGGCCTCCAGGATGCGTTGCGACACCCGCTCGGCGTCGGCTTCGTCGGCCACCTCGGGCAACAGTGCGATGAACTCGTCGCCACCCAGCCGGCCCACCGCCTCCAGCGACCGGTGGCTGCGCACGCCAGCGGTCTCCAGCGCGGTGTCCATCACCTGGTCGCTGTGACGCACGCAGCCGCGCAGGCGCCTGGCCACTTCCACCAGCAACTCGTCGCCGGCAGCATGGCCCAGCGTGTCGTTGATGACCTTGAACCGGTCCAGGTCGATCAGCAACATCGCGGCCTGGTGGCCGAGCCGCCGGGCGTGGTCGAGCGCACGCTCGGTGCGCCAGATCAGCTGGCGCCGGTTGGGCAGGCCGGTCAGCGCGTCGAAGTTGGCGAGGTGGCGGATACGGTCTTCGGCCACCCGGCGGTCGGTCACATCCTG
>JBBRZR010000636.1:0-2033 GCA_038236495.1 Burkholderiales bacterium
ACTTCAGCTCGCCCGCGATGCCGATGTAGTCCACCACCAGGCCGCCCTGCTTGTCCTTGAACACCCGGTTCACCCGGGCGATGGCCTGCATCAGGTTGTGGCCCTTCATCGGCTTGTCGATGTAGAGCGTGTGCACGCAGGGCGCGTCGAAGCCGGTCAGCCACATGTCGCGCACGATCACCAGGCGCAGCGGATCGGCCGGGTCTTTGAAGCGCTTCTCCAGCCGCTTCTTGACCTGCGCGCTGTAGATATGCGGGCGCAGCAGGGCCTTGTCGCTGCTGGACCCGGTCATCACCACCTTCACCGCGCCCAGCTCGGGATCGGTGCTGTGCCAGTCGGGCCGCAGCCGGGTGATCTCGTCGTACAGGTGCGCGCAGATGTCGCGGCTCATGCCCACCACCATGGCCTTGCCGGTCTGCGCCTTGCCTCGCTCCTCAAAATGCGCCACCAGATCGGCCGCCACGCTGGCGATGCGCGGCTCGGCGCCCACCACCCGCTCCAGCGCGGCCCAGCGGCTTTTCAGCTTGGCCTGCTGGCTCTCCTCCTCGTCCTCGGCCAGCTCATCGACCTCGGCATCCAGGGTGGCCAGGGCGTCGGCCTTCAGCCCCAGCTTGGCCAGGCGCGACTCGTAGTAAATAGCCACGGTGGCGCCATCCTCCTTGGCCTGCTGCATGTCGTAGATGCTGATGTAGTCGCCAAACACGGCCCGGGTGTCGCGGTCCTCACCCGATACCGGCGTGCCGGTGAAGGCGACAAACGTGGCATTGGGCAGGGCGTCGCGCAGGTGCTGGGCGTAGCCCACCTGGTAGCGGTCCAGCGTGCCTGCGGGCGCCGCATAGCTGGCGTGGTGCGCTGCCGGCTCGCCGGTGCCGGTCGTCAACACGGTCGTCAACACCGTCGTGGGCGCCGAGGCCGGCCGCGCTTTCAGCGTCTTGAGCTTGGCCTCGAAGCCGTACTGGGTGCGGTGCGCCTCGTCGGCGATCACCACGATATTGCTGCGGTTCGACAGCAGCGGGAAGGCGTCCTCGTCCTCGCCGGGCATGAACTTCTGGATCGTGGCAAACACGATGCCGCCCGATGGCCGGTTGGCCAGCAGCGCGCGCAGTTGTTGCCGGGTGGTGGCCTGCACGGGTTGCTCGCGCAGCAAGTCCTGCGACAGGCAGAACACCCCAAACAGCTGGCCGTCCAGGTCGTTGCGGTCGGTGATCACCACGAGGGTCGGGTTGGCCATCAGCGGCTCTTGCATCACCCGCGCCGCAAAGCAGGTCATCGTGATGCTCTTGCCGCTGCCCTGGGTGTGCCACACCACACCGCCCTTGCCGCGCACGCCCGGCAGCCCATCCGGACGGGACGCTGCCACCACCTGGGTGATGGCCGCACGCACCGCATGGAACTGGTGGTAGCCGGCGATCTTCTTGATCAGCCCGCCACGCATGTCGCCATCATCCTCAAACAGCACGAAGTAGCGCAGGAAGTCCAGCAAGTAGGCCGGCGCCAGCACGCCGCGCACCAGGGTCTGCAAGCCGTTGAACGGGCCGAGCGGATCGACGGTTGCACCGTCAATCGTGCGCCAGGCCATGAAGCGCTCGGTATCGGCCGAGAGTGAACCCAGCAACGCGTCGCTGCCGTCCGAGATCACCAACACCTCGTTGTACTGGAAGGCATCCGTGATCTGCGCCTTGTAGGTCTGGATCTGGTGAAAGGCCTTCCAGACGTCGGCGTTCAAGTCCGCCGGGTTCTTCAGCTCGATCAGCACCAGCGGCAGGCCGTTGACAAACAGCATGATGTCGGGCCGGCGGGTGTGGTGCGGCCCCTTGATGGTGAACTGGTTGATCGCCAGCCAGTCGTTGCGTGCTGGGTCCGACCAGTCGATCAAGCGCACAAAGTCGCCACGGGTCTCGCCGCCGTGCTGGTACTGCACCTGCACGCCGGCCACCAACAAGCGGTGGAACTGCCGATTGGCCGCCAGCAGCACCGGCGTGCCCAGGTCTTGCACCTGCCTGAGCGCATCGTCGCGCGCGGCGGCCGGGACC
>JBBRZR010000637.1:0-2028 GCA_038236495.1 Burkholderiales bacterium
GCCGGTGGCCAACGTGCCCTTCATGCAGGCGCACCTGACTGGCGCACGCTGCGTGAAGACGGTGTTGCTGGAGGGCCAGAACCACTTCCTGCCCTGGAACTCCGAAGCCACCGTGCGCGAAGCCATCCGCATGGCGATGGCGCCGTCGTGCTGAGCGATCTCGTCTCCGGCTGGGCGGCCGCCGTGCATTGGACACAAGCCGTGCTGTCGGGCATGGGCACGCCCGGCGTCATCGCCCTGGTGCTGGCGCTGACCACGCTGCTGGTCGAAGACCTGGCGATCGCGGCCGGTGTGGCGCTGGCCACGCAGGGGGCCATCTCCTGGGGGTTGTCGCTGGGCGCCGTCGGCGGTGGCATCGCCATCGGCGACCTGGGCTTGTACGGGCTGGGCCTGGCGGCCACGCGGGTGCCCTGGTTGCAGCGCCGCTACCTGGGTGCCAAGTCGGACTGGGCGCGTGGCCAGATCGTGCGGCGCCTGAGCAGCGCAGTGCTGGTGGCGCGCGTGGTGCCCGGCCTGCGGCTGCTGACCTACACCACCTGCGGATTTGTGCGCATTCCGCTGCTGCCGTTCACCGCGTGGGTGCTGACAGCAGTGTCACTGTGGACCGTGGGCTTGTACGCCCTGAGTGTGGCCGTCGGCCAGACCCTGGCCCACACGCTGGGCGTGCCGCCGGCCGTGGCGGTGGCCCTGCCCATTGTCTTCCTGGCGCTGGCCGTACCGCTGCTGCGCAGGGTCCGTCAACACTTTCAACACACCCGACCATGACTGCCATGTCCCGCACCCTGCCTGTGTTGCACCCTGTACGCGCCAATGACGGACCGCGTCCCGAGGCAAAAACGCCCTCGGACATCGTGCCCCATCAAGGCATGCCGCCGCTGGACATGGACGGGCCGGCGCTGAGCTTTTTCGAGTTCTGGCCGATGTGGGCGTTCTACCCGCCGGTCATGCTGTACGCCGTCTGGTTGATGCTGCGCTACCGCGGTGCCTTGTTGCCGACGGTGGCCAATCCTTCGTTCCCGGGCGGCGGCTTCTACGGCGAATCCAAGGCCCAAATCCTGGCGCTGGCAACACGGCATGTGCCCGAATGGGTCGCGCCCTTCATCCGGCTGCAGCGCCCCGACCTGCCAGCCGCCGGCAGCCCCGCGGCAGAGCGCGATGCAGCGCTGGCTGCGCTGGCCGCGGCGGGGCTCACGCTGCCCGTGGTGGCCAAACCCGATCTGGGCTGCCGCGGCGCGGGGGTCAAGCTGGTGCGCACACCGGCCGACCTGCTGGCCTACATCGACGGTTTTCCGCACGGCGCCGCCTACCTGCTGCAACGCCTGGTGCCGCACCAAGGTGAAGCGGGCATCTTCTACTGCCGTCGGCCGGGTGAGCAGCACGGGCGCATCGTGTCGATCACGCTCAAGTACTTCCCGCATGTCACCGGCGATGGCCAGCGCAACTTGCGCGCGCTGATCCTGGCCGATCCGCGCGCCGGACAACTCCCGCACCTGTACCTGCGCCGGCACACGGCGCGGCTGGACGAGGTGCCGCGCGCCGGCGAGTCGATCCGGCTGGCCTTTGCCGGCAGCCACAGCCGTGGCGCCATCTTCCGCAACGGCACACACCTGGTCACGCCCGCGATGGAAGCCCGCTTCGACGCCATCTCGCAGGCCATGCCGGAGTTCCACTTCGGCCGCTTCGACGTTCGCTTCGAGGACTTTGCCCAGGTCCAGCGCGGTGAGGGTTTCACGATCCTGGAGGTCAACGGCGCCGGTGCGGAAAGCACGCACATCTGGGACCGCCGTACCGGCCTGCTGCAGGCCTGGCGCGACCTGATGCGGCAGTACCGCTGGTTGTTCGAGATTGGCGCGGCCAACCGTGCGCGCGGCTTCAAGCCGATGAACCTGGCCGCATTCATGCGCGACTACCGCCGCGAGAAGCTGCTGACGCCGCAATACCCGGCCACCGATTGAGCAGCCCGTAATTTGACCGTCGCGCCGCCGACTATGACAGAGCACCCACGCTGTCCCACCATGCCGCCCAAAC
>JBBRZR010000638.1:0-2024 GCA_038236495.1 Burkholderiales bacterium
CGCTCAAAGACGCCCAGTCGTCGTTGCAAATGCTCGCCATAGCCCGCTATGGCTGCGCTTTGCGCCTAGACCGGACGCCTTTCGAGCGCGCTGCTCGGTCGCGCCCGAAAAACTCTCAGGCTCTGAGTGCGGGCTGTGTGGCGGCAGTGCAGGCGGCAGCGCTGGTGGCAACTCGGCTGGCCGCCACCTGCAGCAGCTGTGCTGCCACCGCCAGCGCGATCTGCTCGGGCTGTTTGCCGGGGATACCGGCCACACCGATCGGGCAGGTCAGGCGCGCGATGGCGTCGGCCGCCACGCCGCGCTGGGCAAGACGGCTCAGGAAGCGCGCGCGTTTGGTGGCCGACCCGATCAGGCCGAGAAAGCCGAAGTCGCCGCGCCGCAGCACCGCATCGGTGATGCGCAAGTCCAGGTCGTGGCTGTGGGTCAGCACCAGGTAAAACGTGTTCGGCAGCGCTTGCTGCACCTCGGCCTCGACCGCGTCCACACACAGCCGCGTGATGTGCAGCGCCGACGGTGTGGCCGGAAACTCGGCCTCGCGCTCGTCTATCCATTGAACCCGGCAGGGCAGGGTGTGGAGCAGGTGCACGATGGCGCGGCCAACATGGCCGGCGCCGTAAAGCTGCAGGTCAAACAGCGCCGCCTCGCCCGGCCAGTCGGCCAGTGCGGCGGCGTCCAGCGGCCCGGTGCGCAGCGTCAAGGCGCCGCCGCAGCATTGGCCCAGGGTGGGGCCCAGCGCGATGGCCCGGTCGTCGGTTCCGAGGCCACCGCCGGCGTCCAGCATCGCCCGGGCGCGCTCGATCGCCTGCAACTCCAGGTGGCCGCCGCCGATGGTGCCGGCGACCGTATCGGCCGCCACCAGCATGCGGGTGCCGGCGCCGCGTGGCACCGAGCCGCGGGCCGCCAGCACCTGCACCAGCATCGCCGGACGGCCGGCAGCAAGCCAGGCCAGCGCGGTGCGCCGGTCGGCGTCGATCATCGGCCGCTGCCGGCTGCAGTGGCCGCAGTTGCGCCAGCCGCTGCGCGCACCGCGTCGATTGCATCCAGCACCGCCTCCGGCGTGGCCGGGGCGCGCAGCGGCGGATCGATCAGGTGGCCACCCACCGCCGAGACCGCGTCGCGGATCGCCAGAAACACCGAAAACGGCAGCAGCAGCGGCGGCTCGCCCACCGCCTTGCTGCGGTGGATGGTCTCAGCCGGGTTGGCTTGGCCAAACAGCCGCACATCGAAGTGCGCCGGGCAGTCGTTGGCGGTCGGGATCTTGTAGGTGCTGGGCGCGTGGGTCATCAGCTTGCCGGCATTCTTTGAGCCGTCCATCGGTTGCCAGTACAGCGCTTCGGTCGTCAGCCAGCCCATGCCCTGGATGAACGCGCCCTCGACCTGGCCGATGTCGATGGCCGGGTTGAGCGATGTGCCCACGTCGTGCAGCACGTCGGCGCGCAGCAGCTTGTGCTCGCCGGTCAGGGTGTCCACCAGCACCTCGCTGCAGGCCGCGCCGTAGGCAAAGTAGTAAAACGGCTTGCCCTTCAGGCGTGTGCGGTCCCAGTGCAGGCCGGGCGTGGCGTAAAAGCCGTCGCTCCACAACTGCACCCGGGCCTGGTAGGCCTGCATCACCAAGTCGTCGAAGCTGACGGTGACGGTGACGGCGCTGGCCTGGCCCTTAGCGGCGCGTCCGCTGCTGACTTGGCCGTTCTCGAAGCGCACCGCAGCGGCGTCCACCCCATGTTTGCCGGCAAAAAACACCGCCATCCGCTCACGGATCTGGCGCGCCGCGTCCTGCGCGGCCTTGCCGTTCAGGTCCGCGCCGGTGGACGCTGCAGTGGCCGAGGTGTTGGCCACCTTGTGGGTGTCGGTGGCGGTGACACGCACCCGCTCGAACGCCACGCCCAGCTCGTGCGCCACCACCTGTGCCACCTTGGTGTTCAGGCCCTGGCCCATCTCGGTGCCGCCGTGGTTGACCAGCACCGAGCCGTCGGCGTAGACATGCACCAGCGCGCCGGCCTGGTTGAAGTGCGCGACGTTGAACG
>JBBRZR010000639.1:0-1988 GCA_038236495.1 Burkholderiales bacterium
ACCGGGCAGGGCGCTCATCCACAATCGGCGCATCCCAACAGCAAGGTGACACGGTATGACGATTGCAAAGTGGTGTGTGCTGGCGGCCTGCATGCTGCCCATCGTGACGGTGGGTCTGGCCAAGGCGGCCTCGGCGCGTGGACTGGGGCCGGCAGGCCGCTACAACAACCAGCAACCGCGTGAATGGGAGTCGCGCCTGACCGGTTGGCAGCAACGCGCCAACGCGGCGCAGGTCAACGGGTTCGAGGCCTTGCCGCTGTTCATCGCCGCGGTGTTGCTGGCACAGATGGCCCAGGCCGACCAGAGCAGCATCGACCAGCTGGCGCTGGCTTTTGTCGGTATCCGGGTGGTCTATGTGGCGGTCTACTTGATGAACCTGGGCACGGTGAGGACGCTGGTCTGGACCGCGGGCGTGCTGGTCTGCCTGGCGCTGCTGAGGCTGGCGGCCTGAGACTTGGTGGCAAGTGCGCCGCCGTGCGCGGGTGCAGGGGCCGCAGGACGGAAGGTGCAGGCCAGGTGCCATCGCCAGGGCCGAGCACCGGCGGCCTGTACCTCTTTGCGGTCGAACTTTTATTTAACATAACAAACATCGTCGCGCATTTTGACGTCAGGATGTCAACAGGCCAGAAGGCCGCGGGCAGCCGCCTTGGTTCGTTCCAGTCGACCCGGCAGTTCCGCCCTGCAGTTTTCAACTTGAGCTTAAAGCCATTTGTTGACTGCTTCAGGCTGCGTGCCGGAATAGCATGCCGCTCTGCAGCGACGGTCACCGCCCGGCCGCCCCTGACCCAAACCCCAACGAGCCACAGCCCATGAGCGACAAAAAAGCCATCCTGGTGATAGGCGCCGGCGACGCCACCGGTGGTGCCATTGCCCGGCGTTTTGCCCGCGAGGGCTATATCGCCTGCGTCACCCGGCGCAGCGCCGACAAGCTGCAGCCGCTGATCGACCAGATCAAGGCCGACGGCGGGCAAGCCCACGGCTTTGCCAGTGACGCCCGCAAGGAAGAAGACATGGTGGCGTTGGTGCAGCAGATCGAGCGCGACATCGCGCCTATCGAGGTGGCGGTGTTCAACATCGGCGCCAATGTGCGCTTCGGCATTACCGAGACCACCGCCCGGGTGTACTTCAAGGTCTGGGAGATGGCCTGTTTTGGCGGCTTTTTGATGGGCCGTGAATGCACCAAGGTGATGTTGCCGCGCGGCCGCGGCACGATCCTGTTCACCGGCGCCACCGCCAGCCTGCGTGGGCGCGAGGGCTATGCCGCTTTTGCCGGCGCCAAGCATGCGCTGCGTGCACTGGCCCAGAGCATGGCGCGTGAGCTGTGGCCCCAGGGCATCCATGTGGCGCACCCGGTGATCGACGGCGCGATCGACACCGAGTTCATCCGCAGCAACTTTCCCGAGCGCTACGCGATGAAGGACCGCCAGGGCATCCTCAGCCCGGACAGCATCGCCGAGGCCTACTGGCAGATCCACCAGCAGCCCCGCGACGCCTGGACCCATGAGACCGAGCTGCGGCCTTGGCTGGAGAGCTGGTGAGCACCGCACCGGCGCATCAGTCGACGATCCACCCACCCGCCTAGGCCTCCCATGACGACACCCGCACCTGCATCCACACCCACACCCGCACCCGTCCAGTTCCTGTTCGATTTCGGCAGCCCCAACGCCTATTTCTGCCATAAGGTGATCTCCGCCATCGAGGCGCGTATCGGCGTGCCTTTCACCTACCTGCCGGTGCTGCTGGGCGGGCTGTTCAAGCTGGCCAACAACCGGTCGCCCGCCGAGGCTTTTGCCGGCATCCCCAACAAGCAGGCCTATGACCGGTTGGAGGTCCAGCGCTTCGTGGCGCGGCACGGGCTCACGGCCTGGCGCTTCAACCCGCATTTCCCGGTCAACACGCTCAAGATCATGCGCGGCGCAGTGGCAGCGCAGGCCCTGGGCTGCTTCAAGCCGTATGTGGACGCGGTTTATGCGGCGATGTGGGAGCAA
>JBBRZR010000640.1:0-1977 GCA_038236495.1 Burkholderiales bacterium
CGACGGCGTGGGGATGTGGCTTTGCACGCGCCGGCTGCAGGCCGGGGGCTTTGCGTGGCCGGGCGACGGTGCGGGCTCGATGACGCTGTCGGCCGAGCAGTTTGAGTGGCTGGTGGCGGGCCTGCCGTGGCAGCGCCTGACCCGGTCCGCGCCGCAGCCGATCACGGTGATTTGACCTATGCGCGGGCGCAGAAGTCCATTGGCGAATGTCCCGATTCTCGCGCGCACGCGCGAGGGGCATGATGGCTGCCATGCTCGAAACCACCAGTACCAGCGCACCCGAGGCATCGCCCGGCTGCGATGTGCTGGCCTTGCTGCACGGGGTCATCGAGCGCCAGCACTCCGAGCTGAAGTTCAAGCAAACCAAGATCGAAGCGCTGAACTTCGAGATCGCGCGCTTGAAGCGCTGGCGCTTCGGCACATCCAGCGAGAGCTTGGACGGCAGCGTCCAGGCCGTGCTGTTCGACCTGATGGTGGCCGATACGCGCGAGGAAGACGCCGCTGCTGCTGCCGCCAGCCAGGCACTGCCGGTCACCCCAACAGTGCCGCCCGTCGCGCCACGCCGCGCCGTGCGCCAAGCCTTGCCCGACAACCTGCCACGCATCGATCACCACCACGAAATCGATGCCACGCACTGCGCCTGCGGCCAGGCGTTCAAGCGCGTGGGCGAAGAGATCAGCGAGCAGCTCGACTGCGTGCCCGCGCAGTTCTTCGTGCAGCGTCACATCCGCGGCAAATACGCCTGCGCGTGCTGCCAGACGATCCAGGCCGCGCCCATGCCCGCGCAGATCATCGACAAAGGCATTCCCGCGCCCGGCCTGCTGGCCCAGGTGGTCATCGCCAAGCACGACGACCACCTGCCGCTGTACCGCCAGGAAGAGATCTACCAGCGCTCGGGCGTTCACATCCCGCGCTCGAGCATGGCGCAGTGGATCGGCATCTGCGGTGTGCGCCTGGCACCGCTGGCTGCGGCGCTGCGCGAGTTCGTCCTTGGCCACCGCGTGGTCCACGCCGACGAGACGCCGGTGCAGTTGCTGGCGCCGGGCCGGGGCAAGACCAAGCGGGCGTACATGTGGGTGTACCGCACCACCGACTTCGTGGCCCAGCGCGCGGTGCTGTTCGACTTCACGCTCGGGCGCGGTGGCGAGAATCCTCGGCGCGTGCTGGAAGGTTTCTCCGGCACCCTGGTGACCGACGATTTCTCGGGCTATCACGCGCTGGCAAAACAAGGTGTTGTCCCGGCGCTGTGCATGGCGCACGCCCGGCGCAAGCTGTTCGAGGTGCACAAGCTAAACGGCAGCGAGATTGCCCGCCACGCGGTGGTGCTGATTGCCAAGCTCTACGAGATCGAGCGCGCCGCACGCGGGCTGGGCGCCGAGGCGCGACGGCAAATGCGCCAGGAGTACGCAAAACCTGCGGCCCACGCCCTGCACACCTGGTTGACCGAGCAGCGCGTCAAACTCGCCCGTGCCGACGCGACGGCCAAGGCCATCGACTACGCGCTGAGCAATTGGCCGGCGTTGACGCGCTACCTCGACGACGGCGATATACCCATCGACAACAACGCGGCCGAAAACGCCATTCGCCCGCTCGCGGTTGGTCGTAAAAACTGGTTATTCATCGGCTCGCAGCAGGCCGGTGAGCGGGCCGCCGTGATCATGACCTTGATCGAATCGGCCAAGCTCAACGGTCACGATCCGTGGGCCTATCTCAAGGACGTGTTCGAGCGGCTGCCGACGCTGAAAAACGCCGACCTGCACCTGCTTCTGCCGCACTTGTGGACTGCCCGGCCAGCCACCACCGTGCCCAACGCCGTCTCACCAGCGTTCGCATAGGCGGCCACACCTCAGCACGTCGCCGTCGACGGCGCAAGGGTGGGTTGGCGGAACGCTTACAAGACAAGGAGCAGTTCGAGCAGTGCATCGCCGAACGCGACGCGGCCAACCAAGGGCTCAAAGCCGAGATCCAGATCCAGCG
>JBBRZR010000641.1:0-1954 GCA_038236495.1 Burkholderiales bacterium
AGCGTGGGGCCGGTGCCGAAACACTCATGGCGCGGCGGTTTCTCGCGGCAGCAGGTAGCCGACGCCGCGAATGGTCTGGATCAGGCCGGCGCCCAGCTTCTTGCGCAGGTGGTGGATGTGCACCTCCACCGCGTTGCTCTCAACCTCCTGACCCCAGCTGTAGAGCTGCTGCTCGATCTGCTCGCGTGACAACACCCGCCCGGCACTGAGCATCAACGCTTGCAACAGGTCGAACTCGCGGGTGGACAGCACCACGGTCTGGCCGGCCTGGCTGACGGACCGGCGGGCCGCGTCCAGCGTCACGCCCTGGGCCTGCAGCGTTTCTTGCGGCTGGCCGTGGGCGCGCCGCACCAGGGCCCGCAGGCGGGCCGCCAGTTCGTCCAGATCAACCGGCTTGACGACATAGTCGTCGGCGCCCAGGTCCAGCCCGCGGATGCGGTCGGGCACGGCGTCGCGGGCGGTCAGCACCAGCACCGGCAGGGTGATGCCTGCGCGGCGCACGGCGGCCAGCACATCCAGCCCGTCCCTCAGCGGCAGGCCCAGGTCCAGCACGGCTGCGGCATAGGGCTGGGCGCGCAGCTCACGCTCGGCTGCCGCGCCGTCGCGCACCCAGTCCACCGAGAAGCCGTGCTGACGCAGGCCGGCGCGCAGGCCATCGCCCAGCAGGGTGTCGTCTTCGGCCAGCAGGATGCGCATGGTCGTGATGGTAGGCCGGGCAGGTGCTCAGTCGCCGTCGCTGTCGCGGTGGCCGTGCCCGGCCTGCCGGGCTTGCCGGGCTTGCCACTCGGCGCTGGCGAGCTGGGCCGCGTTGGGCGGGGCGGCGCTGGCGTGGGCCGACGAGGTGGCGCCGCCATCGGCCACCAAACCGGCCGATGGCGCGTCGGTCCACTGCAACCACCAGAAGCCCAGCACCGCGGCCAGCATCAGCGCCGCTACCGAGCGCCAGGCGCTGCGGATGGCCTGGTCCGGCGGGCCGGACTTGCGGCCGGTCAGCATGGACGCGGCCAGGTTCTCGCGCTGCAGCCGGCTGGCGATCAGCACGCCCAGGATGTGCACACCCACCACCGCCAGCATCAGTGACGCGGCGGCCTCATGCAGGTTGCCCAGCCAGTCTCCGCCCAGGTCGTTGTAGACCGCCCAGCCGGTGCCGGCGCTGGCGGCACCCAGCACCAGCAGCGCGATGATCGCCAGCGCGCCGGCCGGGTTGTGGCCCACGTGGTGCTCGGGCCGACCGTGCAGCAAGGCGCCCAGGTAGCGCTGCACCGCCCGCGGGCCCCGCACAAAATCGCTGAACCGGGCGTGGCGGGTGCCCAGCACGCCCCACAGCAAGCGGAAGGCCAGCAGCCCGGCCACCGTGTAGCCCAGCGTGACATGCAGCAGGCGCCAGCTTTCGCTCTCGGCGGTCAGCCAGGCGCCGGCAAAGCTTGCGGCAAGCAGGCCGTGAAACAGCCGTACGGGCAGATCCCAGACCAGGATCGATGGTTTTGCGTTGGACATGGTGGCCTCTTTACTGGGGGATGTTGACGTCGTGTTCGCTGAACCGGCCCTGCGCGGCGCCGGTGTGGCAGGCTGCGCAGTTGGCGGCGCTGGCCACGGCGGGGCGCCTCCAGACGGCCGTGCCCAGCTCACGGTGCTCGCGCACAAACCAGGACGACTGGCTGATGCGGTCCTGCGGCGGCGCTGTGGGGTCACGCGCCACCTTCTTGAAACTGCCGGCGTTGGCCGTCAGCCAGTCGGCCAGGGCTTGACGGGTGGCCGCATCCAGCGATGCATCGCTGCCGAAGTGCTTGGGCAGGCCGGCCATCAACCGCTGCCAGGACGCCGCCGGCAACAGGCCCGGCGGGTAGGCCAGGTGGCAGGCGCCGCACTCCTGGGTGTAGGCCGGCAGCCTGGGCGCAGCGAGCTTGTCGGCGTGGGCGGCGGGCAGGGCGATCAGCAGGGTGCTGAGCGCGGC
>JBBRZR010000642.1:0-1951 GCA_038236495.1 Burkholderiales bacterium
CCTTCTATGCGCCGTTTGATCAGCGCATCGAGATGCACCTGGTCAGCGCCTGCCAGCAGTCGGCCACGGTTGGCAGTGAACGGTTCGACTTTGCCCAAGGCCAGACCCTGCACACCGAGAACTCCTGCAAATACACCGTCGGCGGGTTTCAGGCGCTGGCCAGTGCTGCCGGGCTGCAACCGCAGGCGGTGTGGACCGATGCGCAGCAGCTGTTTTCGGTGCACTGGCTGGCAGCGCCCTGAGCTTGCGGGGCCGATTCGGCAAAACCACGCAGCTTCACCGCGGCGACATCAAACGTCGGTGACCGCGCCGGCAAAATCCCACTGAACATGCCCAGACGCTTGCTGCAACCCGCCCCCCTGACGCTGGCTGCAGCGCTGTCCTTGTCCGGCCTGAGTGGCGCACAGACGTTGCCTGCTGTGCCAGCGCCCGCGGCGGCGGCGGCGCCCGCCGCCGCGGCATCGGCTGCCGCCGTGCCCGCGGCCCGCGCCAGCCAGCCCGGCCGGCCGCCCCGGCCTGCCGCGCCGCCGCCGGCCGGCGCTGCCACGCAGCAGGTCGAGATCACCGCCACCGTGCAGCCCGACAGCCAGGACGAGCGCCGCCGCGCCACCGCGTCGCGCATCGTCTACGGCCGGGAGGAGCTGGACCGCATGGGTGACGCCACGCTGGGCGAGGTGCTCAAGCGCCTGCCGGGCGTGACCATCGGCGGCGCGCCGGGGCGCGGCGGCCAGATCAGCATGCGCGGCATGGGCGGCGGTTACACCCAGATCCTGCTGGACGGCCAGCGCATGGCGCCTGGGTTTTCGCTGGACTCGATTGCGCCCGAGCAGATCGAGCGCATCGAGATCATGCGGGCGCCGGTGGCAGAGTTTGGCGCCCGGGCGATTGCCGGCACCATCAACGTGGTCATGCGCAGCGACTTCAAGCGCAAGACCAACGAGCTGCGCATCGGCGGCGGTGCCGACGGCGGCCACGGCCAGGTCGGCGCCACCTGGACCTACAACGGCCAGACCGAAGACCTGGGCTACAACCTGGCCACCACCGTGTTCAAGGGCGGGCAGGGCATTGAGTCCGATACCCGCACGCTGGGCCTGGACGCCAATGGCAGCACCGTGCTGGACCAGCGGCAACACACCGAGAGCAGCAACCAGCGCGAAGGGCTGTTTGCCAATGGCCGGCTTCAGTTCCGTTTTGGCCCGGGCAACACGCTGGACGTTCAGCCGTTTTTCAACGCCGTACGCACCCGGGGTGACGGCCATGAGACGCTGGACCAGCCAGTGGGCACCGCGCCCGCCTATCCCCAGCCGTATGCGCTGGCCACCTGGCACAGCCAGTCGCAGTGGCAGATGGGCCGGCTCAACGGTACCTGGCTGACCCCCACGCCCGGCGGCGGCCGGCTGCAGCTTCGGTTCGGCAGCACGCTGTCGGCCAGCAGCAGCGTGACGGACCGCAACGAGTCGGGCTATACCGCGGGCGCCAACCGCCACAAGTTCGACGATGTGCGGGTGCGTGACCAGTCGGGCGACCTCAACGGCAAGTACTCGCAGCTGCTGGGCGAGGGCCACAGCGCAGTGGCCGGCTGGGAGCTGCAAGGCAACCAGCGCACCGACAGCCGCACCAGCACGGTGGACGGCCAACCCGTGCTGGCCGAATTTGGCGAGGACATCATCGCCCGCGTCCGGCGCATTGCGTTGTATGCGCAAGATGAATGGGACCTGGGCAAGCGCTTGTCGTTTTCACTGGGCGCACGTTGGGAGGCGATCGACACCCGGAGTGACTCGGCGGTCAACCAGGTCAACAACCGCAGCGCGGTGTTCACGCCGCTGGCGCATATGGTCTGGAAGCTGCCGGACTCAGCACGCGACCAGCTGCGGCTCAGCCTGACCCGCAGCTACCGCTCGCCCACGACCAGCCAGCTGATTGCGCGGCCAGCGATTTCGCAGCTCTACCC
>JBBRZR010000643.1:0-1882 GCA_038236495.1 Burkholderiales bacterium
AGGCATGCACGGCCACTTGCTGCTGCAATGCCGCCTCGCGCAGTGCTGCCAGAAACTGGCGACGGTCGTCGTCATCGATGAATACCGGCTGCGCGCTGTGGCCGTACAACGACACCAGGTGGGCATGGCCGGCCAGGGCCAGGCGGGGCAGGCGGGCCATCTATTTGCTGGCCATCTATTTGTGGGCCATCTTTGACCGGCCGAGCCGTCAAGCGACCGGGTCGACGGTGTCGGGCACCCGACGCGCCCGAGCGGGTTCGGGCTCCAACGCGGCAAATGCATCCGTCCCAGTCAACCGGCGGTGCTCACGCGCCGCAAAGCGGTCAGTCATGCCGGCCACGTAGTCGGCCACAGCGCGGTGGCGGTCGGGCATGGCGGCGTGCTCGGCCGGCATCTCGGCGGGTGCGGCCAGGTAGGCGGCAAACAACTGTTGCACCACCTGGCGCGCCACCTCGGTGGTGCGCATCACCTGAGGATGGCGGTAGAGCGAGGCAAACAACACCCGCTTGAGCGCCACCGCGTCGGCCTGCACCGCGTCGGAGAACCGCAGCAGCCGCAGCATGGCGCGGGCCTCGTCCGCACTGGCAGGCCGGGCCTGGGTCAGCGCCGCGCCGGTGGCATCGATCACGTCATGCACCTGGGCCGACAACATGCGGCGTATGGTCTCGAACAACAGGCGCCGGCCGGGTTGTGCCGCCAGCTGCGGGTGGTCGGCCAGTGCCTGCTCGCGGTGCTGCCACACCCCAGGCAGCCCGGCCAGTTGCTCGAACTGCAGCAGGCCCGAGCGCACACCGTCGTCGATGTCGTGCGCGTTGTAGGCGATCTGGTCGGCCAGGTCGGTGAGCTGGGCCTCCAGGCTGGGCTGGCCGCCGGTCAAGAAGCGTTGCGCCACACCGCCGGGCTCATCGGCGTCCAGCCGCAGCGCATCACGCCGGCTGCAGTGCTTCAAGATGCCCTCGCGGGTCTCGAAGCTGAGGTTCAGCCCGTCGAAATCGGGGTAGCGCGCCTCCAGCCGGTCCACCACCCGCAGGCTTTGCAGGTTGTGCTCGAAGCCGCCGTGATCCCGCATGCAGTCGTGCAGCGCGTCTTGCCCGGCGTGGCCAAACGGGGTGTGGCCCAGGTCGTGGGCCAGCGCAATGGCCTCGACCAGGTCCTCGTCCAGGCCCAGGCCCCGGGCAATCGAGCGGCCCAGCTGCGCCACCTCCAGCGAGTGGGTCAGCCGGGTGCGGAACAAATCGCCCTCGTGGTTGATGAAGACCTGGGTCTTGTAGACCAGGCGCCGGAACGCGGTGCTGTGCACGATGCGGTCGCGGTCACGCTGAAAGGCATTGCGCAGGCGCACCCCCGGCTCGACGATGCGCCGGCCGCGGCTGGCGCCGGCCTGGCTGGCGTAAACCGCGTGCTTTGCGGCGACCGGCTGCCAGGCGGCGGTCAGCGGTGCGGTCGGCATCTCGGGCAGTGCCTGCGGGTGAGGGTCAGCGTCAGCGGCGCGGGGCATGGCAGCCAATCGCCCGGCTCAGGCCGGCGCGCTGTGCGCCGCGATGACCTCGGCCACCAGCGCGTCCGGCGCGGGCCGCACCACAGCATGGCCCAGGCCGTTGATCAGCACAAAGCGGATCTCGCCGGCTTCGGCCTTTTTGTCCACCCGCATCAGGTCCAGCCAGCGGCCTGTCGGCATCGCTGGCGCTTGCACCGGCAAGCCGGCACGCTGACACAAGCGCTGCAGGCGCGGCACCAGTGCGGGGTCTACCAGGCCCAGACGGGCCGACAGGTCCGCTGCCATCACCAACCCGCAACCCACCGCCTCACCGTGCAGCCAGACGCCATAACCCTGGCCGGTCTCGATCGCGTGGCCAAAGGTGTGGCCAAAGTTGAGGATGGC
>JBBRZR010000644.1:0-1863 GCA_038236495.1 Burkholderiales bacterium
CGCATCGCGTACTCGGCCGCGCTGCCGGTGTCGCCCGAGGTGGCGCCCAGGATGTTGAGCGTCTCACCGCGCCGGGCCAGCTCGTATTCGAACAGGTTGCCCAGCAGCTGCATCGCCATGTCCTTGAAGGCCAGGGTCGGGCCGTTGGACAGGGCCTGGATGTAGACCGGGTTGGTGCCGGCTTGCAGCTGGCGCACCGGCACGATGGCGGCGCTGCCGTAGGTGGCGGCGGTGTAGGTCTTGGCGGTCAGCGCTCTCAGGTCAGCGGCCGGAATGTCGTCGATGTAGAGCGACAGGATCTCGTAGGCCAGCTCGGCATAGCTCAGGCCGCGCCAGCGGGTCAGCGTGGCGCCGTCGATCTTGGGATACGCCGTGGGCAGGTACAGGCCGCCATCGGGCGCCAGGCCTTCGAGCAAGATTTCGCAAAACCGGCGCGGGGTCTCGTCGCCGCGGGTGCTGATGTAGTTCATTGTCGTTGGGCGGTCGTTAGGCGTGAGTGCGGACGGACGGGCAAGCACGGGCTGCTCAGCTCAGCTCAGCTCTTCCTTGCGGATGTTGACAATCGGCGCCAGCACCGTGGGCAAGGCCTGCATCTGGGCGAGTGCTGCGCGCATCCGGCCTTCCACCGTGTCGTGGGTCAGGATGATCAGGTCGGTCTGCTTCTCGCCCTCGGCCGATTCACGCTGCAGCACAGCGTCGATCGAGATCTCGTTCTCGGCCAGGATGGTGGTGATCTTGCTGAGCACGCCGGTCTGGTCGGCCACCTGCAGCCGCAGGTAAAACGCGGTGATCACCTCGGCAATCGGCAACACCCGGGTGTTGGCCAAGGACCCCGCCTGGAACGCGAGATGCGGCACCCGGTGGTCCGGGTCGGCGGTGTGCAACCGGGTGATGTCGACCAGGTCGGCCACCACCGCGCTGGCGGTGGGCTCGGCACCGGCCCCCTTGCCGTAATACAGCGTGGTGCCCACCGCATCACCATGCACCACCACCGCGTTCATCGCACCCTCGACATTGGCGATCAGGCGCTTGGCCGGGATCAGCGTCGGGTGTACCCGCAACTCGATCCCGTCCACATCGGGGCGGTGCTTGGTGATGCCCAGCAGCTTGATGCGGTAGCCCAGTTGCTCGGCATAGCGGATGTCGGTGGCCTGCAGTTGGGTGATGCCTTCGACATGGGCCTTGTCAAACTGCACCGGCGTGCCAAAGGCGATCGCGCTCATGATCGTCGCCTTGTGGGCGGCATCGATGCCCTCGATGTCGAAGGTCGGGTCGGTCTCGGCATAGCCCAGGCGCTGCGCTTCTTTCAGCACCACGCCGAAGTCCAGGCCCTTGTCGCGCATCTCCGACAAGATGAAGTTGGTGGTGCCGTTGATGATGCCGGCGATCCACTCGATGCGGTTGGCGGTCAGGCCCTCGCGCAGTGCCTTGATGATCGGGATGCCGCCGGCCACCGCCGCCTCAAAGCCCACCATCACACCCTTGGCGCTGGCGGCGGCAAATATCTCCGTGCCGTGTACTGCCAGCAGCGCCTTGTTGGCGGTGACCACATGTTTGCCGGCAGCAATCGCCGCCATCACCAGCGTCTTGGCAATGCCGTAGCCGCCGATCAGCTCGATCACGATGTCGATGTCGGGGTTGTGGATGACGTCAAAGCCGTCGGCCACCACGGTCACCTCTGGGCCGACGAGGGCCCGGGCGCGCGCGGTGTCCAGGTCAGCCACCATCGTGATCGCAATACCCCGGCCGGCGCGGCGCCGGATCTCGGCCTGGTTGCGGGTCAGCACCTTGAACGTGCCGCTGCCAACGGTGCCGATGCCGAGCAGGCCGACCTGGATGGGGTTCATGGACGTCAATTCTTTC
>JBBRZR010000645.1:0-1860 GCA_038236495.1 Burkholderiales bacterium
CAAGGTCGATCTGGTCGAGCGGCTGCTGGACCGGGGGGTGGCGGGGCAGGGCGCTGCCGCCAATACGCCGTCAACGGATGCCGCGGCAGCCCGGCCCATTACCCGCAACCGCCAACCCGGCCAGTGTTGCGACACCGGCTGCACGGCGCCCGGCCAGGCGGTGATGGTCGATTTGCCGAGCGTGGTGGCCACGCTGCCGTCTCGCCAGCCCGTGGCGGGCGGCTGAGACCAGGCCGCCCGCGCCGCATCGGCTGGCGCGGCCCTGCCCGATACTCCCGGCCATGGCCAAACCCATCCCCCGACTGAGCCCGACCGAGATCGAGGCGATCATCAAGACCGCCTGGGACGACCGGCCGCCCTTCCGGGCGGTGCTGATGCAGCATGGGCTGGAGCCCGGCCAGGTGGTGCAACTGCTCAAACGCGAGCTGACGTCCAACGCCTTCAAGGTCTGGACGGCACGCACCAAGGGCGTGGTGTCAGCGGCGCCCACGCGCTACGAAACACCCAAGCCGAAGCCCAAACCGGTGGCCAAGCCCAGCCGCACACCCGGCCTGGCACCGCAGCCGGCGGCCAAAGCGGCCGTCAAAACGGCCCATAAAACGGCCCATAAAACGGCCCATAAAGCGGCTCACAAAACGGCCCCCAAAACGGCCGCTAAAGCCGCGCCCAAGCCGGCCGCAAAGTCAGCCGTCAAGCCGCTGCGCTGAGCCGCAGCGGCGACGGCGCGCGCGCATTGCGCAGGCGGCGCGGTCTCTGGCAGACTGCAGGGGTCCCTTCCTATCCGGAGTTTGCACATGCACCGTTCTGTCCGCTGGTCCCTGCTGGCCTGTAGCGCCGCCGCCTTGCTCACCGCCTGTGGCAGCATGCCCGACAGCAAGGCCGGCATGGGCTTTTTTGTCACCAGCGCCAACCCCGGCAAGGGCGGTGACCTGGGTGGCCTGGCGGGCGCCGACAATCACTGCCAGATCCTGGCGGCCGCGGCCGGCGCCGGCAACCGGACCTGGCGGGCCTACCTCAGCACCCAGCCGGTGGGCAGCCAGCCGGGCATCAACGCCCGTGACCGCATCGGGAAAGGCCCGTGGATGAACGCCAAGGGCGTGGTGATCGCCACCGATGTCGATCAACTGCACGGCGCCAACTACCTCAGCAAGCAAACCTCGCTGACCGAGACCGGCAACACGATCACCGGCCGCGGCGACACGCCCAATCTGCACGATGTGCTGACCGGCTCGCAGCCCGACGGCACGTTCATCGCTGGCGACGCCAACTCGACCTGCGGCAACTGGCGCATGAGCAGCGGCGGCGCGGCGATGGTCGGCCACCATGACAAGACCGGCCTGGATGAGAGCGTGCCGGCCAAGTCCTGGAACTCGGCGCACCAGTCACGCGGTTGCAGCGCCGAGCAACTCAAGTCCACCGGCGGCGGCGGCCTGTACTACTGCTTCGCGGCGGACTGATGGGCGCCGGCCGTCTCAAGGCGGCCGTGCCCACCAGAACGCCAGCACCGCCGCCACGCCCAGCGCGCTCAGCACCGCCATCAGCTCGCGGTAGCCGGGCAGCACCCACAGCAGGGCGGTGGCAGCCACCGGGGCGGTGGCCCGCGCCACCAGGCCGATGCCCGACATCAGCCCGCCGATGCGCCCGACATGCGAGCGGCCGAAGTACAGCGGCACCAGGCCACCGCGCACGATGGTGACCAGGCCATTGGCCAGGCCAAAAACCACCGCAAACACCAGCAGCGCGGCCAGGCTGCGGCCCACCGCAAACAGCGCCATCGCCACCGGCAGGGCGGCCAGCACCAGCGCGCCCAGCCGGCGCAGGCTCCAGGCCCGGCCCACCGCGGCGTAAAGCAAGCGGCCG
>JBBRZR010000646.1:0-1820 GCA_038236495.1 Burkholderiales bacterium
GGTGGCCAGGCGCGGTGGCAGGTCGACAAACACACCTTCGCGGATGCCGTCGTCGATGACTTCGGCAAACAGGCGCTCGCAGTCATCACGCATCTTGACCACCGCCCGCAGGCGTTTTGAGGCCGGCGTGTTGCCCCGCGATTTGCCCAGCAACTGCCGCTCCAGGCCCTGCACCGCCACCTTCTGCATCGGCAGGTCGGTCAGCAGGATCTGGGCGCGGCAGAGCGCCATGGCCGAGAGCCGCTGCACCGCGCTGCCCGGCTGGCGTGCGATCGGCTCGACGGCGGCCAGCACCCGGTTCATGGCCGCCACCTGCACGTCGAAGTACAGGTCGGCCTTGCTGCGGTAGTGGTGGTAGATGCGGCCCTTGGTGGCGCCCAGGCGCTCGGCCACCGCGTCGATCGAGGTGGCGGCGTAGCCAAACTCCATGAACATCTCGGCAGCGGCCTGCAGGATTTCGCCGCGTGAGGCCTTGGCCGCGTCGTCCTTGCCAGCCGCTCCGGGCGCGGGCGCGAGTGTGGCGGGCGGCTGCGGTTTGCTCATCGCGGCGGTGCGGCAGTGCGGCGGCGCCATGCCGCGAGCAACGGCCTGGCCAGGCCCGACAGGCCTTGGGGATAGAAGCCAAGGATGAGCACCAGCACGCTGCCCAGCACGATCTTGTCGACATAGCCGCCCAGCGAGAAGAACTTTTCCTGCACCAGCACCAGGGCGGTCGCGGCCAGCGGGCCCAGCAGCTGGCGTCGGCCCACCAGCACCACGGCGGTGAGCATCAAGATCAAGAAATAGCTCTCCAGCACGTCGGCGCTGACATAAGCCCGCTGGTAGGCATAGAGCCAGCCGGCGGCTGCGCTGATGGGCGCCGACAGCAAAAAAACCTGCAGCCGCACACGCGCCAGATCGATGCCGCTCATGGTCGCCAGCCTGGGGTTGAGGTGGCTCATCACCGCCGCCGCGCCCAGGGCCGACTGACGAAACCGGTCGATCAGGTAGACCGTGATCACCAGCAGCCCAAAGGCAAACGGCCACAGGCTGCGGTCGTCCTTGGCCCGCAGGTGCAGCCCGGGCAGCCCGGGCAGCGACAGGTCCAGCAGCGGGATGCCGCGCACGCCGTCCGAGCCGCCCAGGAATTGCCAGTTCGTCGCCAACGCCATCGCCACCACGGCCACGGCATAAGTGACCAGGGAGAAGACAAACTCTCGCAGGCGCAGCGTGACCAGGCCGACCAAGGCGGCAAAACCCAAGGCCACCACCACCGAGCTGGCCAGGGTGAGCCAGGCGCCGGCGCCGGTGCGGGTGGACAGCAGCGCGGTGGTGTAGCTGCCCACGGCAAAGAACACGGTGTGGGCCAGGCTGACCTCGCCCAGGTCGGACACGATGATGTCCAGGCCGTAGGCCATGACGGCAAAAATGGCGATCAGCACCGCAGCGCTGTAGACCGCGCCACTGCCGCCCAGCGCTTGCGGCGCCAGGTAGACCAGCGCGGCGGTGGGCAACAGCGCCCAACGCGACCAAGCGACGCCAGTGTTCGGTTGGTCGATATTGCCCGCCATCAATGCACCCCGCCGGCAGTGTTGGCACCCAGCCCGCCCGGGCGCAGCACCAGCAAAGCAATCAGCACCACAAAGGCGGCAGCGGTGGTGTAAGCCGGCGACACCAGCGCACCGAACAAGGCGGTGAAGAGCCCCAGCGCCACACCCGCCTCATAGCTGCCCTTGACGCTGCCGATGCCGCCGAACACCACCACGACGAAGGTCATGATGACCTCATCAAAGCCCATCGAGGTGAGGATGGGGGTGCGCGGCGCCACCATGCCGGCGGCA
>JBBRZR010000647.1:0-1809 GCA_038236495.1 Burkholderiales bacterium
GAACATCGTGATCGGCCTGGGCCGGATGGCGGGCCAGACCGTCGGCATCGTCGCCAACAACCCGCAGGTGCTGGCCGGCTGCCTGGACATCAAGAGCAGCATCAAGGCGGCGCGCTTTGTGCGCTTCTGCGATGCCTTCAATATCCCGGTGGTGACCTTTGTCGACGTGCCCGGCTTCATGCCCGGCACCAGCCAGGAGTACGGCGGCATCATCAAGCACGGTGCCAAGCTGCTCTACGCCTATGCCGAGTGCACCGTGCCCAAGGTCACGGTGATCACCCGCAAGGCTTACGGTGGCGCTTACGACGTGATGAGCAGCAAACACCTGCGCGGCGACGTGAATTTTGCGTGGCCGAATGCCGAGATCGCGGTGATGGGCGCCAAGGGCGCGGTGGAGATCATCTTTCGCGAGGACAAGGGCGACCCGGTCAAGCTGGCGGCGCGCGAGGCCGAGTACAAGGCGCAGTTTGCCAACCCGTTTGTGGCCGGTAGCCGAGGCTTTATCGACGACGTGATCCAGCCGCACGAAACCCGCAAGCGCATCTGCCGCAGCCTGGTGATGCTGCGCGACAAAAAGCTTGAAAACCCATGGCGCAAGCACGGCAATATTCCGCTGTGACCCCTGCGATTTGACGTCTTACACTGAAGTAAGGAAACCTCGGAGCATTGCCGCCATGTCCACCGCCACGCTCACCAGCAAGGGCCAGATCACCATCCCCGCAGACGTGCGCCGCACGCTGGGCGTACAAACCGGTGATCGGGTCGAGTTTGTCGAAATCCAGCCCGGCCGCTTCGAACTGGTGGCCGCCACGCGCTCGGTGCGCGAGTTGAAGGGCATGCTCGGCAAGCCAGCGCGCACGCTCTCGATCAAGGACATGAACCGCGTGATTGCCGAGCAGGGCGCCAAGGCCGGACTACGGTCAGGGCGCTCGAAGTGATCGGGCTGGACACCAATGTGCTGGTGCGCTACGTGCTGCAGGACGATGCACGCCAGTCGCCACGTGCCAGCCGCCTGATCGAGTCGCTGAGCGTCGACGAGCCGGGCTTCGTGCCCGTGGTCACCCTGATCGAGCTGGCGTGGGTGCTTGGTGCCGGCTACAAGCTTCCACGCGTCCAGCTGGCTGCGGTGCTGGAGACCTTGCTGCGCAGCAAGGAGCTGGTGATCGACCGTGCCGACCTGGTGATGCAGGCACTGGCCCGGTTTTCAACTGGCAGTGCCGACTTCGCCGATGCCCTGATCGAGCGCACGGCTGCCGCTGCGGGCTGCACGACGACGATGACCTTCGACCAGGGCGCAGCCAAGGCCGCCGGCATGACACTGGTGCCCTGAGCCATGGCCGCCATCCACGACTTGATTGCGCAGATTGGTGACGCGCGGCTGCGCGAGCGCCTGGCCGCCGAGTGGGCCAATGCCACGAGAGAGAAAAAGTTCGGCCTGGTGTTCGAGGACCATCTACCCGAGTTGCTGCCGTTGCCTAAGGCCCGGCCGCACAAGGGCGACCTGGTGTGCCCGCGTGGCGGCGTGTTGAAGGACCTGTGGCGGGTGCAGGGCTTGCGGGGTGGGCGCGTGCAATGCCTGCG
The DNA here is from genome assembly GCA_038236495.1 of Burkholderiales bacterium. Classification (GTDB taxonomy): domain Bacteria; phylum Pseudomonadota; class Gammaproteobacteria; order Burkholderiales; family Burkholderiaceae_C; genus Pseudaquabacterium. Next base: position 1,582 of record JBBRZR010000647.1, read on the forward strand.
CCCGCAACCCGGTGCTGCGGGTGCAGCGGCTGACACGGCCGAATTCGCGCTGGAGGAGTTGATGGTGGTGCGCGAGTTCGGCGAACCCATCTTTCCGGCGCTGGTGCCGGTGGACGCGGTAGCGAACGGCGGGCCCGATGCACCCTGGCACACGCGGATCGAGGCCGACAACTACCACGCGCTGCAGTTGCTGGCGTATCTGTACGCGGGCAAGGTGGACTGCATCTA
>JBBRZR010000648.1:0-1734 GCA_038236495.1 Burkholderiales bacterium
AACAGGTAGGCTGAGTCAGGAACACCGAGCGTCAACACTTTAGGATCACCCCGTTAAATGACCACGATTCGCGTCAAGGAAAACGAGCCCTTCGATGTAGCCCTGCGCCGCTTCAAGCGCACCATCGAGAAGCTGGGCTTGCTCACCGACCTGCGTGCCCGCGAGTTCTACGAAAAGCCCACTTCTGAGCGCAAGCGCAAGAAGGCCGCGGCCGTCAAGCGCCACTACAAGCGCGTGCGCAGCATGCAGCTGCCCAAGAAGCTGTTCTAAGCTTTTTGCGCCGCAGCCCACGCTGCCGCTGCTGACCCGACGCCTCAAACGCCCGCACGGCAATCCGCTGCGGGCGTTTTTCATGGCGCGCCGCCAACACCACCGCACACGAGATCATCATGAGCCTGAAAGACCAGATCACCGAAGACATGAAGACGGCGATGCGCGCCAAGGATGCACCGCGCCTGGGCACCATCCGCATGTTGCTGGCGGCCGTCAAGCAGCGCGAGGTGGACGAGCGCATCGTGCTGGACGACCTGGCGGTGATCGCCATCGTCGACAAGACGATCAAGCAGCGCAAGGACTCGATCACCGCGTTCCAGAGCGCCGGCCGCACCGACCTGGTCGACAAGGAAACGGCTGAGCTGGGTGTGCTGCAGGCCTACCTGCCGGCGCGGCTGTCGGCGGACGAGGTGGCCAACGTCGTCGCCGGCATCGTCGCCGATCTGGGCGCTGCCGGCCCAGGCGACATGGGCAAGGTGATGGGTGCGGCCAAAGCGCAGCTGGCCGGCAAGGCCGAAATGGGCGCGATCTCTGCCGCGGTCAAGGCCGCGTTATCCAGGTAAATCGATCACCATGAACACCACTCTGCCGATCCGTGCCATTGCCGACACCGTGTGTGTAGCGCCGCAGCTCAGCCCCGATGCGATGACCGAAGTGGCCCGCCTGGGCTTCAAGAGCGTGATCAACAACCGCCCTGACTTCGAGCACGGCCCCGACCAGCCCGCCAGTGCAGCGGTCGAGGCCGCTGCGCTGGCCGCCGGCTTGCAGTACCGCCACCTGCCAGTGGACGGTGGCTGGCAGTCGCCCGAGCAAATCGCGGCGTTTGCTGTGTTGCTCAAGGAACTGCCAGCGCCAGTGCTGGCGTTTTGCCGCTCGGGCGCCCGCTCGACCCGGCTGTACCAACAAGCCATCGCGCCCTGATCTTGCGCTGATCGCCGCCCGCCCCTCCCGGGGCGGGCGATTGAATTACCCCCACACCTCCTGCGCCGTTTCGATCACCAGCCGCAACTTGTTGCGCTGGGCCTCCACCGCAATGTTGTTGCCGTGCACGGTGCTGGAGAACCCGCACTGCGGCGACAGGCACAACTGGTCCAGCGGGGCGTACTGGGCCGCCTCGGCTATGCGGCGCTTGAGCGCATCCTTGCTCTCCATCTCGCCAAACTTGGTGGTGACCAGGCCCAGCACGACGATCTTGCCCTTGGGCAAAAAGCGCAGCGGCTTGAAGTCGCCCGAACGTGCGTCGTCGTACTCCATGAAGTAGGCGTCCAGGTTCATCTCCGACAGCAGCGCCTCGGCCACCGGCTCGTAGTTGCCGGCTGCCGCGTGGGTGCTCTTGAAGTTGCCGCGGCACAGGTGCATGGCCAACGTCATGCCGGCGGGTTTTAGCGCCACCACCTTGTTGATGAAACTGGCGTAACGGTGCGGCAGCTCGTTCGGATCGTCGCCGCGCTGGCGAGCGGC
>JBBRZR010000649.1:0-1726 GCA_038236495.1 Burkholderiales bacterium
AAGGTGGGCGCCGACTTTTTGAAGAAGCTCAACCCCGGCGCCACCGTGCTGATCAGCGACCCGAGCTGGGAGAACCACCGCGCGCTGTTTACCGGTGCCGGCTTCCCGGTATCGACGTATGCGTACTACGACGCACAGAACCGCGGCGTGCGTTTCGACGCGATGCTGGCTGACCTGGGCGCCGCTGCCGCCGGCACCGTCGTGGTGCTGCACGCCTGCTGCCACAACCCGACCGGCTACGACATCACCCCAGCCCAGTGGGACCGGGTCATTGCGGTGCTCAAGGCCCGCGAGCTGACCCCGTTCCTCGACATGGCCTACCAGGGCTTTGGCGACGGCATCACCGAGGACGGCGCGGTGGTGCAGCAGTTTCTGGCCTCCGGCCTGGATTTCTTGGTCGCCACCTCGTTTTCCAAGAGCTTTTCGCTCTACGGCGAGCGGGTGGGCGCGCTCAGCGTGGTCTGCGGCAGCAAGGACGAAGCGGCACGGGTGCTGTCGCAGCTCAAGATCACCATCCGCACCAACTACAGCAACCCGCCCACGCACGGCGCGCAGGTGGTGACCACGGTGCTCGACACCCCGGCGCTGCACGCCCAGTGGGAGGCCGAGCTGGCCGGCATGCGCCAGCGCATCAAGCAGATGCGCCAGTTGCTGGCCGACAAGCTGGTGGCGGCGGGTGTGAAGCAAGACTTTTCGTTCATCACCCGCCAGCGCGGCATGTTCAGCTACTCGGGCCTGAGCAAGCCGCAGATGGAGCGCCTGCGTGACGAGTTCGGCATCTACGGTGTGGATTCGGGCCGCATCTGCGTGGCTGCGCTCAACACCGGCAACATCGATGCGGTGGTGTCGGCCATTGCCCAGGTGCTGTAGGCGGCCCCAAGGGCGGGCAAGCGGCCCGTCCCGCCCCGACGCTCTCGGCAACCCCAAGCCCGGCACTCGCCGGGTTTTTGTTTTTTAGCGCCCACTCCCGGCGTCGCCTATGGGACAGCGGATGCATTTGCCAGGCCCGGGCCCGTGTTTTTACGGCACCAAACTGCAGCGTTCGCGTGCAGGATGGTCGGGATGGGAACATAATTGCTGCACTGCACAATTTATGCCCCCGATGTCAGGTGCCATTCAGCGGTGTCACCACATGATGCAAGCCGCAGACTGACCCAACGCCCACTTTTCGGAGTCTCAAGCCATGCTCTACCAGGTATACGAAACCCAACGCGCGCTGATGGCGCCGTTCTCCGAGTTTGCCAGCGCGTCGGCCAAGCTCTACACCCACCCGCTATCGCCCTTCACCCACACGCCGATGGCGCAGCGGGTGTCCGCCGGCCTCGACCTGATGCACCGCCTGGCCAAGGAGTACGAAAAGCCCAAGTTTGACATCAGCACCGTCGAGATCGACGGTGTCGAGGTCGCCGTGCTGGAGCAGGTGCCGATCACCAAGCCGTTTTGCCGGCTGCTGCGCTTCAAGCGCTTCTCGGACAACCCGGCGGTGCTGGACAAGATGAAGACCCAGCCGACCGTGTTGGTGGTCGCCCCGCTGTCGGGCCACCACAGCACGCTGCTGCGTGACACCGTGCGGGTGCTGCTGAGGGACCACAAGGTGCTGATCACCGACTGGACCGATGCCCGCACCGTGCCGCTGTCCGAGGGCCCGTTCCACCTGAACGACTACGTCAAGTACGTGCAGGAGTTCATCCGCTTTGTCGGCCCCGAGGTCAATGTGATCTCGGTC
>JBBRZR010000650.1:0-1720 GCA_038236495.1 Burkholderiales bacterium
CATCATCCTCGTCAAGAACTCTCGGCTGATATCGGGCAGCATGGTGTTGGTCAGGATCGCGTCGATCATGCGCCCGCCGGATTCGTTCTCGGTGCAACGCGACACCACCAGCTTCACCACGTCTTCGCCGTACTCAAAAGGGATCTTGTAACGCGCTTCAACCCGCTTCTTGATGCGGTTGAGTTGCAGCTTGACGATCTTGCCCAGCATGTCGTCGGACAGCGGGTAGTACGGGATCGCCACCAGCCGCCCCAGCAGCGCCGGCGGAAAGATCTTGAGCAGCGGCTCGCGCAGCGCCCTGGCCATGCCCTCCGGGTCGGGCATCAGGTCGGGGTCTTTGCACAGGCCGGCGATCAGGTCGGTGCCTGCATTGGTCGTCAACAAGATCAAGGTGTTCTTGAAGTCGATGAAGCGGCCCTCGCCGTCCTCCATGAAGCCTTTGTCAAAGACCTGGAAGAACATCTCGTGTACATCGGGGTGGGCTTTTTCAACCTCGTCGAGCAGCACCACGCTGTAGGGTTTGCGGCGCACGGCCTCGGTCAGCACACCGCCCTCGCCATAGCCCACGTAGCCCGGGGGCGCGCCCTTCAGGGTGGACACGGTGTGCGCCTCCTGGTACTCGCTCATATTGACTGTGATCAGGTTTTGTTCGCCGCCGTAGAGCGCTTCGGCCAGCGCCAGCGCGGTCTCGGTCTTGCCCACGCCGGAGGTGCCGGCCAGCATGAACACGCCGATGGGCTTGTTGGGGTTGTCCAGACCGGCGCGTGAGGTCTGGATGCGCTTGGCGATCATCTCCATCGCGTGGTCCTGGCCGATGACCCGCTGCGCCAGGCTTTGCGCCACTTTCAGGATGGTCTCCATCTCGTTGCGCGCCATGCGGCCGACGGGGATGCCGGTCCAGTCGCCGACTACGGCCGCGACCGCCTGGTAGTCCACCGTGGGCAGGATCAGCGGAGTTTCGCCTTGCAGCGCACTGAGTTTGTCCTGCACCAACTTGAGCTGCGCCAGCAGGGCAAGACGCTCTGCCTCCCGGTCAGACGCCGTCAGGCCCTCGGCGGCGGCCTCAACGGCTGCGGCGGCTTCCAGCGTGCTGCCAGTGCCTTCTACCGGCAGGATGCCTGCGCGCAGCTTGGCACGCAGGTCCAGCAATTCGTCCACCAGCGTGCGCTCTGCGCCCCAGCGCTCGTCCAACGCGCTCAACCGGCTGCGTTCGCTGGCCAGCAGCTCCGTGGCATCCAACTCGCGTTTGCCGATGTCAATGCCAATGGCCCGCTCGCGGCCGATGATGCCAAGTTCGGTCTCCAACGCTTCGATGCGCTTCCTGCAATCGTCCACCTCGGCCGGTGTCGCGTGCAGGCTGACGGCCACCCGGGCGCAGGCGGTGTCTAGCAGGCTCACGCTCTTGTCGGGCAGCTGGCGCGCCGGGATGTAGCGGTGGCTCAGTTTGACGGCGGCTTCCAGCGCCTCGTCGAGGATTTGCACCTTGTGGTGCTTTTCCATCGTGCTGGCCACGCCGCGCATCATTAGGATGGCCTTGGGCTCGTCGGGTTCATCAACCTGGATGGTCTGGAAGCGCCGTGTCAGTGCCGGGTCTTTTTCGATGTGTTTTTTGTACTCGGCAAAGGTGGTGGCGCCGATGGTGCGCAGCGTGCCACGCGCCAACGCGGGCTTGAGCAGGTTGGCTGCGTCCCCGGTGCCGGCAGCACCTCCCGCGCCCACC
>JBBRZR010000651.1:0-1706 GCA_038236495.1 Burkholderiales bacterium
GACCAGTTCGTCCAGCCCCACGAAGCGCGCGCCACCCTGGGCAAACGCGGGGTGGTCGTCGTCCATCATGGCGTCGAAAGCCACCACCGACATGCCCAGCGCCCGGCCCATGGTGGCGGTGAGCTGGCCGATCGAGCCGAAGCCGATCAAGCCCATTGTCTTGCCCGCGATTTCGCGTCCGTTGGACAGGGCGTTGCGCGGCCACTGCCCGCCAGCCACCGCGGCCGTTGAACCATAGGCGCCCCGCAGCAGCAGCATGGCGGTGGCTATCACGTACTCGGCCACACTCAGCGCATTCGCGCCGGTGGCCGGTATCACCCGCATGCCGCGCGCCTCGCAGGCCGGCACGTCGATGTTGTCCAGCCCGACACCCAGCCGGCCCACCACGGTGCAGCGTGCCAGCGCCGCCAGCAGCGCGCCCCGCACCTGGGTACGGTTGCGCACGATGATCACGTCGGCACGCGCCGCCTCGGTGGCCAGACGAGGCGCGTCGTCCACCAGCTGCGGGTCGTAGAGCACGTCGTGGGCGGCCTGCAAGCGCGCCACGGCGCGTTCGTCCATAAATTCGGTGATCAGAATGCGCATCGCGGGTCGGTCAAAGTGGAAGCGGTTTCAAAAAACGCCCGTAAGCCGGCCCATGGGCTGGGGCAGCGCGCAAGCGTTGCAGCAGGTCAAGCGCTCTCGTACAGCCGCGTCATTACAAACTCGCGGTGGCCCAGGGCCTCGGCCGCGGTAAGGCGGCCGTTGGCGGTGCGCAGCATCGATTCCAGCGCCTGATCGCCCGCCTGGTCCAGCGTGATCTCGCGCTGCAGCAGGCCGGTGACGTCTACGTCGATGTGCTCGCTCATCGTGCGCACGGTGCGCGGGTTGGCGCACAGCTTGATCACCGGCACGATCGCATTGCCGATCACGTTGCCCTGGCCGGTAGGGAAGAAGTGCACGACAAAGCCTGACGCGGCGCACAAGGTCACCATCTCGGCGGCCGCCGACGAGGAGTCCATGAACCACAGGCCGGGGTGGGTGGGCAGCTCGGCCTTGTCGATCACACCGTCGACGGTGCATTTCTTGCCGATCTTCTGGATGTTGCCCAGGGCCTTTTCCTCGATCGTCGTCAGGCCGCCGGCGATGTTGCCCTTGGTCGGCTGGCTGTCGGACAAATCACTCGTCTTGTGGCGGTTGATCACGTCCTGGTAGCGGTTGAACATGTGCATGAACTGCTCACGCACCGCATCGCTGGCGCAGCGCGCGGCCACGATGTGCTCGCCGCCGGTCAGCTCGGTGGTCTCGCCAAAACACAGGGTGCTGCCCAGCGCGTGCAGCTTGTCGAAGGCGTCCCCGACCGTGGGGTTGGCGCCGCAACCGCTGGTGGTGTCGCTCTCGCCGCACTTGGTGCTGACCCACAGCTCATGGATTGGGCAGACCTCGCGCTGCTTCTCGCTGGCCCATTGGGAGTACTCGCGCGCCGCCTTGCTGGCACGCATGATGGTGTCGTGGTCGCCGTGCAGCTCGATGCCAAAGCCGATCACCGGCTTGCCGGTGGCCTGGATGCCTTCAACCACCTTTTGCGTCCAGCTGTCCTCGATGCCGATCACCACCACCGCCGCCACGTTGGGGTTGCAGCCGGCGCCGATCAGCGTGCGGAAATGCAGGTCCAGGTCGGCCCCGAATTGCAGTCGACCGTAGGGGTGCGGGATCGCCATCACGCC
>JBBRZR010000652.1:0-1626 GCA_038236495.1 Burkholderiales bacterium
AGCACCTTGAAACCCAGCATGCGCTCGTAGTAGCGCACATGGCGGGGGTTGACCTCGATCAGCAGCGTGTCGAAGCCGCGGATGCGGTGCGCCACGATGTAGGCGACGTGGAACAGCGCTGCCAGCACACGTTTGGTGCCCACGGTCGGGTCAACCGCCAGCTTGGTGAACTCACAGATCCGCCGGCCCTGGCTGCGCAGCGCCGTGACCTCGGGCGCAAAGGCATCGTCGGCACTCAGGCGCTTGGGGCCGTCGAACGACACCGTGATGGTGCCGATGATGGCCTCGTCCTCGACTGCGGAGAGGGTGAACTTGTGTACGGCGTTGTCGGTGGGCAGCGTGACATCGCGGTAACCCCGCCAGCCGTAGCGGCTCTTGAGCAAGCCGTTGACCATGCCGCGACGCTCTTCGGAGTCGGCCGCCTTGATCTTGAAGCGGCGCGGACCGGCGGCGCCGTCGGGCAACAGGTCGATACGCGGATCGCTGACCAGCATGTGGCCGGCTTGCCCTCGCCACATCACCGAAGCTGCATAAATCGTGCTTGATTTCAAGGTTGCACCAATTTAGAGATCAACGATCAAAAAGGAATCCGAAAAAGCTTGCACCGAAAAGATGATAGCGGTTGCATTGCGCAGAAGATGTGTCAAGACAATGCTGAGACCCAATAATTGACAAAAACGAACTCTTGAAAAACAGGTGAAACCCGTATCAATCTTGCGCGGTCTGCCGATGGATCAGGCCTGACAGCACCGACAGGCAGTCGGCCTCGTGCAGCGGTTTGTCATGGCGCACCCGCAGCATGCGCGGAAACCGCAAGGCCACACCACTCTTGTGGCGCGGGCTGTGGGCGATGCCCTCAAAGGCCAGCTCGAACACCAGCGTGGGCCGCACGCTGCGCACCGGGCCGAATTTTTCCAGCGTGTGGGCGCGGATGACCTTGTCCACCGCCTTGAACTCGGCGTCGGTCAGGCCGGCGTAGGCCTTGGCAAAGGCCAGCAGTTGCAGTGCACCCGGATTGGGTGGCTCGCGCCGGGCAATCGCCTCGACCACCGCGTCAGCCTCGGCTTTGCTGGCCGGCGGACGGCTCCAGACCGCAAAGGTGTAGTCGGTGTACAGCCCGGCGCGCCGACCGTGGCCGGCCTGGGCATAGACCAGCACGCCGTCCACCGTCATGGGATCGACCTTCCACTTCCACCAGGTGCCGCTGGATTGGGTGCGACCGCTGCCGTAGGCCGCGTCGCGGTGCTTGAGCATCAGGCCCTCGACGCCGCGCTGCCGGCTCTCCTCGCGCAGCACCGCCAGCCCGGCCCAGTCCGCGGCCACCAGCAAAGGCGACAGTTGCAGCGGGCTGGCGGCCAGCAACGCCTCCAGTTGGCGCCGCCGGGTCTGTTGGGGTTGGTTGCGCAGATCCGCCCCGGCCAGTGCCAACAGGTCGTAGGCGATGAAGCGAACCGGGGCATCGGTGAGCAGCTTGCGGCTCAAGGTCTTGCGGTTCAGGCGGGTCTGCAACTGGTTGAACGGCGCCGGCGCGCCGCAGGTCCACACCACAAGTTCGCCGTCCAGCACGGTGCCGTCGGCCAGGCCGTGTGCAGCCGCCACCACCTCGGGGAAGCGCTCGGTGATCAG
>JBBRZR010000653.1:0-1599 GCA_038236495.1 Burkholderiales bacterium
GCCGGCTTCTATCTGCCCGAGGGTTTCAAGGACATCGCCGCCTATGTGGTGGTGCTGGTGATGCTGGTGGTCAAGCCCAACGGCCTGTTTGGCGGCAACTTGCGCAAGAAGGTTTGAGGGCGAAAGACACATGCGTTTCATCTTCAAGACCGATTACGCGCAGGACATCGCGCTGGTCAAGCACAAGGGCCAGGCCTTCTGGTACGGCCTGCTGGTGCTGGTCATGCTGGCCGCACCGTTCTGGGCCGGCGACTACTGGCTGTCTCAGCTGAGCTTTGTGCTGATCTACGCGGTGGCCGGGCTGGGGCTGATGGTGCTTTCGGGCTTCACTGGCCTGGCCTCCATCGGCCATGCCGCGTTTCTGGGCGTCGGCGCTTACGTTCAGACGGTACTGTCGGCCAAGGGCTGGCCGTTTCCGCTGACGATGGCGCTGGCGGCGGGGCTGTCGGCAGCGGTGGGCGTGGTGGTGGGCCTGCCGGCGCTTCGGGTCAAGGGCATCTACCTGGCGATTGCCACGCTGTCGGCCGGCTTCATCGTCGAGGAGGTGCTGGCGCGCTGGGAGAGTGTGACCAAGGGCAACGCCGGCATCTCGGTGACATCGCCGCAGTTTTTTGGCGCTGACCTGGGCTCGTCCGAGGCGTTTTATTACATCGCCCTGGGCACTTGCGTGCTGGTGACGCTGGCGGTGCTCAATTTGCTGCGCTCGGCCACCGGCCGGGCCTTCATCGCGATCCGCGACTCCGAGGTCTCGGCGCAAAGCATGGGCATCCACCTGGCGGCCTACAAGACCTTGGCGTTTGCGCTGTCGGCGGCCATCGTCGGCTTGGCCGGTGCGCTGTATGCCCACAAGCTGCGTTTCATCTCGCCTGATCAGTTCGGCATCCAGCAATCGGTGGATTTGCTGTTGCTGGTGGTGGTGGGCGGGCTGGGCTCGGTGCATGGCGCGTTTCTGGGGGCGATCTTCCTGATCACCATGCCGCAGCTGATCGCCCTGGGCAAGGACTGGCTGCCGCCGGCCATCGGCCAGGCCACGGGGCTGCAGGCGGTGGTCTACGGCGTGGTGCTGATGGCGTTTGTGCTGTTCGAGCCCATGGGCTTGTACGGCCGCTGGCTCAAGGTGCGCACCTGGCTGCAGCTGTTTCCGTTCTACCGGCGCGGCTTGTTCAAGCGGCAGAAGAGTTATGCCAAGTCGGAGCGGCTGAAATGACCCCCCATGTGCCAGGCAGCGCACCGAGCGGCCCGCTGCTGGTCGCCAAGGACCTGAGCGTGCGCTTTGGCGGCGTGCTGGCGGTCAACCAGGTCAGCTTCGAGGTGCAGCGCGGTGAGGTCTTCACGCTGATCGGCCCCAACGGCGCCGGCAAGACGACCGTGTTCAACCTGATCAGCCGCATCTACACCCCCACCACCGGCACATTGCACTTCGAGGGTCAGCTGCTGTCGGACAAGCCACCGCACGACATCGCCGCGCTGGGCATTGCGCGCACCTTCCAGAACATCGAGCTGTTCGAAAACGCCACCGTGCTGCAAAACCTGCTGATCGGCCACCACATCCACCGCGGCGCCGGCTTCTGGAGCAACCTGTTTTTCACCCGTGCCAGC
>JBBRZR010000654.1:0-1514 GCA_038236495.1 Burkholderiales bacterium
CGGTGGTGCCGCCAAATTTGTCGGCTGGGAGAACTACGCGCTGGTGCTCGAAGACAAAGCCTTCTGGAACGCCACCAAAAACACCGTGCTGATCACCCTGATCACCGTGCCCGGTGCGCTGGTGGTGGGGCTGGGGCTGGCACTGCTGGCCAACTTGCCGTTCAAGCGCCAATGGCCGGTTCGGCTGGCGCTGCTGCTGCCCTGGGCACTGCCGCTGTCGTTTGTCGGGCTGATCTTTGCGTGGTTTTTCCACACCGAGTACGGCGTGGTCAACGATGTGCTGCGCCGGCTGGGTTTTACCGACCTGCGCGATCCGACGATGTGGCTGCTGAGCCCGAGGCTGGCGTTTGCGGCCATTTGCGGCGCGATCATCTGGAAGACCAGCTCCTTCATGGCGCTGATCCTGCTGGCCGGTTTGCAGATGATCCCGAAGTCGCTGTACGAGGCCGCCGAGGTCGACGGCGCCTCGCGCTGGCAGCAGTTCTGGCAGATCACCGTGCCGATGCTGATGCCCTCGATCATCGTGGCGCTGATCTTCCGCACCATCACCGCGCTGCAGACCTTCGACATCCCGTACACGATGACCAAGGGCGGGCCCGGCGAGGCCACCGAGACGCTGGCGATGTTGATCCACAAGACCACCATCGAGTACCTGGACGTGGGCTACGGCTCGACGCTGGCGGTGTTCATGTTTGTGCTGTCGCTGGGCATCACGGCGGTGTATTTGCGGCGCATCGGCCGCAATGCAGGCTGAGTCAGCCATGTCACGCGACGACACCCAATTCCCCCCCTTGGCCTGGTCGCCCCGGCTGCTGCGTTTCATGGCGGCGGCGGCGGTGGTGGTCAACGGCTTCTTTCCGGCGCTGTGGATCCTGCTGACCTCGCTGAAGACCGAGGCCGAGTTGGTGGCCAAGCCGATCACCTGGCTGCCGCATCAGCTCACGCTGCAAAACTATGTGCAGGCCTTCACCGACCAGCCGCTGCTGCGCTACCTGGGCAACAGCGTGGCGGTGGCGCTGCTGGCCACCGTCTGCTCGCTGGTGGTATCGGCCGGCGCGGCCTATGCCATTGCCCGGCTCAACCTGAAGCATCGCCAACTGATCTTGACGGCCATTGTCGCGTCCAGCATGTTCCCGCTGGTCACGCTGCTGGTGCCGATCTTCGAGACCATGCGCACGCTGGGCTTGCTCAACACCTACACCGCGCTGGTGCTGCCCTACATCGTGCTGAACCTGCCGGTCTGTACCTTGGTACTCGTCAGCTTTTTCCAGGCGATCCCAAAGGACCTGGAAAACGCCGCGATGATTGATGGCTGCACCCGGCTGGGCGCGCTGTGGCGGGTGGTCGTGCCGCTGGCAGCGCCGGGCGTGTTTACGGCCGGCATCCTGGCTTTCGTCAACGCTTGGGACGAGTTTTTGCTGGCCCTGAGCTTGAACGCCAGCGCCAGCATGCGCACCTTGCCGGTGGGCATAACCCTCTACCAGGGCGAGTTCTCGTTCCCGTGGCCGATCATC
>JBBRZR010000655.1:0-1450 GCA_038236495.1 Burkholderiales bacterium
AGCTTCTTGAGCGGCCGGTCCAGCCCGGGCGACGACACCTCGAGCCGGGCGTAGTCCACGGCCTCGACCTCCAACAAAAACTGCAACTGGCGGGTAACGATCTCGCAGTCCTCGACCAACACCGCATCACCCAGGCCGGTGCCGTAGACTTGGCCCGGCAAACGGTCGATAGTGACACGCAGCAAGCCACCCGCCGAACGCTCGACGTCCACGAGGTCGTAACCCAAACCTGTAACGGTGCGCTCCAGCGCTTGCTGCCAACTCATCGTGCCGCGTCAGTCCTTGCCCAAGAATGTGCCGGGGCTGGGTTCTGCAAGCTGCAATATGCATGCTGCATCCGCCAGTCCGGCTGTGTTGCCCTACTGCTCTACCGATACGCCCAACTTATGCGCTCAACCTTTGCGCCGAACCTTTGCGCCCAACCGATCACCACCACCAAGCCATTGAAATGCGATCGCGCAAAAAAAATGGGCTGGAAAATCCGCCCAAATTTGCCAACTCGTGCATGCCTGCCTGACCACACGACGCTATTTCATTTGCTTTTCAGCGAAAGACGGGATTGTAGCCTGAGGCAGGCTGACCGGCAATACCCAGGGGTGCCAAGCCGGCATGTCATGCGAGAATCCAAGGCTCGGATACGGGTCGCCCCGACCTGCCAACCACAGGACTTTCACCCATGGGTTTTCTCGCCGGCAAGCGTTTGCTGATCACGGGCGTGCTGAACAACCGCTCGATTGCCTATGGCATTGCCAAGGCCTGCCACCGTGAGGGTGCCGAGCTGGCCTTCAGCTATCAGGGCGAGCGCTTCAAGGACCGCATCACCGAATTTGCCGCCGATTTCGGCTCCAAGCTGGTGTTTGAGTGCGACGTGGCCGACGACGCCCAGATCACCGCGCTGTTTGACCAACTCGGCGCACACTGGGACCAGTTCGACGGCTTTGTGCATGCGATCGCCTACGCCCCGCGCGAGGCGATTGCCGGTGATTTTCTCGATGGCATGACGCGCGAGAACTTCCGCATTGCGCACGATATCTCGGCCTACAGCTTCCCAGCGCTGGCCAAGGCCGCCCTGCCCCGGCTGCGCCCGGGCGCAGCCCTGCTGACGCTGAGCTACCTGGGCGCCATGCGCTACGTGCCCAACTACAACACGATGGGCCTGGCCAAGGCCTCGCTGGAGGCCAGCGTGCGCTTCCTGGCGCAAAGCCTGGGTGCCCGCGGCATCCGCGTCAATGCCATCTCGGCCGGCCCGATCAAGACGCTGGCGGCCAGCGGCATCAAGGATTTTGGCAAATTGCTGACCGAATTTGCCGCCAATACGCCGATCCGCCGCACCATCACCACCGAAGATGTCGGCAACGCTGCGGCGTTTCTGCTGTCCGACCTGGCCGGTGGTATCAGCGCCGAGATCGTGTACGTGGACGGCGGCTTCAGCCACGTCGCCATCAGCAGC
>JBBRZR010000656.1:0-1362 GCA_038236495.1 Burkholderiales bacterium
CGGCAGCAGCGCGCATGGCACCGCGCGAATAGACATACAGCGGCGTGCCGAACTCGGCGGCCAGGTCGGCCAGGCGCAGGCCGTCCAGCCAAAGCGCATCACCCTGACGCTCCAGGAAAGGGGCGCCGGGCAGGGTTGAAGTGGTCATTTGACGGAGGTGGCCAAGGCGGCGCTGGCGGGTGCGGGGGGCGCAGCAAGTGCGGCGGATGGAGCGGTGGGTGGCGCGGCGGCCGGCGCGGCTGACTGCACGCTTGTCGACGTTGTCGCCGCCAGCGCCTTGGCGGGCAGGGTCAGCGGCCCTTTTTGTCCGCAGGCCGAGGTGCCCGCCGCCATCAGCCACAGCACCAGCATTGCAGCGGGCCGCCCGGCTGTACGCACGGCTCGGCGGCTCGCTACACTCGAACAAGGCTTCATTTGCAGGATTCTACCGACCATGACCCTTCCCATTGCTGCAGCCACCCCGCTGTCCGACAGCGAGTTCAACCGCCTCACCCATGCCGTGCTGGCGGCGATCGAAGCCACGGTCGATCATTGGCTGGAGGACGATGTGATCGACATCGACAGCCAGCGCACCGGTGGTTTGCTGGAGCTGAGCCTGCCGGGTGGCAGCAAGCTGATCGTCAACACCCAGCCGCCGCTGCACGAACTCTGGCTGGCGGCGCGCGCCGGTGGCCACCACTACCGCCACGTGGCCGGCCAGTGGCTCGACACACGAGACGGCAGCGAGTTCTTTTCGGCGCTGTCCCATCACGCCAGCGCGCAGTGCGGCCAGACGCTGGTGTTTGCGGCGCCCTGATCAGGTCCGGCGCTAAAGCCCGCCGGCTTTAGCGGAACAGGTCGAGGATGCTCTTGCGCTCTTCCGCGTTGGGTGCTTGCGGCAGTTTGTCCTCCAGGCCCACGCTGCTGATGCCGGCGCCGTGCGCGAACTCCTCGAATATCCAATCGCCGCTCTGCTGCACCAGACCTTCGGGCACAGGTATCTGCACCTCGGGCAGTTTTTTCAGCGCCTGCGTCATGTACTCGATCCACACCGGCAGGGCCAGGCCACCGCCGGTCTCGCGGTCGCCCAGCTTGCGCGGGGTGTCGTAGCCGATCCACACCACCGCCGCCAAGTTGGGCTGGTAGCCCGCGAACCAGGCGTCCAGCGAGTCGTTGGTGGTGCCGGTCTTGCCGTACAGGTCCAAACGCTTGAAGGTGGCGTAGACCTTGGCCGCGGTGCCTGACCGTGCCACCTCGCCCAGCAGTTGGGTCATCACAAACGCGTTGCGGGCTTCGATCACCCGCATCGATTCAGTGATCACTGGCGGCCGCGTCTCTTGCAATACCCGGCCCTTGTTGTCGGTGATGCGGGTGATCAGCAGC
>JBBRZR010000657.1:0-1249 GCA_038236495.1 Burkholderiales bacterium
ATCAGCCACGGGGTTGATAACCCGTGGTTCCGAAGAGCCGTATGTGAACAGCACAAGTACGGTTCTGTGAGAGGGGCCCTCAGTGATGAGGGTTCCTACTCGATCAGTCACGGAGCCGGTTGCCCGACGGCCTTGGTTGCCACCAGGACCGATCGTCGAACGTCAGCATCCTGGTGAGACGCACGGCAGCAACGAGCCGCAAACAGCCTGTCACCATTCAACGCCATGGCGGTGAATTCGCTTCAAAAGTGGATGCCGCGCATCATCTGCTGCATCGCAATCGCCTCGGCGGAGAGCTTGGGCTTGTCGCCCTTGGCGCCCTTGGCCGCGTCGCTGTCCGGGAACATCCGGAAGGTGGTGTTCATCACGATCTGCGCCACCCGCGGGGCCAGCGCGTGCAGCACCTGGCCCGAGATGCCCAACCTCGTCGCGACGCGCACCGGCTTGTAGACGCAGGCCTGGGCGATCATGTCGGCCGCTTCCTCGGGCGCCAGTGTGGGCACGTTCTTGTAGATCTGGGTGGGCGCGATCATCGGTGTGCGCACCAGCGGCATGTTGATGGTGGTGAAGCTCACGCCCTGGTCGGCGTACTCGCTGGACGCACAGCGGGTCCAGGCGTCCAGCGCGGCCTTGCTGGCGACATAGGCCGAGAAGCGCGGCGCATTGGTCAACACGCCGATCGAGCTGATGTTGACCACATGGCCCTTGTGCTTCTTGACCATGCCCGGCAAGAAACCCATCGTCACGCGCAGGCAGCCAAAATAATTCAGGCTCATCGTGCGCTCGAAGTCGTGGAAGCGGTCGTAGCTGTTCTCGATCGCCCGGCGGATCGAGCGGCCGGCGTTGTTGACAAGAAAGTCCACGCCACCGTGCTGGGCCTGAACCAACTTGACAAACTCGGCGCAGCCGGCCTCGTCGGCGATATCGACCGAGTAGCTGTAGACCTGGGCCTTCTTGGCGCCCTTGGCTTCGACAAAAGCGTGGATCTCGTCTACCGCCAGTTGCAGCTTGTCCTCGCCACGCGCGCAAATGAGGGTGATGGCGCCGGCCTCGGCAAACTTGCAGGCCGCTGCCAGGCCGATGCCCGACGAGCCGCCGGTGATCAGCACCACCTTGCCGCCCACCGCGCCCTTGAGGCTGCGGTCGATGAACAGGTCGGGGTCGAGGTGGCGCTCCCAGTAGTCCCAGAGCCGCCAGGCGTAGTCATTGAGGTTCGGGCAGGCAATGCCACTGCCCTTGAGCGCAGCCG